>JAQBNT010000269.1 GCA_028288445.1 Hymenobacter sp. | reverse complement strand
GCATCGTATTTTATTCAATCGGCGCGACTACAATCCCGCCGCAACCGCTGCTTCGGCTTTGGCAATGGCGGCGGCCAGCCCGGCCACGTTCTTGCCGCCGGCCGTGGCGAAGAACGGCTGCCCGCCGCCGCCGCCCTGGATTTCCCTGGCCAGCTCGCGCACCAGCGTGGTGGCGTTGAGCTTGCCGGCCTGGGCAATCTCGTCGGCCAGCATCACGGCCAGCTGGGGCTTGCCGTCTACTTCTGCGCCGAGCACCAGCACGAGGTTGGGCACGGCCTGGCGCAGGTTGAAGGCCAGGGTTTTGAGCGCGTCGGCGCTGCCGGCCTGCACCTGGGCAGCCAGGAAATTCACGCCGTTCAGCGCCTTCACCTGGCCCACCAGCTGGTCTTTTTGCTGGTTGATGCTTTGCTGGCCGAACTGCTCAATCTGCTTGCGCAGGGTGGCCATTTCCTCGCCCTGCTTTTCCAAAGTGGTGAGCAGGTGCTGGGGGTTGCCGAGGGTTTCGCGCACCTGGGCCAGCAGGTCGAGCTGCTGGTCCACGTAGGCTTCGGCCGCGCCGGCCGTCACGGCCTCGATGCGGCGCACGCCCGCGCCCACCGCGCTTTCCGTCGTGATTTTAAAGTAACCGATGCTGCCGGTGTTGGCCACATGCAGGCCGCCGCAGAGTTCCACCGAATAATCGCGGTCGAAGGTGATAACGCGCACGAAGTCGCCGTACTTCTCGCCGAACAGCGCCATCGCGCCCAGGTTTTTGGCTTCGGCAATAGGCACATTACGGCGCTCATCGAGCGGAATCTGCTGGCGGATGCGCGCATTCACCAGTTGCTCAATCTCGCGCAACTGCTCGTCCGAAACCTTGGTGAAGTGCGAGAAGTCGAAGCGCAGCAGCTTCTCATTTACCAGCGAGCCTTTCTGCTGAACGTGGCTGCCCAGGATTTCGCGCAGGGCGGCTTGCAGCAGGTGGGTGGCGGTGTGGTTGTTCTTGATGAGGGCGCGGCGGGCGGCGTCGGGCCGGGCCAGGAATTCCTCGGTCAGCTCCTGCGGCAGCTCCAGCGTGGTGTGGATGATGAGGTCGTTTTCCTTGCTCGTATTAATCACGCGCACTTTGCTCAGGGTCGATTCCAGGTAGCCGGTGTCGCCAATCTGGCCACCGCTTTCGGCGTAGAACGGGGTTTGGTCGAATACCAGCTGGTATTCGGTTTTACCCTTGGCCGTGGTCTTGCGGTAGCGCAGCAGGCGGGCCGTGGCTTCGTCCTGGTCGTAGCCCACGAAAACGTTCGGGGCGTCGTGCTCGGTCACGGTCACCCAGTCGCTCTGCTCGGTTTCCTGGGCGTTGCGGCTGCGGCTTTTCTGCTGCTCCAACTCCTTTTTGAAGCCTTCCTCATCCACCGTCAGGCCCTTTTCGCGGGCGATGAGGGCGGTGAGGTCAAGCGGAAAGCCGAAGGTGTCGGACAGCTCAAATGCGGTTTTGCCGTCGATAACGCCGCCGTTGGTTCGCGTGCTTTCTTCCAGCGCATCCAGCCGGCGCAGGCCGGTTTCCAGCGTTTTCAGGAAGGCAATTTCCTCCTCCTCAATCACGCGCTGTACAAAGGCCGTCTGGGCTTTCAGCTCGGGGAAAATATTGCGCATCTGCTCGGCCAGCACGGGCACCAGCTTATATAGGAAGGGCTGCTTCTGGTTCAGCGACGAGAAGGCGTAGCGCACGGCGCGGCGCAGAATGCGGCGAATGACGTAGCCGGCCTTCACGTTGCTGGGCAGCTGGCCGTCGGCAATGGTGAAGGCGATGGTGCGGATGTGGTCGGCGATGACGCGGATGGCGATGTCCGTTTTCTCGTTTTCCGTGGTCGGCTGGTCCGTTACCTTGGCGGGCGCGGTGCCGTGGTACTCCACTCCTACTTCCTTGGCGATGAACTGGATGAGCGGCTGGAAAACGTCGGTATCGTAGTTCGACTTCACGCCCGACACGGCCATCATCAGGCGCTCGAAGCCCATGCCGGTGTCCACGCTCTGCTCGGGCAGCTTGATGAGGGACTTGTCGGCCAGGCGCTGGAATTCCATAAACACGTTGTTCCAGATTTCCACCACCTGCGGATGGTCGGCGTTCACGAGGTCGCGGCCGGGCGTGGCGGCGCGCTCCTCGTCGGAGCGCAGGTCGATGTGGATTTCGGTGCACGGGCCGCAGGGGCCGGTGTCGCCCATTTCCCAAAAGTTGTCCTTCTTGTTGCCGGGCAGAATGCGGTCGTCGGTGGTGTAGGTGCGCCAGAGGTTCTGGGTTTCGGTGTCGGGGCCGGTGCCGTCGGCCTGGTCGCCCTCGAAATAGGTGACGTAAAGCCGGTCTTTCTCCAACTTGTACACCTCGGTCAGCAGTTCCCAGGCCCAGGCAATGGCGTCGGTTTTGAAGTAGTCGCCAAACGACCAGTTGCCCAGCATCTCAAACATGGTGTGGTGGTAGGTGTCGTAGCCTACCTCCTCCAAATCGTTGTGCTTGCCGCTCACGCGCAGGCACTTCTGGGTGTCGGCGATGCGCTTGTAGGGCGCGGGCTTGTTGCCCAGGAAATAGTCCTTGAACGGGGCCATGCCCGAGTTGATGAACAGCAGCGTGGGGTCGTCCTTCACCACAATCGGGGCCGAGGGCACGATGTGGTGGCCTTTGGAGGCGAAGAAATCGAGGAACTGCTGGCGGACAGCGGAAGCGGTGGGGAGTGACATAGAAAAGCGAAGAAAACGGCCCGCATCCGGCAAAGAATTGGTTTTGCCACGGGGCCAGTGCCACAAAGGTAACAAAACGCCCCCCTGACGCGGTTGCCCGGCTGCCCGTATCTTGCGGGTCCTTCGCGGGCCTGCTTTTTCAGAAGCTATTTGTGTTGGTGGCCGGTGGCCGTAGAGACGCATAATTGCGTCTCGTCGTCTGCATCGCCTGCACGATTACCGTTCAACGACGAGACGCAATTATGCGTCTCTACGCCGTTGTGACGGCCTTGTAACTAACTCGAACAGCTTCTCAGGCAGCACAATCTCCCATACTACTATGTCGCTTCGTTTGAATACTCTGCGCCGCTCGGCTGGCATTGGCCTGTTGGTGCTGGCTGGCTTGAGCAGCGCCGCCGCAACAACGCCGCCCACTCCACGCAAGGCCCGGCTGGGCAAAGTGCTGGGGGCCGACATTTCCTTTTTGCCGCAGCTGGAAGCCCGTGGCGTCAAGTTTTCGGACAAGGGCGTGCAGAAGGACGCTATCCAGATTCTGAAAGACCACCACTTCAACTACATCCGCCTGCGGATTTTCAACAACCCGGCGGCCGACAGCGGCTACTCGCCTGGCAAAGGCTTCTGCGACCTGCCGCACACCCTGGCCATGGCCAAGCGGGTGAAACAGGCAGGCCTCAAGCTGCTGCTCGATTTCCACTACTCCGATACTTGGGCCGACCCGCAGAAGCAGTTCAAGCCCTTGGCCTGGAAAAACCTGACCGGCGCGGCCCTGGAAACCGCCGTGCACAACTACACCACGGAGGTATTGCAGGCGCTGAAAGCCCAGGGCACGCCGCCCGACATGGTGCAGGTAGGCAACGAAATCAACCACGGCATGATTTGGCCCGACGGCGACGTGGACAAAGCCGACAGCCTCGCCCGCTTCGACGTGCTGGCCGGCCTGGCCAAAGCCGGGGCCCGCGCCGTGCGCGAAACCACGCCCACCGCGCTGGTGATGATGCACATTGCCCTGGGCGGCCAGAATTTGAAGTCTACCCTGTGGCTCGACCACATGGTTGCGCGCAAGGTGGAGTTCGATGTGATTGGCGAGTCGTATTATCCGAAGTGGCACGGCACCATCCCAGACCTTAAAAACAACCTGACGGCGCTGGCCAAAAAATACCCGCAGGACATTGTGGTGGTCGAATACTCGGAGCGCAAGCGCGAGGTCAACGACATTGCTTTCAACCTGCCGGGCGGCAAAGGCCGTGGCAGCTTCATCTGGGAGCCGCTCAACACCTGGGAATCCATTTTCGACAAACAGGGAAAGGCCAACGACTTGTTGTTAATTTACGACGAAATCAGCCGGAAATACCGGGTTGAGTAACCCGCTACCGGCTTCCCATACCATGCCCTACAAAGAGCGCAGCATCGAAAAACAATACTTCACCATCGGCGAAGTGGCCGCCCAGTTCAAGGTGGCCGAGTCGCTGGTGCGCTTCTGGGAAACCGAGTTTGAGGAGCTGCGCCCCCGCCGCAGCAAGAAGGGCAACCGCCTCTACACCCCGCAGGACATCGAGGTTTTCCGCACCATCTACCACCTGGTGAAGGAGCGCGGCTACACCATCCCCGGCGCGCGCGACATGCTGAAGCAAAAGGGTCCGCAGCTCAAGGACAAGATTGACGTGGTGCAGAGCCTGGAGAAGGTGCGGGCGTTTTTGATGAGTCTGAAGAAAGAAGTGGAAGCGGCCGGCAAGGCTGACCCCGACGTTGCTGAATAGCCTTCCATGCCTGCTTCTACCAACACTGACACCCTTTTCCACGAGCTGGCCCTTACGCTACTGCCCGGCATCGGCCCGCAGCTCACGCGACAGCTGATGAGCTACGGCGGCGCGGCCAAAAACGTGCTGATGATGCCGCCCGGCAAGCTGCGCCGCATTCCCGGCGTGGGCGCGGCTACGGTGGCCATCCTGACCGGCCCGGAGCGGGAGAAGGCGTTGCGCAAGGCGGAAGCCGATTTGAAGAAGGCCGAAAAGGATGGCGTTGAAATCCTGTTTTACACCAGCAAGCGCTTTCCTAGCCGCCTCAAGCTGATTCCCGACGCGCCGGCCATCCTTTACTACCAGGGCACGGCCGACCTCAACGCGCCCAAAACCGTGGCCCTTGTGGGCACTCGCAAAAACACCGACTACGGCCGCGAGCAAACCGAACGCATCATCACCGGTCTGCTGCCGCACCGGCCGCTGGTGGTGAGCGGCCTGGCTTATGGCATCGACATTATTGCTCACCGCGCGGCTTTGCAGGAAGGGCTGGAAACCGTGGGCGTGATGGCTACGGGCCTCGATAGAATCTACCCGCACACCCACCAGAAAACGGCCGAAAAGATGCGCGAGCAGGGCGGCCTGCTCACCGAATTCCCCTTCGGCACGCCGCCCGACCGCTACAACTTTCCGGCCCGCAACCGCATTATCGCCGGCCTGAGTGATGGTACCGTGGTAGTGGAAGCGGCCATCAAAGGCGGCGCGCTGATAACCGCCGAGCTGGCCCTGAGCTACGACCGCGATGTGCTGGCCGTGCCCGGCAACCTGAGTTCAGCCGCTTCGGCCGGCTGCAACGCCTTGATTCGGGACAACAAAGCCGCCCTCTACACCGAGCCCCGCGACCTGGAGCAGCTCCTGAACTGGGACGCGGCCCTGCACCAGTCCGGCAAGTTCAAGCCCGCTCCCTCCTACGTAGCGGCTGATTTTACCGCTGATGAATACGGCCTGATAACCGTGCTGGCTGCCGCCCCGGGCCGCGAGCTGCAGATGGACGAGCTGGCCTGGCAAGCCCAGCTGGCCATCCATGCCGTGGCCTCGCTGCTACTGGCGCTGGAGTTTCGGGGCGTGGTGCGGGCGCTGCCAGGCAAAAAGTTTCGATTGGACTGATTTCCGAGCCAGTTATTCCGGCTCTACCTTTATAGTCACATTTTATTTCCATTTTTTATATTCAATTTGGTGAAGAATAATACCCTATTGCTCATTGGCATCTGCTTGTTGCCGGTGAGTTGGCCCACGGCCCACGCCCAGACGCTGGACCCCAGCTTTGCCCCGGGCACCTACTACGCCCCGGGCGCGGCCAATTCGGTGCTGGAACAGGCCGATGGCAAGCGCGTGGTGCTGGGCCGTTTCAGCCGCGCCAATGGCAGCCCGGTGAACAGCCTGGTGCGCTACACCGCCGCCGGGGCGGTGGATGCAGCGTTCCAGCAAAACCTGGGGGCCAGCTCGCAGGCATACCGCGCCGACCAATTGGCCAACGGGCAGCTGCTGCTCACGGCTTACACCAACGTCCCGCTGGTGGCGGGCGGCATCACCCGCAACGGGCTGCTGCGCCTGAATGCCGACGGCACCGGCGACGCGACGTTCGACCCCGGCACGGGTCCGTCGGTGACGACGGGCGGCTATTCGGCCGTTGACTACGCCCTGCCGCTGGCCAATGGCCAATTTTTGGTGGGCGGCTTTTTCGACCATTTCAATGGCGTGGCGGCGACCAACGTGGTGCGGCTCAACGCCAACGGCTCGGTGGATACCAGCTTTAGCGCCAGCCTGAGTGCCGACGACGAGATTGAAACGATAGTGGCGTTGCCCGGCGGCAAGTACCTCGTTGGGGGCTACACGCAAAACACAACCACCAGCACCTTCCACGCTTTGGCGCGGCTGAATGCCGACGGCAGCTTCGATACGACCTTCAACGCCAACCTGGACATCAACGACGAGGCCAACTACCTGCTGTTGCAGCCCGATGGCAAGATTCTGGTGGCAGGCTACCTCACGCCCGGCGGGATTCCGGCCTCCGCCACGGGCCTGCTGCGCCTACTGCCGGACGGCACCCCCGACAACACATTTGCTCCCAGCACGCTGGCAGGGGCGTATGTAAGCTCTTTTTATGGCCACGCCCTGGAGTTACAGCCCGATGGGAAAATACTGGCGCTTGTTGCTCCCGGCAACCCCGGCGGCAACACCATTGTGCGCCTCAATGCCAATGGCACGGCCGACAACTCGTTTCAGGCCGGTACCGGCAATGGCACCCTCAACTCCATTACGCGCCTGGCCAGTGGGGCCGTGCTGGCAGCCGGCAGCTTCACCAACTTCGGCGGGGCGCTCGACCGGCCGGTGGTGCAGTTCACGAGCAGCGGCGCGCTCGATGCCTCGTTTTCGCCACTGCTGCAAAACCTGGGCTCGGTGAGCAGCATCGTGCGGCAAGCCGACGGCAAGCTGGTTATCGGCGGCTACTTCTCGGAAGTAAACGGTCAGCCCGCTCGCCGCCTGGCCCGCCTCAATACCAACGGCACCGTGGACGCTACCTACAACACGGGCGTGGGCTTCGACGATTCGGTGGGCGAGCTGGCGCTGCAGCCCGATGGCAAAGTGCTGGTCATCGCCAACAGCGTGGTGCAGCGGCAACTGACCACCGGTGCGCGCGACAACAGCTTTACCCCGCCCAGCCTGGCGGGCAGCAACCTTTACCACCTCGTATTGCAGCCCGATGGCCGCGTGCTGGTGGGCGGCAACTCCGGTTACGCCAACGGCGCGGCCCTAAGCCCACCGCTGCTACGCCTGCTGGCCGACGGCACCCGCGATGCCTCGTTTGCGCCCGCAGCCGCCGGCGCGGGCCGCTTCCTGAACGTTTCTACCATTGCGCTGCAGCCCAATGGCAAGCTGCTGGTGGGCGGCAACTTCGCCCCCACCACCACTACCACCGTGCGCACCGTGGCCCGGCTCGAAAGCACGGGTGCGCTCGATGCCAGCTTCGCCAACACGCCTTTTGTCACGCCTAACACGGCCACTGGCTTCAATAGCCTGACGGTGCAGCCCGATGGCAAAGTCCTGGTGGGCGGGCAGTTTTCGTCCGTGGGCGGCACGGCCCGCGTGTCGCTGGCCCGCCTGAATGCCGACGGCACCCACGACACCGGGTTTGTGCCCCCGTTCACGTCGGGCACTGTCAATTCCCTGCTGCTGCAGCCCAACGGCCGCCTGCTGGTGGGCGGCAGCGTGCGCGGCAGCAGCGTGCCGAATAACCTGGCCCGCCTGCTGCCCACGGGCCAGCTCGATGCATCCTTCGGCGCGACGGCCGTGCCCAACAGCAGCGTCCTGAGCCTGCTGGCCCAGCCCGATGGCACGCTCATCATCGGCGGTAGTTTCACCACCATTGGCGGCCAGGCCAGCGCCGGCGTGGCCCGCCTCACCAACACCAACGTGCTGCACGTAGCCGCCCCGCAAGCCGTGGCTGCCCGCACCCAGGCCTGGCCTGTGCCCGCCCACGCCACCCTCACCGTGGCCCCCGACGCCAGCGCCCACCCCCAGGCCCTCGACCTGCTCGACGTGCTGGGCCGCGCCGTGCGCCACCAGAATTTCAATGGTGCCACCCCGGCCACGCTGCCCCTCGAAAACTTGCCCGCCGGCATGTATGTGCTGCGCGTGCGCTACGCCGAAGGCGCCGTGACCCGCCGCGTGCAGGTGCAATAATTTAGTCCGGTAAAATTCAACCGAAAACGGACGGGCCCGCGGGCTCGTCCGTTTTTTTGTGGGCCGGGGCCAGTGGCCGGCCCTACCTTGCGCCCCATGCTGCTGCTCAACAACCACCTGCTGCCCGCCGCCGCCCTGCCCCTGCCCAACCGGGGCCTGGCGTTCGGCGATGGTTTTTTTGAAACCCTGATTTTCGCCGACAGCCGCCTGCGCCTCGCCGCCGACCACTGCCAGCGCATGCACCGGGCCGCTGCCGCGCTCTACCTCACGCTGCCCCCGGAGCTGGCCACGCCCGAAGCCCTGGCAACCACCCTGGCCCGCCTGGCCGCCGCCAATGGCCTGGCCGCCGCCCGCCTGCGCCTGCAGCTCTGGCGCGCCGGCGGCGGCCGCTACACCCCCACCACCGACGCCACCGAATGGCTGGCCACCGCCGAAACCTTCGCGCCGGACGAAACGCCCATCGCCAAAGCCGACTTTGCGCTGGAAACCCATTCGATTTTCTCTCCCCTGAGCTTCTGCAAAGGCCCGCAGGCGTGGCTCTACGTGCGCGCCGCCCACGAGCGGCAGCAGCGCGGCCTTGATGAAATTATTCTTTGCGACACCGCCGGGCGTGTGGCCGAAACCGGAGCAGCCGCCATTTTCTGGGTGAAGGATGAGGTGCTGTTCACACCCGCGCTTGAAACCGGCTGCGTGGCCGGTGTGCGCCGGGCGCAGGTGCTACGGGCGGCGCAGGCAGCGGGCGTAGATTGCCGCGAAGGGCTTTTTTATAGGACAGGATTGTTGGCGGCTGACGCTGTTTTCACGGCTAATGTGGCTTCTATTAAGGCGATTGCCAAAATAGCAGGCGAGGAATTTGATACAGCACTCCGTTTTTGGGGGCTATAGGAATAAATATGACATTGGGATAGTGAGCGTATCAGCCTTTCCTGCTTTGGGTTTAAATCGAAGCAACTGTACGACCCTTATGGTTTCCGCATCCAATAAGTCAACAACCTTCTTGTCAACAGCCTCCAGTGTCGAGCTTCTCCTAATGATTCTAGGCGTTAGCGGAATGCCTTCGGGCGAAAGAATAGCACGGACAGTTATTTGGCCATTTACCCCATCAACCATCGCCCCCCTTGGGAAATTGATTCGACTTCGAACGGCATTCAATACTTGGTTTGCACCTTTTAGTTGCAATACCGAATCAGTCTCAAGCCAAAACCTCGGCATAGCTTCCGTCAAAAAAGGCTTTTTAACTCGGGTTACTTCTGTAGGCACGCCGTGCTGCAAACGCACCGGCATCCCCGGCGCGGCAAACATTTCACCGCTGCTTTGCGCCTGTACGGCAAAGCTCCAACTCAGACAAAAAAATAGCAGTAGCTTCATTCGGTATATTCAACTGCCACTTGAGGCAGTTTCTAAACTCCTAACGCTCATTGCTCGATAAAGCGCATGGGCACTACCAGCGAGTCCTGCACCGACTTGGAGCGCACGAAGCGCAGGGCGCCCAGCACCCGCTGCGCCTCGGCATCGAGGGCCTGAATGGCGCTGGGCAGGTAGGCGCTCTCGGGCAGGGCCAGCTCGCGGCGCAGCACGCGGGGCGGCTGGCGCACCGAGCCGTCGGGCCGCACCAGCAGGCGGCCGGTGGGCAGCGGGGCCTTGGGCTGCGCGGCGGTGGGCTTGGCCCCATCGGGAAATCTGGCGTGCTCCAATACGAAGGCGAAGAACTCGGTGCGGCCCGCTGCCAACTTGCCGGGGTCGGCCTCGTGCCAGAAGCGCGGCAGGATGGGCGACTGCAATTTTGCGGGAGCCTTCACTACGGGCAGGCGGCCCTGCGGCAGCATGGGGAAGCCCGGCGCGGCGTATTGTGCCCGGACCGGGCCGGCCGCCAGCAGCGCGCATCCCCCCAACAGCATCCCCAGCGCGCCATTTCTCATGGGCCGCCTATACGGCCACCGGGGCCTTGATGGCGGGCCACGGCTCGTAGTTTTCCAGTTTGAAATCCTCGTAGTTGAACCCGAAAATATCCGTCACTTCGGGATTGATGCGCATGTGGGGCAGCGGGCGGGGCTCGCGTTCCAGCTGTAGGCGGGCCTGCTCCAGGTGGTTGCTGTAGAGGTGGGTGTCGCCGCCGGTCCAGATGAACTCGCCGGGTTGCAGGCCCGTGACCTGGGCCACCATGAGGGTGAGCAGGGCGTAGCTGGCAATGTTGAACGGCACGCCCAGAAACACGTCGGCCGAGCGCTGGTAGAGCTGGCAGGAGAGCTTGCCATCGGCTACGTAGAACTGGAACAGGGCGTGGCAGGCAGGCAGCTTCATGGCCGGCAGGTCGGCCACGTTCCAGGCCGATACCACCATGCGGCGGGAATCGGGATTGGTGCGGAGCTGCTGGATAATCTGCGCAATCTGGTCGATGTGGCCGCCGTGGCCGTCGGGCCAGGAGCGCCACTGGTGGCCGTAGACGGGGCCGAGGTCGCCGTTGGCATCGGCCCACTCGTCCCAGATTTTCACGCCGTGCTCCTTGAGGTAGGCAATGTTGGTATCGCCCTGCAAAAACCACAGCAATTCGTGGATGATGCTCTTTAAGTGCACCTTTTTGGTGGTCACCAGCGGGAAGCCCTCGGCCAGATTGAACCGCATTTGGGGGCCGAAAATGGACACCGTGCCGGTGCCCGTGCGGTCGGTTTTCACGGTGCCGGTGTCGAGGATTTGGCGGAGCAGGGCTTGGTATTGGCGCATGGGGCGGGGAATTCTACAAACGAAATCAAGGGTAAAAATAGTGGATAATCGGAGCGGCATTCTTGCCCTAGCATTTTCAGGCTAGGTTTGTAAGAGCGTAGTCTACTCCCCTAATGCTATTCAAACATGAGTAATGAACGTCATTAGCAAGCAAACTATAAAAGCCGAGTTAAATACATTTTTCTGCCGCTCATTAGTTGGGTACTTGTAGTTGCCTGCTATTGGACTGACTTCACAAGTGGACTCATATTCTTTGGGTTGTGCGCGCTTGTCTTAACCTACCCCCTGCTAAACTCAAAGCAGAAAAGCATTTTCACAGGTACCGAAGGATTTAAAGAAGACACTAAAAAGGACTTTAAATTCATCTATAATGATTTGGGCAGTTTCACTTATTCTACAAGTGGTTTCGGTGCTTTATTGAACAGTCAAAATATTCACATTGACTGGAAAGATATTCAAGCAATTTTTGGGTATAAGGCGGACTTATTTACCACTGATATGATATGCATGGATATTCACAGCACTGAAACGGTGCTGCGTCTAACGGAAGAAACGGCTGGATGGTATCAGTTCAATAGTAAACTGGCTGGACAGTTTCCATCCATAGACCCAGGGTGGCACATTGTTATTGCTTCACCTGCCTTTGAAACCACCTTGACATTGTTGTATGAAAAAGACGGTATGGAATTGTCACAAGCCATTAAAGTTTACTATCCAGAGCAAACCAAATAATGGGGTTTTAAGCAACAAAAAGCCGCTTCTGATGCAGGAGCGGCTTTTTATTGCTCAGCAGCAGCCGAAGCCAGTGCAATTACAGTTCAACGGCCGCCCCCGGCCCCGCCTCGCCCGTGAGCAGGGGCAGCAGCCAGTCTTCGCCGGCGCGGGTGAAGCGGTAGTAGCGGCTGCGGCCTTCCTTTTCGTAGGCCAGCAGGGCGGGCGGGAGCAGCGCGGCGAGGGCAGCGGTGACGGTTTGGCGGTTGAGGGCCAGTTCGTCGGCCAGCTGCACGGCCGTGCGGCGGGGGTGCGGGGCGAGGGCCAGGCACAGCCGGGCCATGGTGTGGCGGCGGTTGCGCAGGCGCACGCCCAGGGCCTGGAGGGCGGCCTCGAGCCGTTCGAGGATGGCGGCGCGGTCCTGGCGCGGGGGCACGTAGGGGGCGGGGTCGTCGCGGGTGGCTACTTTTTGGGCAAACAGGTCGACGAGGGGGTCGGCAGTGGCTTTCATGGGCAGGGCGGGTGAACAGGGCTGAAAGGATGGGAACAGTTGTCCAGCCTCGCGCCTGCAGCAAATCGGTTGAGTAGCACGGCTGAAATGATTGGTAGCGTGGTTGAAACGAAAGGTATTACAACTAAGACGAAGCGGGGTTTAAGTAAAACGAAAGGTAGTATAAGTGAGATGAATAGTAGTATAGGTGAGACGAAAGCGAGGAATACTGAAACGAATGCGGGTATTATTGAGACGAGTAGTAGGGTGATTGAGACGACGTATTGTATTATCGAGACGAGATGTAGGACGGATAAAACGAAGAGTAGTGCTATTGAAACGAAGGGTAGTGTATTCAAAATGAAGAGGAGTATGGGGGAGCTATGCGGGAAGGATTCTTCTGAGGGAAGGGGATTAATTGAAAAAGCCGCCTCGTTTCCGAAGCGGCTTTTGGGTTCTCAGCAGCGGCCGGGGCCGGCGGTGATTACAGCTTAACGGCAGCCTCCGGCTTAGCGGCGGGCTTCACGCTGGCGGTTTTGCCGCCTTTCATGCAGCACGAGTGGCCGCCGGCGGTGCTTTTGGCGCAGGATTCTTTCTTGCCTTTTTTACCGTCTTTGTCGTGGCCGTCGTGGGCGAAAGCGGTGGTGCCGGCGAAGGCAAACAGGGCGAGGGCGAGCAGGGTCTTTTTCATAAGAAACGGGTGAAGGTGAGGGGGTGAATGTAACGCAACGGTTAGCAGGCCCTAAGATACACCACGGCGGCCCTTTTATGATGCCCCGCCCCTTATTTCAGCTTCTGTTCCAGGAGCGTGATAATTTCCTGGTGGCCTCCTTCTTTGGCCAGGGCCAGGGCGTCTTTGCCCTCGTCGTCTTTGGCGCGGGCATCGGCCCCGGTGCTGAGCAGGAGTTCCACCATGGCTTTGTTGCCTTTGCCGACGGCCGCCATCAGGGCGGTGGCTTTGAAGGCATCGGCCTGGTTGACCTGGGCCTTGTGCTTGAGCAGCAGTTGGACCAAGGCGAGGCTGTTGTTGGAGGCCGCGGTGATGAGGTAGGTGGTGGGGAAGCCGGGCACGACCTCTACTGCGGCGTTGGGGTTGACGCCCGCGGCCAGCAGCGCTTCGGCGGCGGCGGCATCGTTTTTCAGGATGGCCTTGGCCATGCCCTGGGTTTGGGCGGGGGTTTGGGCCTGTGCGGTGAGAACGAAACAGTAGAGGGCAACCGCATAGAATAACGCTTTTTTCATAGTGCTATATAAGGCAAAGTAGCTGGGTTTGGAGTGGGCTAAACCACAAAGATGGGCTTGCCGGGGACGGTATCCGCAGCAAAAACCCTCCTGCTTTAATAAGTCAAAGTCGTTGTGTAAAAAGTAATACGGGCGCACCCGCAGGGCCAGCGGCGCCAGCGAGGGGTGAGCAAACCGGGGATTTTTAAAGGCCGGAATCCGAAACAATTGGGGAAATGGGGGCGTTGCTGGTAGCTGCGATGTTTGTGCGGTTTGGGGCGATTCGAACGCCCCGACTACGTCGCCCGAAAGATGATGCGGCTTCAGCAGTCGTGCTAATTCCCTTTATGTCCCTTCGTCGTTACGCCCATACCACCCTGCTCGTGCTGGGCCTGCTCACGGCCCTGAGTGCCTTCTTCGTGGCCCAGCTGCGGTTCAATTACAATTTCAACGACTTCTACCCCGCCGGCGACCCCGACCTGGACTACTACCAGGGCTACACCCAGCGCTTCGGCAACGACAACGACTACCTGCTGCTGGGCCTCGAAGCCCCGGCGGGCCGCACCGTGTTCGACCCCGCTTTCCTGGCCCAGGTGGACTCGCTGACGCGGCTGGCCGCCCGGCAGAAGAACGTGCGGCACGTTACCTCGCCCACCACGCTGGCCAACACCGTGGTGGAGGGCCTGGGGGTGTTCAGCCTCCCCTACCTGCACCCCGATGCCTACGGCGCCGACCCCGCCCGCCGCGCCGCCGACTCGACCCTGATTTACCGCACGCCCGGCCTGGTGGGCAACGTGTTCAGCCCTGATGCCCGCGCGCTGGCCCTGGTGCTCCAGCTCACGCCCGACCTCGAAAAGCCGCCCGGCGACTCGCTGTTTGCGGCCCTGCGCGGCGGCCTGGCCCGCCTACACATTCCGGATGAACGGGTGCATTTCGCGGGCCGCATCGTGGCGCAGTCCGTGTTTGTGGATAGGCTGAAGTGGGAATTGGTGGTGTTTATGTCGCTGTCGGTGCTGCTGGTGACGGGCCTGCTGTGGCTCACGTTTCGGACGTGGTGGGGCGTGGTGCTGCCGCTGGTGGTGGTGCTGGGGGCCATTTTGTGGGGGCTGGGCATCATGGCCGCGTTCGGGGTCAGCATCGATTTGATGACGGCCCTGCTCCCGCTCATGCTCTTCGTGGTGGGCATGAGCGACACGATTCACATCATCAGCCGCTACGTGAGCGAGCTGGGCTACGGGGCCAGCAAGAAGGACGCGCTGCGCGTCACCATTAAGGAATCGGGGTTTGGGTCGGGGCTGTCGGCGCTCACCACCAGCCTGGGCTTTTTCACGCTGATGACGAGTACGATTCGGCCCATCCACAACTTCGGGCTGTTCACGGGCATTGCGGTTATTCTGGCCTTCATCCTCAGCTTCACGCTGCTGCCGGCCATGCTGGTGCTGCTGGGCAAGCCGGCCTTGCGGGAGCCGCGCCGCCAGGGCCACAGCTGGGACGGCGTGCTCGGCCGCTTGTTTCGGCAGGTGCTGGTGCGGCGACGGCTGATTTTCACGCTGAGCGGGCTGGTGCTGGCGGCGTCCATCGGGCTGGCCACGCGGGTCCACATCAATTCCTCGCTGCTCGATGACCTTTCCAAAAGCGACCCCGTCCGACAGGATTTCGCCTTTTTCGACCGGCAGTTTGCCGGCGTGCGGCCCTTCGAGCTGGAGCTGAAACCAGCCGGTGGCCGCGACATCTACAACCTGGCCGTGCTGCGCCAGACCGAGCGCATCGAGGGGTATCTGGCCGATACCTACGGCCTGCGTTTCGCCGCCTCGCCCGTCACGCTGGTGAAGTCGGTGCGCAAGGCCCTGCACGGCGGCGGCCTGGCCGAGTACCGCCTGCCCACCGACACCCTCGAAATGCGCAGCCTGCGCGGCAAGCTCCGCCAGTTCCGCAAAAAGCCCGAATTCAGCGCCCTGGCCCTGCCCGATGGCTCGGCCGGCCGCCTCACCGGCCGCATGGCCGACGTAGGCAGCATCCGGGCCGACAAGCTGAACGCGGCCCTGCGCCGCTACCTGCGCACCAGCACCGACAGTACCGTGCTCCGCACCCGCCTCACCGGCTCGTCCAATCTCATCGACAAAAACAACGAAAACCTGACCCTGAACATGATTCAGGGCATGGCCATTGATGTGGCGATGGTCACGCTCATCGTGCTGGCGCTGTTCAAATCCTTCCGCATGACCATCGTGGTGCTCATCCCCAACCTGCTGCCCATTATCATCGTGGCCGGCGTGATGGGCCTGGCCGGCGTGAACATGAAAGTGAGCACCAGCATCATTTTCACCATCGCCTTCGGCATCGCGGTGGATGACACTATCCACTTTATCAGCAAGCTGCGCCTCACGCTGGGCAAGGAGCCGGACATTTTCAAGGCCGTGCGCTACACGTACCTGCTGGCGGGCAAAGCAGTAATTACCACCTCGCTCATTCTGGTGGGCGGTTTCTCCACGCTGCTGTTCTCGAAGTTCGACGGCACGTTCTACGTCGGCCTGCTCATTGGCCTCACGCTGCTGTTCGGCGTCGTGGCTGAGTTGACGCTGCTGCCCCTGCTAATACTGTATTTCTACAAGCGGCCGAGGGTGGCGGTTGGAAAGGCGGTGCCGAATTTGCTCAGCAAATAATTACTATATGCTGGCGCGTGTCTCCGACGTGCGCTAACTCGTTGGTCAATTAATTAATGGTACTTACTTTGAATTACAAAGTTCTTTATAAATTTACAGCAGAATTATCAGCCCGCCGCCCGGCGTTCTAATTTTGCTCCTGCTAGAAATACGTTATGAATTACTTCGTGGCCCCCAATTCCATCGTGCGCCGCATCTGGGGCACGGCCGATACGGTGCTGTTCATCTTCGCCGGGGCGGCGGCCGAGTTCGCCCTCAACAAGGCCGTGGACTGGCTTTACTTCACCGGCCGCCTGCCCGCCGACCCGCTGGCGCGGCTCTTTTCCACGGTCGACTACGCCCGCCGCATCGTGTTTGCCGACCGCGCCGGGGCCGAACGGGCCATTGACAGCATTGCCGCCATCCACGCGGCGGTGGAGGCTAAGCGCGGGCGGGCCATTCCGGCCTGGGCCTACCGCGATGTGCTGTTTATGCTCATTGGCTATTCTATGCGGGCTTTTGAGGTGCTGGAACGGCCCCTGACCGAGGCCGAGCGCGAGGAGATTGTGGCGGTGTTTTGCCGCGTGGGGCGGCGCATGGGCGTGCCCGATTTGCCCACCTCCTACGCCGGGTGGCAAGTGGCGCGGGCGCAGCACTTGGCCGCCGACATGGCCGCCAGCGCCTACACGGCCGATTTGTACGTGCAATACCGGCGGCACCTGGGCGGCCCGCGCTACCAGCTGCTGCGGTTGGTGCAGGGCTTAGTGGTGCCCGCCCGGGTGCGGCAGCTTTTGCAGCTGCCGGTAGGTAGTTTCATAAGCCCTGCCGTGGTTTTCTACCGCCTTACGCGGCACTGGCGGGTGAGCCAGTCGGCCAGGAATGCCATGCTGCCGGCGGAGTATCTGGCCCGCATTCAGGCGCTGGATGCGGCCCCGGTGGCACTGGCCGCAATGGCGGTGACCATGCAGCCCGCCCGCCGGTGCCCGATGCACCACGGTTGATTACACAAGCCGGATTTTAGTTGTCGCATGATTCGCATTCAGAAGCATTATTTACTGGCGGCCAGCTTATTATTAATGCTGGAAGTGTTTATCGCCCTGTTCGTACACGATGGAATTATTCGGCCCTACGCCGGCGATTTTTTGGCTACCATCTTCCTCTATTGTCTGGCCCGTGGCTTGCTGGCAGCCGCGCCAAAAAAGGTAGCCCTCGGAGTGCTGCTCACGGCTTATGCTATTGAGACCTTGCAATATGTACACCTGCTGAGCTGGTTGGGCTGGCAGCATTCGCGGGTGGCGCGCGTCGTGCTGGGCAGCCGGTTTGAGTGGGCCGACCTGCTGGCCTACACGCTGGGAGTTGGACTGGCGCTGGGGCTTGAGGCCGGTTTTAGCCCACCTCGCCTGGGGAAGGCTGCGGCCGTGCGGGCCATTGCCCCAGTAAAAAACGCGAACGCCGGATAGCAAATTCATGTTCTGCAGGCCTTGATACCCTACTTTTACCCCAAAAATCAGCCTATGAAACCCTACTTTTCCACCGTGCTCACGCGTCTGTTTCTCCTAGCCGTGCTGGCCTCGGCCGGCCTGTTTACCACCGCGTGTAAGAAGGATGCCCCCGAAATCAAGGATTACAGCGGCATTGACCAGGAGACTATCATCAAGTATCTGGCCGACAATAACATCACCACAGCCCAGAAACAGCCCTCCGGCCTTTATTTCCTGCCGGTCAGAACGAACCCAACAGGTACCAAAGTCACTGTCGGCTCGGCGGTGGCGGTGCTGTTTACCGGCCACTTGCTGGATGCTGCCGGCACGGTGTTCGATGCGTCTTCCATGCGTACCAACCCCCTATTGTCCTTCGTACTGGGCGCGGGCCAAACACCCCCGGGCTTTGAGGAGGGAATTTCGCTGATGCACGTTGGGGATAAGGCGGAGCTGCTGCTGCCTTCCGCGCTGGCTTTCGGCCCGGCGTCAGGCAAGAACCTTCCGGCGAACTCGGTAGTACGTTTTGAAGTAGAAATAATTGATGTTCCGGTGTACGATGACAACCTGCTTACCAGTTACCTGGCCGCCAAGAACATCACTACGGCCCAGAAACAGGCGTCCGGGCTCTACTTTCTTCCCGTCACCACCAACCCCAGCGCGGCGCGGCCGGTCATCGGGAACACGGTAACGGTGCAGTATACCGGGCATTTTTTTGATGCGACCGGCAAGGTGTTCGATGCCTCAACCGCTAACTCGCCGCTAGTCTTCAAATACGGGACTAACCGTTTGGTTCCAGGCTTCGAAGAAGGCATTGCCCTGATGCACAAAGGCGACAAGGCTGAGCTGCTACTGCCATCGGCGCTGGCCTATGGCGCGCAGGGGTCTTCCGGCAGCATCGGTCCCAACACGGCCATACGCTTTGAAGTGGAAGTGGTGGACATCAAGTAGAACAGCCAACAAACCAGAAAACGCGGAGCCGCGCTCACTACCGCACCCGGTCCAGCAGGGCCGCGTGGTGGGGGGCGCGGCTCAGCATTTCCGCGTTGCCGAGCAGCACCAGCTGCTGGCGGGCGCGGGTGAGGGCCACGTTCAGTTTGCGGTCGACCTGTCCGGTTTCGTCGGGCGATACCATGAGTTCCAGCTGGTGCTCGTGGTGGCAGCAGAAGCTCACGATGATGACCTCGCGCTGGCTGCCCTGGTAGCGCTCCACGGTGTCGACGCTGATTTGGGCAAGGGCGGGCAGGGCCAGTTCGCGGGCCAGCTGGGCCAGCCGGGCACGGATGCGCGCCGCCTGGTTGCGGTAGCTGGCAATGATGCCGAGGGTAGTTTCGGGGTTGAATTTGTCGCCATAGCCCTGGGCCACGTAGGCGGCGGCGCGGGCGGCCAGCTCGGCTTCCTGCGCCGATTCCTTCATGGATAAATCCTCAGGCTGGCGCTGGGTGGGCACGAAAACCACCCGCTGACGGCGTAGCGCGGCCGTGAAATCATCGGAAGCAACGGGCCAGGCGGCGCGGTCGAGCGGGGCGGCCTGCCAGGGCAGCGGGCAGCGCAATTGGCCTTCGTAAAAATCCTGGTTGACGAGCACGGCCAGCTCCTGGTGCATCCGGTACTGGTCGGCGAGGGTGCCGTGGGCGTGGGGCCATTGCGCTTCGGCGCGGCGGAACAGGCGCTCGAAGTAGGAGTTGCGCAGGTTGGTGAGGCCGAGGTTTTCGCGCAGCAAATCGGCCACCTCGGGGGCGATGGCGCTGGTTTCGGGCTCCTGGGCCACCACGGCGGGCAGCTGGCGATGGTCGCCGATGAGAATGAATTTCTTCACCTTGGCCAGCAAGGCCAGCATCGGCGATTCCAGCACCTGGCTGGCTTCGTCTACCACCGCCACATCAAACTGCTTGAGCATGAACAGCTCGGGCTTGCCCAGCAGGCTGGCCACGGTGCCCACGTAGAACGGCGTGCCGGTGAGGCGGGCACGCACGGTCTGGCGGCTGGCGCAGTCGGCAATCATGGCATCGAGCAGGTACGGCCGGTACTGCGGCGAGGTGCCCAGGCGCGAACCGACCCGAATAAAGGGCAGTTTGGCTTCTACCAATTGCTCGCAGATTTCGTCCACGGCGCGGTTGGTGTAGGCGGCCAGCAGCACCTGCTTGTCCTGTTTGTAGAGGCTTTCGGCCAGCTCGCGCAGCACGCTGCGGGTTTTGCCGGTGCCGGGCGGGCCGCAGAGCACGAACCAGTCGGGCGCGGCCAGGGCGCGGGCCACTACTTCGGGGGCCGTAGTGGCGGGCGCGGCGGCGGGGTCCCAACCCTCGGGTTCGCGTGGGCCGGTGCGGGCCAGCAGGCGCTTGCGGCGCTCGGGGCTCAGGCTGAGAAAGGACGAAAGGCCGGCCCACTCGCGCCGGAAGGTGTCGTAGGTATCGGGCTCCAGGGCCCAATGCGAATGGCCCAGCAGGTAGCGCGGAGCCATGCGGCGGTTGCGCACGCTGAGCACCACGCGGCCATCGGCCCCGAGGTCTTCGGCCAGTACCACCTTCACCACTTGGGCATCCAATACACTGAGTGACTGAGTGGCGGAGTGACTGAGTGGGTTCTCCACCGTTTCTTCAGCCGCTTCGGGAGCGGCAGTTTCGCGGGCGTTGCGGCGGCGCGGGTAGAGAATGAGCGTGTCGCCGGCGCGGAAGTTGACTTCGCGGCCGCCAGCCGGGCGCTGGAAAATGAGGTGCGGACCGAGGCCATCGCGGGCGTCGTCGGGCGCGCCGCTGTGGTCTTCGACTAACTCCAAATCATCGAGCAGGCTGAAATTTTGATACTTGCGGGCCTGGGGCAGCAGCCATAGGCCGGCCTGGCCGCCGGCATCGCCGGGGCGGGCTTCGTCGCCGAGCAGGGTCAGGCGCATTTCGCGGGCGGCAAAACGGGCTAATTCCAGGCAGTAGGCACGCTCCACGACGTCGGCGGCGGCCCAGGCGTTGGCTACCTTTTCGGCCTTGGCTTTGCCGAAGGGCGGCAGGGCCATGAGGTTGGGATGCAGCACGGGGGCCAACAGATGGGCCGTCTGGCGGGGGCCGGTGGCGCGGGCCAGCTGCAACTCGGTGCCCACGAGCTGGTTGCGGGCCGAGAGCAACCGGTCAATCAGGTCCTGGTCCTGGTCGACGCGGCGCACGGCGGGCTGGCCGCTGGCCGCGTTCGAGTATAATATGCTGGTGCGGCCCCGGCCAGCGGTTTCCCCATCGGCCCCGAATACGGATTCGAGCAGCAAGCGGTAGAGCTGGGCCTGGGCGGCGTGGTTGGTCCAGGGCTCGGCGTGGGGCACTTTGGTCGAGCTTTTGAGCTCGATGAGGTCGTAGCCGGTGCTGCTTTCGTGCAGCAAATCGAGCCGGCCCTGCAAGCCGTAGGTGGCCGAGAGAAAGGTGGGTTCGAGGAAGCAGTCGGCCAGGCGCAGGGGCTCCTGCTGGTAGCCGGTGCGGCTGGCGGCCACGAAGCCCAGGGCGCGAGTTTCGCGCAGGGTGCGGTGGTGGCGGCGCAGGTCGCTCAGCAGCTCGGGCACGCCGGTACGGGTCTGGAACTCGGGCAGGGTGCTGAGCGAGAGCGGAGCGGAGCGGAATAGGCGGCCCTTGAAGAATTTCTCCAGGTCGAATTCCTTCGCGGTTAGTTGCTCGTTGTCTGCTGTTAGCTCGAAAGGGGTAACAATAGCTGCTTCTGAATCTTCAGTTTCGGGAGCAGTTTCAGAAGCTGCTGCCAGTTCAGCCGTGGCCGTAGCGTGGCCGGCCAGCTTTGCCAGCCGCTCCAACTGCCGCCGTTTTTCGGTGGCTTCCCACTTCGCTTTCGATTCCTCCTGGCGGCCGGCGTGGCTCACCTCCTCATCCAGCAGCAGGTTCACCAGGTTTCCGAGCACCAGCGGGCGCGAGGTTTCATCGGGCAAAAAGGCGTTCAGCAGCGCCCATTCGGGGATGGTGCCGTCGCGCTGGGCGCACTCGGCAATGGTGGTGACGCTGATGAGGTAGTCGGGCTCCAGCACCACGCGGCGGGCGCGCACGCTGCCATCGGCCAGCCGCACCGGGCCGATGAGGTGCAGCGTGGGATGCAGCGCGGCGGCCAGTGGCAGCACGTTTTCATACGCTGCGGGCAGTACCAGGCCGAAGGGGCCGGCGGGGCGGCCATCGGCGGGCGCGGCCATTTCGACGGTGAGCGCGCCGGTGGCCAGGTCGGCGTGTAGTACTCGCACGCGCCAGGTGGTGCTGGCGGCAGCTTCGGGAATATGCACGGTGGCGGCTATTGCGGCCGTTTCGGTGGGCGCGGCGGCGGCTTCGGCAGCGGGCTGGGGCAGCGCGGGGCCGGCGTAGGCCGCGCCGGTGAGGTGCAGCACCAGCGCCGCTACGGCTGCAAAGCCCTGCGCGGCCTCGGCGCGGGTGCCGGCGTAGCTTTCGTGCACTACCAGGTTGGCGGCCAGGCGCAGGGCCTGGAGCTGCTGGCGCAGGGCGGCGGGCAGCTCGTGGGTGTAGGCGGCCTGGCCGATGGCCTGGTTGAGGTCGATAAACGGGGCTTCGCGGGCCTTGCAGTCGTCGCGCAATACGGTTTCGAGCAGCTTGCGCAGCTTGGGAAGCTGGTCGGCGGGCGCGGCGGCGGGGTCGGCGGCCAGGGCGGCGAGGCGGGAGTAGTAGCGGGTGGGCATCGGAAGGTAGAGAAATAGCGGCCGGACTTATAAAAGTAACGGTTTTCCGGCCGCGGCCGGCCAAGCTAGCGGGCGGCGCTCAGGCCCACGGGGGCGGCCAGCGGGCCTTCCTCGTACATGTTCAGGTAGAGCTTGAGGGGCTGCTTCTGCCCTTTCCAGGTGATGGAATACACGTCGAGCTGGCCTTCGTTATCAATACCGGCTTCGGCAATTTTGAACGCGCAACAGCTGCCTTCGTGCTCGTACTTAAGCGCTTCACCCTTGGGCCCCAGCAGGGCGTTGAGGTAGCGCTGCTGGTTGCGCACGCCGGCTTCGCGCCCGCCGCCGACCCGCACCGGGTTGTTTGCCGTAAAGCCGTAGGTGTCGTCCGGGCTCACGCCCTGAATCAGGAAGGGCAGCACGCCGCTGCCGCCTTTTTCGTAGAGGCCTTCCGAGGCCGCGCCGCCGTAGGTGGGCGGCGTTTTGGGCCGGGTCGTTTCGCAGCTCCACACGCTCAGCGCCCCGAGCAATAAGAGGCTGCCTTTTTTCATTAGCTGTATTTTCTTCATGCGTACGTCCATTCTTTCCTTGGTTGACAGTTTGCAAATAACTCACCGCCGCCCATTGTTTCGCGCCCTAGCCCTCGGCGGCGGGCTTTTGTGGGGGTTGACAACGGCCGCCCAGACGCCCGCCATCACCCCGGATTCGCCCCTGCCCAGCCTGCTGGCCGAGCGCAAAACGCTGACCGACCGCTATACTGCCGCCAGCGCCCAGCGCCACAGCCTGTTCGGCAATAAGCCCTCCAAAAAAGACCTCCAGGAAGTGGTGGACGCCCTGCAAGGCATCGTGGACAAAGACCAGCAAATCGTGGACGTGCTCAACCGCACCGCTCAGGCGGCCACCACCACCTCGGCCCGCCTGGCCGCCACCACCACCCACCTCGAAACCAGCTCGCGCGACGACCGCAACCTCACCGCCCAGCGCCTCTCCGAACTCACCAACGAAACCGAAAACCTGCGCCAGCGCGAAAAGCAGCAGCTGGCCCGGCTGCGCGACTTCGAAGCCGAAGTGGCCGACGCCAAGCACGGCCATTTCGTGCGTGATGCCCTGATTGCGGGCCTCACCGTGCTGTGCGTGGGGCTGGTGGTAGCACTGCGGCGGCGGAAGTAGCCGGGAATCCGGGAATTTGCGGGAAGAAAAACGCGGCCGCCTGTTAGGCTGGCAAACCGTTTTTTTCTCCGCATGACCGTCCTCTACTGGCTGCGCAACGACCTGCGCCTGCACGACAACGAAGCCTTGACCGCGCTGCCCGCCGACACCACCGCCCTGCTGCCCGTGTACTGTTTCGACCCCGTGGCGCTGGGTCCTGATGCCTACCTCGGCCTGCCGCGCACCGGCCCGCACCGCCTGGCGTTTCTACTCGAAACCCTGGCCGATTTGCAGCAGCGCTACGCCGCGCTGGGCTCTGGCATTCACTTCGCGGTGGGCCGCCCCGAGGAGGTGCTGCCCACGCTGGCCCGCCAGCTGGGCGCGCAGGCCATCCACGCCAGCACCGAGCACACCACCGAAGAAGAGGAGGCCGAAGAAGCCCTCACCGGCGCGCTCGGCCCCCAGATACCGCTGCGCCGCTTCGAAACCCTCACGCTGCTGCACCCCGCCGACCTGCCTATTCCGCTCAGCCGGCTGCCGTTTTCGTTCAGCAAGTTTCGGTTTGATGTGTTTTCGAAGATGACGGTGCGGCCACCGCTGCCTGCGCCGCAACAGCTGCCTCCGCTGCCGGTGGGCTTCGCGCCCGCGCCCCTGCCCACGGCCGCCGAACTTGCCGCCCAACTGGGCCAGCCGGCGCAGTCGCGCCCCACGCCCGACCGCCGTTCGGCCCTGCCCGCGCTGGGCGGAGGCGAAACCGCCGGCCTGGCCCGCCTGCACGACTACGCCGTGGAACGCCACCTCATCGGCCGCTACGACGACACCCGCAACCAAATGCTGGGCGAAGCATTCAGCACCAAGTTTTCGCCCTGGCTGGCCAACGGCAGCCTCTCGGCCCGGCAGATTTGGGCGGCCATTGATGGCTACGATGCCACCCACGGCGCGCGCAGCAAAGGAGCCATGCAGCTGCGGCTGGAGCTGCTGTGGCGCGACTATTTCCGCCTGCTGGCCCAGCGGGCCGGGCCGGATTTCTTCCGCTGGCGCGGCCTGCGTGACCAGCGGCCCAAACCCACCCGGCCCGACCGGGCCGTGTTTGAGGATTGGGCCGCCGGGCGCACCGGCAATGCCTTCGTGGATGCCAACATGCGCGAACTGGAAGCCACCGGCTTCATGAGCAACCGGGGCCGGCAGAACGTGGCCAGCTACCTCATCCACGACCTGCACCAGGACTGGCGCTGGGGCGCGGCCTGGTTCGAGCACCAGCTCATCGACTACGACGCGGCTTCGAACTGGGGCAACTGGAAGTACATCGCCGGCACCGGCACCGACGTGCGCGACACCGCCTTCGACGTGGCCCAGCAGGCCCGCCGCTACGACCCGCAGGGCCGCTACACCCGCACCTGGAGCAAGTAGTTCGGACTTGGCGAGTCCGCCTGTGAACTGGTTTTGCCCCGGACTTGCCAGGGCCACGCTACGGGTCTGCCGTACCTTCGCCGCATGTCTGCTTCGTTTCCTTTTCAAGTAACGGCCGCCCCCGAGCCCGTGGCACCCGAGTATCAGTTCGTCATTTTTGCCGATGTGGGCGGGCTGGAAGACTACTATGCGCTGTTTCAGCACTTCGGCTTCGGCGGTACGGCCGCGTCCTGGGCCGAGCACCTCGAAACCATTGTGGAGGAACACCAGCCGGCGCTGCTCGAGGAGATTGAGTTTGGGGAAGGCGGCCAGACGCTGGTGGTGTACGCCAGCGGCCCGGTCGCCGTCGATGAGTTCCTGGCCTGCGTGCTGCCCTATTTCGGCACGCTGCCGGCGCTGCGCAAATACCTGAGCCAGGCCGACCCGGACGACTTTTTCGCGTGAAGTGCGCCCGTCTGTCATTCTGAGCTTGCGAAGGACCTTATCACCGAAGAGCAATTTGAATCAACTCAAATAATGCAAACGTGATGAGGTCCTTCGCGAGCTCAGGATGACAGCGGTATTCTGCTACTTTTGGGGCCTACCCCGTCCCGCATGATTTCCTATTCCGAAGCCCAGGCCCTCGCCCTCATCACCGACCCCGGCACCCTCAAACGAGGCCAGGAACTGCTGAAACCCGCCAAATGGGCCAACCTGGGCCGCACCGATACTGCCGCCTGGGGCGACTGCGCCGGCAGCGGCTCCAAGCCCTACCTCACGGGCATCGACCTGACGGAGCCGGCTTTCAAATGCAGCTGCCCCAGCCGCGTTTTTCCGTGCAAGCACGGGGCGGGACTGCTCCTGCTCATGGCCCGTCAGCCGGAGCTTTTTGGGGGCAATACCCCACCCGCCTGGCTGGCCGAGTGGCTGGAAAAACGCCAGCAAACCCAGGAGAAAAAGGCTGAAAAACCCGCGACTAAAGCTTCTAAAGCGGCTGTCGTACCTGAGCTGCTGGCCGACGAGGCAAGCCCGGACTCCCCATTTTTTGGTGAAGGAACGGCGGCAGGTGAGGCTGTCGAAACGCCGCTTCAAATTCAAGCAGCCCCAGCTGTTGACCCCAAGCGCTGGGCCCGCATGGCCGCCGGGGCCGAAGAAATCGTGGCCTGGCTCGAAGACCTGATGCGGGCCGGCTTGGCCGCGCTCGACAAGCAGCCGCCCCGGTTTTGGGAAAGCCAGGCCGCCCGCCTGGTCGATAACCAACTGCCCGGCCTGGCCGCCACCGTGCGCGAGCTGGCCACCCTGCGCCACGCCCACGCCGACTGGCCCACGCGCCTGCTGGGCCGCCTCGGCGAGCTGTATTTGCTAACCCGCGCCTTCCAAAACCTCGCCACTCTCGCCCCCGATGCCCGGGCCGACGTGCTTCAGCAAGTCGGCATCAACTTGAAAAAAGAGGACCTGCTGACCACCACCTCGCCCGTAGCCGATTCCTGGCGCGTGCTGGGCCAGTTTCGCTGGGAAGAGGACCGCCTGACGGCCCGCCGCACCTGGCTGCACGGCCGCGAAACCGGCCGCACGGCGCTGATGCTGGAATTTTCGTTCGGCGGCCAGCCCTTCGGCACGCCATTTATTCCGCACGGCGCGTATCTGGGCGAGCTGGCTTTTTACCCCGGCCTGCTGCCGCTGCGGGCCGCCCCTGTCGACGTAAAATTTGACGGTACGGTGCCGGAAACCGTTGTGCCGCCCGGCCAGTCCATCAATCAGTTGCTGGACGACTATGCCGCTGCCCTCGCCCGCCAGCCCTGGCTGCGCGAGTGGCCCGCCACGCTCGCACAGGTGCTGCCCACACCGCTGCCCGACGGCGGCTGGCTACTGCACCACGCCATTGCGCCCGGCGTTTTGCCACTACGCTTGGTTGATGAAAATTTCGGCTGGCAGCTGCTGGCCGAAAGCGGTGGCCAGCCGGTTACGCTCTTTGGCGAGTGGGACGGGCAGGCTTTTCGTCCGCTTAGCAGCTGGGGAACCTCACCACCCAGCGTTGGCCCCGCGTCTGCGTTGGTCGCAGCGCCTCACAAAAACGGGGACTCTGACCACGCCGCTGTCGAACGCTCCCCCTCTCCGCAGACCTCTGCGACCAAAGCAGCGGCGGAGCCAGGAGGTGAGCCGGGCCCGGCAGAGGCCCGTGTCGGCGCGCCGGCCGCGCCCCTGCCGGGCCCGGGCCAGCTCTTGCGCACCGCCCTGCTCGGCACCCGCCAGAGCGGCGAGCCCATCCCCGCCTTCCCCACGGCTGCCAGCTCCCCCGAACAGCAACTCCTGCTGGCCGCCGGCACCCTGGCCCTGATGCGCAAAGCCGGCCACCAGCCCGCTTCTGCCACCGCCCCGGCCCTCACGCCCGCGCCGCCCGAACTGCTGCCCGTCATCGGCCCCAGGGGCACCAGCTACCTCCACCAGATGCTCGTCAACGGCCTGCACCCGGAGCTACTGCCCGACTACCTCGCCCGCCTCGGCGGCCGCGACAGCCTGGTGCCCCCGGCCCTACTGGTGCCGCTGCTGCACCACGCCCACCAGTCGGCCGAAACCCGAGCCGTGCTGGGGCCGGTGCTGGGCAGCCGGGGCCACTGGCTGGCGGGCCTGAACCCCGAGTGGGCTAGGCTGGCCGATAAAATTGCGGCCAACGACCAGACCGAAGCCGGGCCGGACATCTGGGAAACCGGGACGCTGCCCCAGCGCCTCACCTGGCTCAGCGGGCACTTCGCCCAAGTCCCCGGCGAGGCCCGCGCCCTGCTCCTGGCCGCCCTGCCCACCGAGCCCGCCAAAGTCCAGGAAGCCCTGCTGGAGCTGCTGGCCCGGCACCTGCACCCCGATGCCGAGCCCGTACTGGAACCCCTGCTCAAAGCGCGGGGCCAGGACGTGCGCCGCCGGGCCACCGAGTTGCTGGTACAGCTTCCCGGCGCGGCGCTCACCGAGCGGCTGTGGGCCCGCGCCGAACCACTCATCACGGCCAAACGCAAGCTGCTGGGCTTGGGCAAACCGGCGCTGGAAGTCACGCTGCCCACGGCTTGGGACAAATCCTGGCTGCTCGATGGCATTGAGGAGAAAAACGCCCGCTTCCTGTCGCCCCACGGCACCAATTCTAAAACCACCGTGGGCCCGGCCACCGCCCGCCTTGCCAACCTGCTGGCCCTGCTGCCACCCCGCCGCTTCGCCGCTCATCTCGGCCTCACGCCTGCTGAGTTGCTGGCCGCCGCGCTAGCTTCGGAGTGGGCCGCGCCGCTGCTCCCGGCCTGGGCCCAGAGCACCCTGCTGCACCGCGATGCCGACTGCGCCGCCGCCTTCCTCCGCCTGTGGTTCACCGAGCGCCCGGCCCTGGAAAAAGCCCACTGCGCCCGCGGCATCGACTGGGCGGCCCTGGCCCGGCTGCTCCCCGACGATGCCCGCCAGGAGCTGGTGCTCAAGCCCGTGTTGGAGCGCGTGCGCCAGCAGGCCCCCAACTGGACCTGGGACCTCGGCTTCGTGCCCGCCCCCTGGCCCCGCACCTTCAGCCTGACGGTGGTGCGGGCCATTGCCAGCCAGCTGGCCAACACCGCCACCCAATACCTCGGCTTCGCCCCGCTCCCCCACCTGCGCGAGCTGGCCTGGCTGCTGCCCCAAACCGTAGCCCCCAGCATCGCCCCCGCCGATGCCGCCGCCGTCATCCAGCAAATCGAAGCCATCCCCGACCTCCACGAAATCTTCCAAACCCCACGCCTTAATTTCATCGACACCCTCCGCTTCCAGGCCGGTTTGGAGGGGTCGCTGAACGAGTAAAAGAATGGGGCGTTTGTCATCCTGAGCGGAGCGAAGGACCTTCTCACGTCAGAACGTTTAGCAGTAATCATAATCAACGCAAACGTGAGAAGGTCCTTCGCTCCGCTCAGGATGACAAACGACCACCTGACGTTCTTTCACCTACCCCACATCCTCCTAGCCTCATACACCCCAACCATACCCATGACGCCCACCCTGCTCCGCCCCCACGCCGAAGACCTCTACGCCGAAGAGCTCGCCGCTCTCCGCGCCGCCGACGACCGCCCCAAGCCGCCCGGCTGGCACCTCTCGCCCTGGGCCGTGGTCACGTACCTGCTGGGCGGCAAGCTCGATAACGGCTTCGACATCGAGCCCAAGTACATCGGCCAGCGGCGGCTGATGGAAATTGCCGTCGCCACCCTGGCCACCGACCGCGCCCTGCTCCTGCTCGGCGTGCCCGGCACGGCCAAAAGCTGGGTGAGCGAGCACCTCACCGCCGCCATCAGCGGGCACACCAACCTGCTGGTGCAGGGCACCGCCGGCACCGCCGAAGACAGCCTCCGCTACTCCTGGAACTACGCCCGCCTGCTCGCCGAAGGCCCCTCGCTGGCCGCCCTGGTGCCCAGCCCGCTCTACAAAGGCATGGAAACCGGCCAGCTCGTCCGCATCGAAGAGCTCACCCGCATCCCCTCCGACGTGCAGGACACCCTGCTCACCATGCTCTCCGAAAAGGTGCTGCCCATCCCCGAGCTCAGCACTGAAATCCAGGCCCGGCAGGGCTTCAACGTCATCGCCACGGCCAACGACCGCGACCGGGGCGTCAACGAGCTCAGCAGCGCCCTGCGCCGCCGCTTCAATGCCGTGGTGCTGCCCTTGCCCGCCACCCTGGCCGAGGAAGTCCACATCGTGCAAACCCGCGTGGCCAAGCAGGGCCAGGCCCTCCAGCTGCCCGTGGAGGCCCCCGCGCTGGAGCAAATCAGCCGCCTCGTCACCATCTTCCGCGAGCTGCGCCAGGGCGTCACCGACAACGGCAAAACCAAACTCAAGAGCCCCAGCGGCACCCTGAGCACCGGCGAGGCCATCTCCGTGATGAACGCCGGCCTGGCCCTGGCCGCCTACTTCGGCGACGGCACCCTGCGCGCCCACGACCTGGCCGCTGGCCTCACCGGCGCCGTCATCAAAGACCCCGCCCCCGACCGCGTGGTGTGGCTCGAATACCTCGAAACCGTCGCCAAGGAGCGCGACGGCTGGAAGGATTTGTACCGCGCCTGCCGGGAGGTGGTGGAGTAATGAATAACGCTGAAATCATTGCCCGCCTCCAGCAAATGGGCCCCTTGCCGGATGATAGTTCTCCGGCTATTAATGACTTCCCGCTGCAAGAATTTGACGAGTTGCTTCAGCAGCTTGCCGAACCGCTGGAGCCCAGTCACTCCCTCGCGTTAATTAATTTGGGCCCTCCACCCGATGCATCCTCATATGAAGTAGAATGGGCTTTGGTTCATGCTGCCGAGAATATTTCCATCGAAGCGCTGCGCACGATTTTACCCCTCGCCAACGACACAGAGGTCAAAAGGATAGTAGAAATCAGGTTGAATAATTATTACAAAAGACAAGCATGAGAAATCTTGAAACGCCATTTGAAATAATCCGCTTAATTCCGGACACTGTTGATTATTATCCGGCGTCTGTAGTTATTCCGCCCATATTGCAGCAGGAGAATTTTGTTCCTCATACAGCCGTAAATATCCCGATGGGTCAATCCCGTATTGGCGGGCCAGTTGTTGACTTACCTGTTGGAATGGAATACCCCTCCGACTTGTACTTTGCATGTCAGCTTGATTTAGAAGCAATTTCGGTGCTTGACTCCACTGGACTTTTACCCAAGCGTGGACAATTATTATTCTTTACCGACCTCGACAAAGGCAAAGTAGTTCATACCAACGCTGCTAATACTGATTTGGTCCGAACAATTAAAGAACACGAAGAATCTTTTTGGAACGGCAAGCTAATTACCGATTTTAGCACTGAAACTGAAACGCTAGCCGCAAGATTTGACCCATCGCTAATCGAGGACGAAGATGAAACCGGATGGGACTATTTTGCAGGAGAAGAAAAGTCGAAGGTTTTTGGGATTTACACGCATTGCCAAATGCAACAAGAGGAAATTGAAGGAATAACTTTTTCCTCTAAAATCCTTCTTCTTCAAATTGGCGAAGACTTTACGGAAGAAGGGGTATTGAGTGTCTTAATTGAGCGGGAAGATTTGCAGAATGGTGTTTTCGGTAATTGCGAATTTGCTTGGGGACAATCGTAAAATTGTTGGCACGACGGCTTGACATCTAAACAGCATGGCCGAAGATGTTATCAAATCACTTTGTCAGTTAGAAATCATAAGTCGTCGTGTGCTAACCGGTTGTCAGCAATCGCCACCACCGGTTCCACCGTCGCCACTAGGATATCTTCAAGCGTCAGTAGGATATCTTCCAGTACCAGCAGCGTATCCGCAGGCACCAGTAGGATATCTTTTATAGGAAGTAGGATATCTTCGGCCTCCGGTAGGATATCTTTTAGCGCCAGTAGGATATCTGCCGGATGCAGCAGCGTGTCGGCGGGCAAAACAGTTTTTTTGTAAGGGAATCCAGCTGCCCGCGTCCGTCCCGATGGCCCGCAGGCAGCGCGGCCGCTTCCTTCCCCCGCTCACATGCCCGACTTCGACGCTATTATCATCGGCGGCAGCTACGCCGGCCTCTCCGCCGCCATGGCCCTGGGCCGCTCCCGCCGCCGCGTGCTCCTCCTCGACACCGGCCGGCCCTGCAACCGCCAGACGCCCCACTCCCACAATTTCCTCACCCAGGACGGGGCCACGCCCGCCGCCCTGCGCGCCCAGGCCCTGGCCGAGGTGCAGCACTACCCCACCATCGAGCTGCGCACCGACGAAGCCCTGACCGCCGCCGCCCTCCCCGGCGGCGGCTTCCGCGTCGAAACCACTGCCGGGGCCAGCGCCACGGCCGCCCGGCTGCTGCTCGCCACCGGCGTCATCGACCTACTGCCCGCCCTGCCCGGCTTTGCCGAATGCTGGGGCATTTCGGTGCTGCACTGCCCCTACTGCCACGGCTACGAAGTAGCAGAACAGCGCCTCGGTGTCATCGGCAACGGCGACGTGGGCTTCGCTTTCGCCCGCCTCATTCATCACTGGTCGCGGCAGCTCACCCTCTTCACCGACGGCCCCGCCACCCTCAGCCCCGCCCAACGGCAAACGCTGGCCCGCCACGGCATCACCATCGAAGAAGCCCCACTGGCCAGCATCATCCACACCCAGGGGCAGCTGCAAGCCGTGCAGCTGGCCGATGGCAGCGCCCGTCCGCTGGATGCGGTATTTGCCCGCGTCCCGTTTGAGCAGGCCGGCACCCTGGCCCGGCAGCTGGGCTGCGCCCTCACCGAAATGGGCCACGTGCAGGCCGACGATTTTCAGCGCACCAGCGTGCCCGGCGTGTTCGCGGCCGGCGATGCCACCACGCCCTTCCGGGCCGTTTCGGCCGCCGTGGCCGCCGGTAGCAAGGCCGGCGTCCTCATCAACATGGAGCTAATCGAAGAAAATTTCGGGTAAAGGGCGGCGCGGGTTGGGCAGGGTGTTGTTCATTTGCAGGCCCTGCCCAATCCCTCCCGCCCCACCATGCCCACCCCCGACCTCCGCCTGTTCGGCATCCGCCACCACGGCCCCGGCAGCGCCGCCAGCCTCGTGGCCGCCCTCGACGCTTTCCGGCCCGACATCGTGCTGCTGGAATGCCCCGCCGATGCCGAAGCCGCCCTGGCCACCGCCACCCACCCGGAGCTGCGGCCCCCGGTAGCCCTGCTGGTGTACAACCCCAAGCAGCAGGGCCAGGCCTCATTTCTGCCGTTCGCCGAGTTCTCGCCGGAGTGGCAGGCCGTGCAGTGGTGCGCCCGGAACGGGGCGCATGTGCGCTGCATGGATTTGCCGATGAACCTGCGGTTTGCCTTCAGCAAGGAGGAATTAGGGATGAAGAATGAGGAATTACTTCTTCAGACTGATTTATTGGCAATAGAAGCAACAGAGACAGAAGCCCCGACAGAAACGGGTGCAGCAGCCGAGCCTGATTCCTCATTCTTCATTCCCAATTCTTCATTAAGCGAAGCGGAGCGCGAAGCGCCCAGCGTAGCATCCGACCCCGTTGCCTACATCGCCCGTCTGGCCGGCTACACCGATTCCGAGCAGTGGTGGGAAACCCACCTCGAACACGCCCCCGGCCACGCCGACACCTTCGCCGTGGTGCTGGACATGATGACGGCCCTGCGCGAGGAGCTGCGCCGCCCCGAAACCGAGGAAACCCTGCTCCGCGAAGCCTTCATGCGCGAAACCCTGCGCGCCACCCTGGCCCAGGGCTACCCGCGCGTGGCGGTGGTGTGCGGGGCCTGGCACGCCCCGGTGTTGCAGCCCGACCTATTCAAAAAGGAAGATAAAGCCCGCCTCAAAGGCCTGAAGAAAGTCCCCACCGAAACCACCTGGATTCCGTGGACCTACGAGCGCCTCTCCTTCAGCTCGGGCTACGGCGCGGGCGTGCTCTCGCCGGCTTGGTACGAGCTGCTGTTTGCCCAACCCCGCGCCGAAGTCCTGACCCATTGGATGGTGCGCGCCACCCGCCTGCTGCGCGGGCAGGACGTGGACGCCTCCTCGGCCCACGCCATTGAGGGCGTGCGGCTGGCCGCCGCGCTGGCCGCCGTGCGCGGGCTGGCGCTGCCCGGCATCGACGAGTTGCAGGAAGCCGCCGTGGCCATCCTGGGCGGGGGCTACGCCGAACCGCTGGAGCTGGTGCACAAGGAGCTGGTGATTGGGGTGAAGCTGGGCGAGGTGCCGGCAGGCTTGCCCGCCACGCCCTTGCAGCAGGACTTAGCCCAGCAGCAAAAAACCCTGCGCCTCAAGCCCGAAGCCCTGGCCAAGCCGCTCGACCTCGACCTGCGCCAGCCCGCCCAGCTCGACCGCAGCCACCTGCTGCACCGCCTGCGCCTGCTCGACATCAACTGGGGCGAGCCCGAGGAAGTGGCCGGCAAAAGCGGCACCTTCCACGAAATCTGGACGCTGGAATGGGAGCCCGAAATGGCCCTAGCCGTGATTGAGGCCGGCCGCTGGGGCAACACCGTGCTGGCCGCTGCCGCCGCCCGCGCCACCGCCCGCGCCGCCGAAGCCACCAGTCTCGAAGCCGTGAGCACCCTGCTGGAAGATGCCCTGCGCGCCGACCTCGGCCCGGCCATTCCGGCGCTGGTGGCCCGGCTCGAAACCATCGGGGCCGACACCCGCGACGTGACGCACCTGCTGGCCGCCCTGCCCCCGCTGGCCCAGGTGCTGCGCTACGGCAACGTGCGCCGCACCGACACCGCACAGGTGACCCAGGTGGTGCACCAGCTGGTGCCGCGCCTGTGCATCGGCCTGCCCGCCGCCTGCGCGGGGCTGGATTACGACGCGGCCAAAGTACTTCTGGAACGCATCGAAGCCACCCACCAGGCCATCCGGCTGCTGCAAAACGACGCCCACGAAGCCGACTGGTACGCCGCCCTGGCCGCCGTGCAGCGCAATGCCGCCACCAACGGCCTGCTGGCCGGCACCGCCGCCCGCCTGCTTTTCGATGCCCAGCAAGCGTCGGCCGAAGCTACCGCCACGGTGCTGGGCCTGGCGCTGGCCCCCGCCCAGCCCACCGACTACGCCACGGCCTGGATTGAGGGCTTCCTGCGCGGCTCGGGCCTGCTGCTCATCCATCACCGCGAGCTATTCGACCTGCTCGATACCTGGCTAAGTGAATTACAGGAAGAAACCTTCCGCGAAATCGTGCCGCTGCTGCGCCGGGCCTTCACCGATTTTTCGCTGCCCGAGCGGCGGCAAATTATGGAAATTGCGAGTGCGGATGCCGCCGCGCCGGTAGCGGCTTCGGAAGTCGATTTTGACTGGGAGCGCGGGGCGCGGGTGCTGCCGGGGCTGCGGGAGTTGCTGGGGGTGTAGTCCCCAGATTGAAAGAACGTCATGCAGTTACGGCTACCCGCTTCTTGCCCACAATGGTTTCGTGGTGGAGTTCGCCCCAATTGCGCATGGCCTGCAACACCTCGCTGAGGGTTTTGCTGTATTCGGTCACCTCGTATTCCACCGTCTGGGGCGTGGTGTTGTACACGGTGCGCGTCACCAGCCGGTCCATTTCCATCTCCTGCAATTCCTTCGACAGGATGCTGGGCGAAATGCCGAGTGCCCGGCTCAGCTCCTTGAAGCGGTATTTGCGCTCCCGTAGCACCGCCAGAATCACCAGCTTCCATTTGCCGCCCACCACGTCGAGGGTATCGCGCACAGCCTGGTGGGCGCCGCGGCATTCGGTATGTTTAAAGGCAACGGGCTGGGGAACCATGGTGGCGGGGATTGGTGCTGCTGTACTACCAAGGTACTAGGCCAGAGGTTTGCGAGGCAGCCGGCCGCGTATTATCAACGCATTAGCTTTCACATAGCTACTGTTTTCAGTACCGGTACTGTTTTGAGAATCAGCTAGGATGCCGCAGTGGGCGGCCGGTAGGTTTGTCGGGCCAGTCAGCCAAACCTTCTGCGGCTGGCCCCTCTCAACCATGCACATCCTGCACATCATTTCCAGCCCCCGCTCCAATTCCTACAGCCGCCAGTTGGGCCACCAAATCGTGGAAAAGCTCCTGGCTGCCCATCCCGGCAGCACAGTACTTGAGCGCGACCTCACCATTCATCCGCTCCCGCACCTGGAAGAGGTTTTCGTGCAAGGCATCTTCACGCCGGCCGAGGCCCGCACGCCCCAGCAACAAACCGCCGTCGGGCACTCCGATGAGGTGATTGACCAGGTATTGGCGGCCGATGTGCTCGTTATTGGTTCGCCCATGTACAACTTCAGCATCTCCTCCTCGCTCAAGGCCTGGCTCGACCACCTGGTCCGGGCCGGGGTCACGTTTTCGTACGGAGCCAACGGCCCCCAGGGCCTCTTAAAAGGCAAAAAAGTATACCTCGCCCTCGCCAGCGGCGGCGTGTATTCCGGGGCCTCCCCCATGGCGGCCTACGATTTCATGGCTCCTTACCTGAAGCCAGTGCTGGGCTTCATCGGCCTCACCGACGTGGAGGTAGTCCGGGTGGAAGGCACCAGCATGCCCGACCTGGAGCCCACGGCCCTGGCGAAAGCCATTGAAAGCGTGGCGGTGTAGCCACAACGCATTTTATTACCCTGTGGAGACGCGACACTTCGCGCCTCCCGTTTGAACGATATTGTTCTTGCGGGAGACGCGAAG
>JAQBNT010000258.1 GCA_028288445.1 Hymenobacter sp. | reverse complement strand
TGGATTACTGCCCCGAGCGAGATGGTTCGGCTGCGCTCAGCATGACGTTCTAACAAGTTATCCGAATACAAAATGCAATACCTCGAAGGCCGCAAATACGTCGTGCAGGGCATCTTTTTGGTGGTGGCCCTCATTTTCCTCACCCGCCTGTTTTTCATGCAGGTGCTGGACGGGACGTATAAGCTGGCCGCCGACAAAAATACCTTGCAGCGCCTGGTGCAGGTGCCATACCGCGGGCTGATTTATGACCGCAAAAACGTGCCGCTGGTGCAGAACACGCCCGTGTACGACCTGATGGTGGTGCCCCGCGAAGTGAAGCAGCTCGACACGCTCCGCTTCGCCGAATTGCTGCAAATTCCGCTGGAGGACCTGCGCGCCAGTCTGGTAGCGGCCAAAAAATATTCGCGCGTAAAGCCCTCGCCCATCCTGCAAAACCTGACGACGGCCGATTTGGCGATTATTCTGGACAAGCTAGGCGATTTTCCGGGGTTCCGCACCCAGACGCGCATGGCGCGGGCCTACCGCACACCCAATCTGGCCCACGCCCTGGGCTACGTGGGGGCCATCACGCCGGCTTTTCTTGAGAAGCCCAAGTACGCCAAGTACCAGCCCGGCGAAAACGTGGGGATTTCAGGGCTGGAATCCTACTACGAGCAAACACTGATGGGCCGGCGTGGCGTGCAGTACAAGATGGTGAATGTGCGCGGCATCGAAAAAGGCAAGTTCCGGGGCGGGGAATTCGATACGCTGTCGGTAGCCGGGCAGGATTTGCACCTGAGCATCGATGCCGAGTTGCAGGCCTACGGCGAGCAATTGCTGGCGGGCCGGCGCGGTTCCATCGTGGCCATCGACCCGAAGACGGGCGAGATTCTGGCCTTCGTCTCGGCCCCGCACTACGACCCCAAACTGCTCACGGGCAAGGGCTCGGGCAACCGCTACATGGCTCTGCTCAACAACCCTGACCGCCCGCTGTTCGACCGGCCACTGATGGCGACGTACCCGCCCGGCTCGGTTTTTAAGCTGGTGAATGAGTTGGTGGCCTTGCAGTTGGGCGTGGTGCAGCCCGGCACTTCGTTTGAATGCAACCAGAAGCTAGTGCGCTGCACCCACCGCCACGAGCCGCCCCGCAACGTGAGCATTGCCATCAAAAACAGCTGTAATCCTTATTTCTACCAGGTGCTGCGGGCGGTGGTGCAGCGCGGACAGGCCCCGAATAAGTACGCCGACGCCCACATCGGATTGGCGCAGTGGCAGAAAATGGTGAAGTCCTTCGGCCTGGGCGAAAAGCTGGGCGTGGACATGAGCCAGGAAAAGCGCGGCCTGATTCCGTCGCCGGAATTCTACGACCACAAGTTTTTTAACAAGAAGGAAAACCGCCAGCACCGCTGGAGCTTCCGTAACGTGTATTCGCTCAGCATCGGGCAGGGCGAAATCGGTATTACCGGCCTACAAATGGCTAATGTGCTGGCCACTATCGCCAACCGCGGTTACTACTACACACCGCATTTCGTGCGCGGCATTGGCCAGGGCGGCCCGCTGCCGGAGTTTCAGCAGAAGCACTACACGGCCGTGGATACGGCGCTGTTCAAGTACATCATCCCCGGCATGGAGATGGTAGTGGACGGCAACGGCGGCACCGGCAACCTGGCCTCGCTCTCGCAATACGGCATCTCGATGGCCGGCAAAACCGGCACCGTGCAAAATCCCCACGGCTTCGACCACGCCACCTTTGCCGCCTTCGCCCCGGTGCAGGACCCCAAAATTGCCATTGCTGTATTTATCGAAAACAGCGGTTTTGGGGGTACCAGCGCGGCTCCCGCCGCTGGGTTGATGATTGAGAAATACCTGCGCGGCAAAGTGGCTCCGCACCGCAAGCGCTGGGAGGATTGGGTGATGTACGGCGACTTCACCAAGCATCTGCACGGGATGTAAGGTGGCATTGAACGAGGTAGAGACGCATAATTGCGTCTCGTCGTCTCCCTGTTCTGCACGATTACCGTTCAACGTCGAGACGCAATTATGCGTCTCGACACTGTCCTTTCCCAACTTTCTGCCCCTTTCCGGGTTGTAGCACCTCCCCAATTAACGTTTCAACTCATATGGAATCCCTTCAAGGAAAAGTCGCCCTCGTTACCGGCGCGGGCAAAGGCATCGGCCGTTCCGTGGCCCTGGCGCTGGCCGCCGAAGGCGTACACGTCGGCCTATTGGCCCGTACCGAAAGCGACCTGCAAGCCGTAGCTGCCGAAATTATTGCCGCTGGCGGCACCGTGACTACGGCCGTGGCCGATGTGGCCGACCGCACCGCCGTGAACCTGGCCGTGGCCAAAATCCACCAGGAGCTGGGGCCGATTGACATTCTCATCAACAACGCCGGCATCGGCACGTTTGCCAAGTTTCTGGAGATGGAGCCCGAGCAGTGGGAGCACATCATTCAGGTGAATGTGCTGGGCACTTACTACGTGACCCGCGCCGTGCTGCCGGTGATGATTGCGCGCCAGACCGGTGACATCATCAATATTTCGTCGACTTCGGGGCAGCGGGCTGCTGCTGGCAGCAGCGCCTACAGCGCCTCGAAGTTTGCCGTGCTGGGCCTCACCGAGGCGCTGATGCAGGAGGTGCGCAAGCACAATATTCGCGTGTCGGCCCTCACGCCCAGCACCGTAGCCACGCCGCTGGCCCTCGAAAACAAGCTCACCGACGGCAACCCCGAGAAGGTGATGCAGCCCGAAGATTTGGCCGAGTTCATGGTGGCGCAGCTGAAGCTGAACCGCCGTATTTTCATTAAGGAGGCCGGCATGTGGTCGACAAACCCGTAATTTCGGGCTTTAGATAGTTGGCGAAGCGCCCCCGCAGCCAGGCTGTGGGGGCGCTTCTGGTTTTAATCAAACGCACCGAAGCCCCATGTCACTCCCCGAAATTCAGCAGCAGCTCGCTCAGGAAAAACAACTCGTTGCCGCCACCGCCGCTGGCTGGGTGCGCGATGGCATGGTGGTGGGACTGGGTACGGGCAGCACCGCCGCGCCATTTATTGAGCTGCTGGGCCAGCGCGTGCGCGAGGGCGGCTTGCGCATTCAGGCCACAGCTACCTCGCGGGCCAGCGACGAACTTGCGCGCCGCGTGGGCATCCCGATGCTGGAGCCCCGGCGCGGCCTGCGCTTCGACCTGACCGTGGACGGGGCCGACGAGCTAGACCCCCAGCTGCGCCTCATCAAGGGCGGGGGTGGGGCCTTGCTGCGTGAAAAGGTTATTGCCACTGCCTCCGACTACCTGCTCATTGTGGCCGATTCCTCGAAGGCCGTGGCGCAGTTGGGCCGGTTCCCGCTGCCGCTGGAAGTGGTGCCCTTCGCCCTGCCTTGGGTGATGGACGCGGTTGAGGCTATAGGCGGCGCGCCCGTGGTGCGCGTGGATAAGCTGAACCCCGGCGAATTGGCGCAATCAGACCAGGGCAACCTGCTGCTGGACTGCCACTTTGAGAAAATTGAAAACCCGGCCGAATTAGCGCTCAAACTGAAAACCATTCCTGGTATGGTAGAGCACGGCTTGTTTCTGAGCCTGGCGCGGGCGGCCATTATCGTGCAGGGCGGCGCAGCGCAGGTGTTGCGCCCCGGCCAGGCAGCGGTGGCGGCCGCCGAGTTTTCCGTGCTCCCGTAATGCCTGATTCTGTCCGATTTACGTTCCCGGCGGTGCCCGCCGTGCTGCTTTCTATTGTGAGCGTGCAGGGCGGGGCGGCCATTGCCAAAGGCTTGTTCCCGCTGCTGGGCGCGGCTGGGACTACTAGCCTACGCATTGGGCTGTCGGCGCTGGTGCTGTTGGTGGTGGTGCGTCCGAAGCTGGGACAGCTGCGGCCAGCACAATGGCGGGCGGTAGTGCCCTACGGCTTGGCGCTGGGTCTGATGAATTTCCTGTTTTACTGCGCGCTGGCTCGTATTCCGCTCGGGCTGGCCGTCACGCTGGAATTCGTGGGGCCGCTTGGACTGGCGCTGGCGGGCTCGCGCCGCTGGGGCGATGCGTTGTGGGCGCTGCTGGCCGCCGCCGGCATCGCACTGATTGCGCCGTGGCACGGGCAAGGAGTCGACTTGCTGGGGCTGGCTTTTGCGCTGGCGGCCGGCGGGTGCTGGGCCGTATACATCGTGCTGGGGCAGCGCACGGCGGCGGTATTACCGGGGCAGCAGGCGGTGGCCATCGGGATGCTGTTTGCGGCTTTGCCGGTGCTGCCGTTTGGTGTGGCAAGCGGCAGCTTGCTGGGCCTCACGCCGCACTTGTTGCTGCTGGGTGGGCTATTGGCGCTGTTTTCCAGTGTATTGCCGTTTTCACTGGAAATGCAGGCGTTGCGCACGTTGCCCACGCGCACATTCAGTATTTTGATGAGTCTGGAGCCGGTGGCGGCGGCCATATCCGGCTGGCTGCTGCTGGGCGAGCGGCTGCTTTTCGGCCAATGGCTGGCCGTGGGCTTCATCGTAGTGGCCAGCGTGGGGGCCACGCTCACGGCCAGCCGGGGTGCGCCGGCCATGGTGGGCGACTAAAGCGGGTCTAACGCAAAGGCCGTAACGCGAACCACAAAATCCGCGCTACGGCCTCCCAATTACAGCCTTGATAATGAACGGCTACCTCTCTAACTCTGCAGCCGCAGCCTCATCCATAAACCAATCCGCTTCACCAGCGGCCGGCGCGATAAGCTGCGCGGGATATTCCTCAATGTTCCGCTCGCCCAGCCGCACCCGTCGCACGGCCGCTGCCTTGTCAGTTCCGAAAACCAAAAATGCCACGGCCCGCGCCTGGTTGATAAGCGGAGCCGTGAACGTGATGCGGTAGGCATCAACTTCGGCCACAAAAACCGCCTGCGCATCGGCTGTAGTGGCGTGGAGCACGTTCGTGTGCGGAAACAGCGAAGCCGTGTGGGAGTTGTCGCCTAGACCCAGCAGCACTAAGTCAAACTGCGCCGTTTCACCCCCGAAAAACGACTTAATGGTTTGCGTGTATGCCTGCGCCGCCTCAGCGGGCGGCAGCAGGGTATTCACGGCAAAAACATGGTCATCGGCAATGCTCAGTGGGGTTAGCAGAGCCTTTTTGGCCATGAGGTAGTTGCTCTGCGCATCGGTGGGCGGCACATTGCGCTCATCGCTGAAGAAGAAGAACGTCTCGGCCCACGGCACCTGCTCGCGGTAGGCGGGCGAGGCCAGCAGCTCATACAGCTTCTTCGGCGAGCTGCCGCCGGATAGCGCCACCGAAAACCGGCCCCGCGCGGCCACAGATTGGCTGGCCTGCGCCACAAAGAAGTCGGCCAAGCGGTGCAAAACCTCCTCCACAGAGGCGAAAACGTGCTGGGGCATGGCTATTTCTTTTTGCCGTTGAGCGGCAGCGTAAACCAGTGGAAACCGTCGCGCGCAATGAGCGCCTCGGCCACTTCCGGGCCCCACGAATCGGCCGAGTAGTTGGGGAAGTTCAGGCTGGCGCGGCCCTGCCAGGAGTTCAGGATGGGCATCACCAAATCCCAGGCTTCCTCCACTTGGTCGCCGCGCATGAACAGGGTCTGGTCGCCGAGCATGGTGTCGAGCAGCAGCGTTTCGTAGGCTTCGGGCGCTTCGGCCGAATACGTACCCTGGTAGTCGAACACCATGTCCACGGTGTTCAGCATCATGTCGAGGCCGGGGCGCTTGGCTTGCACCTGCAAGCGGATGCTCATCTCGGGCTGAATGCTGATGACGAGGCGGTTTTGCTGCCAGCTCTCACCCGTTTCGGGCGGGAAAATGACGTGCGGCACGTCTTTAAACTGGATGCTGATGATGGACGCCGAGCGGTGCAGCCGCTTGCCGGTGCGCACGTAGAACGGCACCCCCTGCCAGCGCCAGTTGTCCACGAAAAACTTCACGGCCGCGAAGGTTTCGGTGTTGGAAGTGGGGTTGGCATCCTTTTCCTCGCGGTAGCCGGGTACTTCTTTGCCCTCAATCCAGCCCGCCCCGTACTGCCCGCGCACCGCCGATTCGCGCACTTCCTCGGGCGTGAAGCGGCGCATGGCGCGCAGCACGTCTACCTTGCGGTTGCGCACTTCGTCGGCCGTGAAGTTCACGGGCGGCTCCATGGCCACCAGGCACAGCAGCTGCAGCAAGTGGTTCTGAATCATGTCGCGCAGTGCGCCCGAGCCGTCGTAGTAGCCCGTGCGCTCGCCCACGCCCAACTGCTCGGTCACCGAAATCTGGACGTGCTCGATGCTGTTGCGGTTCCAGAGCGGCTCCATGATGGCGTTGGCGAAGCGGAAGGCCATGATGTTCTGCACCGTTTCCTTGCCCAGGTAATGGTCGATGCGGTAAATCTGGCACTCCTGAAAATGCTGGGCCAGCAACTTGTTCAGCGCCCGGGCCGACTCCAAATCGTGCCCAAACGGCTTCTCAATCACGATGCGAACCCGCGTGGGGTCATCACCAGTGTGGCTCTGAGCAATGCCCGTGGCAATGATGGGAAAGAACTCGGGAGCCACCGCCAGGTAGTAAATCACGTTGGCCGGTGCGTTCCATTCCTTCTCAAAAGCCGCGATTCGCTGACTGAATTCCTCGTAGGCAGCCGGCGTTTTCACGTCGGAGGCCTGGTAGAAAATGTGCGGCGCGAACTTCTCCCAGGATTCTTTCTTGGCTTTGCCGCTGCGCGAATACTGGTTGAGGTCGGCCAGCAGGTTCGTGCGGAATTCCTCGTCGGTGAGCTTAGTGCGGCCCGTGCCGATGATAGCAAACTGCTCGGGCAGCCAGCCGTCGAGAAACAGGTTATACAGCGCCGGCGACAGCTTGCGGGCGTTCAAATCGCCCGTGCCGCCGAAGATGACGAAGACCGTGGGCTTGATGTTGGTGTGGTTGTTATTCATTGCCAGGGGGCGGGTAT
>JAQBNT010000249.1 GCA_028288445.1 Hymenobacter sp. | reverse complement strand
TTTGGGCACGTTAGCGGCGGCGGGGCGGGGCTCCGGGCGGGCGGCGGGGGCGGGCTCGGGGGCCGGGCCGTTGGGGCGCGGCTCGTTGCGCCGGTTGGCCTTGGGCTCGTTCGGGCGGTTAGCCGAGGGGCCGGCGGGAGGGGTTTTATAACGATTATCGGCCATTCGACGGGTGCAGAAAGGTCAAATTTACACAACGCGGGCGGTAAACGGACGGATGAATTAAATCGGGGTAACGGAACGACAACTCCCCTCCTTACCAAGCAGGGGATGTTCGAGGCGCAGCCTCGGACGGGGGTGGTTGTGGCGTTGGACGGATTTTGTACGGCTCAATTTCGTTTAACCGATGCAGACGCCACCCTTCGGTGGCACCATCCCAGCTGACGCTTCGCGCCAGCGTCCCCTCCTTGGTAAGGAGGGGAGTTTCGTTCCATCCTCCTCCCCCACCCCATCAGCTGCGCGGATGAAACTCGGTAATCACCTGGCGCAGAAAGTCCCGGTCCAGGTGGGTATAGATTTCGGTGGTGGTGATGCTGGCGTGGCCCAGCATTTCCTGCACGGCGCGCAGGTCGGCCCCGCCTTCTATCAGGTGCGTGGCGAAGGAATGGCGCAGCGTGTGCGGGCTGATGGTTTTGCGCAAGCCCGCCTGCTCGGCCAGTTTCTTGAGGGTGGTGAAGACCGTGATGCGCGAAAGCGGCCGACCGCGCTGGCTCAGGAAGACGAAATCTTCGCTGCCGGGCTTGATGTCGAGGTGGCCGCGCACGCCGCTGAGGTAGAAGTTGAGGTGCTTGAGGGCTTCGCGGCCCACGGGCACGAGGCGCTCCTTGTTGCCCTTGCCCACCACTTTCATGAAGCCTTCGTCGGTGTAGATGTTGCTCAGGCGCAGGTCGCAGAGCTCGCTCACGCGCAGGCCGGAGGAGTAGAGCACTTCGAGCAGGGCGCGGGAGCGCAGGCCCTCGTCGGTGCTCAGGTCGATGGCGGCCAGCAGCTGTTCTACTTCGGGGTAGCTGAGGGTATCGGGCAGGTGGCGGCCGGTTTTGGGGGCAGCTATCGTGTCCGTTGGGTCTAGCTTTATGAGGTCCTCCATTATCATAAAGCTAAAAAATGCCTTTAGCCCTGAAACGGTGCGTGCCTGCGAAGTGGCGCCCAGTCCAAGGCCTTGCAGCGTATCCAGAAAGGTTTGGAGCAGGTCGGTGGTTACTTTTTCGGGTGGCGTGTGCTCCCCCTCCCAAATCAGGAACTGCTGAAATTTGCCTACGTCGCGCACGTAGGCCTCCACGGAGTTGGGCGAGAGGGATTTTTCGAGCTGTAAGTAGCCCTGAAACTGTTTTATTGCAAGAGGCCAGGTCATGGGCGTAGGGGCGGGGCTTGCCCCCGCCCGAATCGTGGGACGATGAATTGAGATGCTGATGCTGCATTAGTGTCGCATCAATGCTGCTTTATTGTCGCATCGATGCGACATAAAGCAAGTACTTGCGTGCAATTTTGCACCAAAACGGCGCTGTCATCATCGTTCCACGATTCGGGCGGGGGCAAGCCCCGCCCCTACGCATGGATATCCTGATAATAAACGGCCCCAACCTCAACCTGCTCGGCCGCCGCGAGCCCGGCATCTACGGCAACCGCTCGTTCGAAGACTTTTTCCCCGAACTCGAAGAAGCCTTCCCCCAAGTGAAGCTCACCCTGTTTCAATCCAACCACGAGGGCGCGATTCTCGACAAGCTGCACGAAGTTGGCTTCATTCACCACGGCATCGTGCTCAACGCCGGGGGCTACACCCACACCAGCGTGGCCCTGGCCGATGCCGTGGCCGCCATCAGCGCGCCCGTGGTGGAGGTGCACCTGAGCAACCTGCACGCCCGCGAAGACTTCCGCCAACGCAGCCTCTTTGGCCGGCACTGCGCTGGCAGCATCAGCGGCTTCGGGCTGGAAAGCTACCGCCTCGCCGTGCAGTGGTTCGTGAACCAGACGCCCAAGCGCGTGGGCTTTCGGGTGTAAGGGACTTTCGAACGCCTGGGCCGGCCTTGCGAACGGTCTTGCCGCCCTTACGAACACTGTTGCCGCCCCTACGAACACTGTTGCCGAGGACGGCAAGACCGTTCGTAAGAGCGGCAAGACCGTTCGCAAGGCCGGCAAGACCGTTTGTAAGGGCGACAAGACTGTTCGTAGTGCCGGAAGGACTGTTCGAAAGCACGGGGCAGGTGTTTGAAGGGGCGGCCAAGGTGTTCGATGCACCGAAAGCTGGCCTCGCAACGTTGAGATGCCCGCTCGCCGGCCCCAAAATCGTTCTTTCGGCGGTTGGCCCAGCCGCTACCTTTGCGGCGGCGGCGCCCCTCTCCCTTAGCCTTTCTCCTCCATGTATACTTTCAATCCCGGGCCTTCGGCCGTATATCCCGCCGTTCGGCAGTACCTCACCGATGCCTTCGACGAGGGCTGGCTCTCGGCCCCGCACCGCTCCGAAAAGGTCACCGCGCTGGTGCGCCAGACCGTGGCCGACCTCAAAGCCAAGCTCAACGTGCCGCAGGACTACACTGTCCTCTTCACCGGCTCGGCCACCGAGTGCTGGGAAATCCTGGCCCAGAGCCTCACCCCGCGCCGCTCGTTTCACCTCTATAACGGTGACTTCGGCGAGAAGTGGTACAAGTACGCCAAGGCCATCCGGCCGGCCAGCACGGGCCTGAGCTTCGGGCTCGACGAGCTGCCCGACGTGGCCAGCCTGCCCTTCGCCGCTGATGATACCGACCTGGTGTGCATCACCCAGAACGAAACCAGCACCGCCACCCAATTGCGTGAAGGCTTCATCCTGAACCTCTACAACCGCCTCGGCGGGGCGCTGCTGGCCGTGGATGCCACCAGCTCGCTGGCCGGCCTGAACCTGAAATACATCAAGGCCGACATCTGGTACGGCTCGGTGCAGAAGTGCTTTGGGCTGCCCGCTGGCCTGGGCGTGATGATTTTATCGCCCCGCGCCGTGGCCCAGGCCAAGCTCGTGAACGACCGCGCCCACTACAACGCGCTGCCCGCCATGCTGAGCCAGATGCTCAACCACCAAACCAACTACACGCCCAACGTGCTGGGCATTTACCTCATGAGCCGCGTGCTGGCCGACCGCGAGCCCATCAAAACCGTGCACCAGCACCTCGCCGACCGCGCCGAGAAGCTCTACGCCTTCTTCGAGCAGGCCACCCCGCTCACGCCCCTCATCCACAACTACGAAACCCGCTCCACCACCGTCATCGGCCTGCGCGGCGACGCCGGACTCATCGAAGAAATCAAAGCCAAAGCCAAGGAAGCCGGCCTGCAACTGGGCAGCGGCTACGGCCCGCTCAAAAACACCACCATCCGCATCGCCAACTTCCCCGCCGTGCCCGATGCGGCGATGGAGGCCCTGGTGCAGTTTTTCGCCAAAGAGTACCCAGGGTAATTGGAATAATTTCTGTCATCCTGAGCTTGCGAAGGACCTTATCATGGCCGCGCCGATTTAATTACTGCGAAATCTTCTGACGTGGTAAGGTCCATCGCTGCCCTCAGGATGACAGATAAAACCACCCATTCCCATGTTCTCCCTCCAGCAAATCTTCTCCGTCACGCTCACGCTCTTCGCCGTGATTGACATTGTGGGCTCCATCCCGATTATCATCCAGATTCGGCAGCGCGAAGGGCAGATTAAGGCCGAGCTGGCCACCTTCGTGGCCGGCTGTCTGATGGTGGCCTTCCTGTTCCTGGGCCAGAGCATCCTGCGGTTGTTTGGGGTCGATAACGAGAGTTTTGCCCTGGCCGGCGCAGTCATCATCTTCCTCATCGGCTTGGAAATGATACTCGGCATCCAGCTGTTTCACTCCGACCTCACGGCCAGCACCGGCTCCATCGTGCCGCTGGCGTTTCCGCTCATCACCGGGGCCGGCACCATGACCACGCTGCTCTCGCTGCGCGCCGCCTACTCGCTGCCCAACATCCTGGTCGGCATCCTGCTCAACCTCGTGTTCGTCTACGTTGTCCTCAAAACCAGCCACTGGATTGAGCGCCAGCTCGGCAAAGCCGGCGAGGACATCCTGCGCCGCGTGTTCGGCGTCATTCTGCTGGCCATTGCCATCAAGCTGTTTAAAGCTAATTTTTAAGATGATTCACCTGTTCACCGACGGCTCGGCCCGCGGCAACCCCGGGCCGGGCGGCTACGGGGCCATTTTGCGCTACGGTCCCCACGAGAAGGAGCTCACCCAAGGCTTCCGCCACACCACCAACAACCGCATGGAGCTGCTGGCCGTCATCGTCGGCCTCGAAGCCGTGACCCGCCCCGACCTGCCCATCCGCGTCGTTTCCGATTCCAAGTACGTGGTCGATGCCGTGGAGAAAAAGTGGGTTTTCGGCTGGGCTGCAAAAGCTGATTTCGGCAAGAAGGCCAACGAGGACCTGTGGCGGCGTTTCCTGCGCATCTACAAGCAGCGCAAAGTCACCTTCCACTGGATAAAAGGGCACGCCGGCCACGCCGAAAACGAGCGTTGCGACGTGCTGGCCGTGCAAAGCGCGCTGGGCAAGGGGCTGTTGGTGGACGAAGGGTACGAGGCCTTGAGCAAAGTAGGGTAGACTCCCGCGGCATGCCCAACGACTACTTCCAGTTCCAGCAGTTCCGCATCGAGCAAGCCGCCTGCGCCATGAAGGTGAGCACCGATGCCTGCCTGCTGGGCGCGGCGGCCGGCCTTACCGGTGCCACCCGCCTGCTGGACATCGGCACCGGCACCGGCCTGCTGGCTCTCATGGCCGCCCAGCGCCACGCCACCGTCGCCATCGAAGCGGTGGAGATTGATGCGGCGGCAGCTACTCAAGCAACGGCTAATGCGGCGGCCACCCCGTGGGCCGGGCGCATTGCAGTGCGGGCGCTGAGTTTGGCCGAGTACGCTGCTACACGGCCCGCGCCATTTAGCCACATTATTTGCAACCCGCCCTTCTTCCGGCAGTCGCTGCGCTCGCCGGATGCCGCCCGCAGCACCGCCCGCCACGAGGCGGCCGACTCGCTTTCTTTTGAAGCATTAGCGGCTTTTGCGGTGGAGTTTCTGTTGCCGGCGGGCTTGCTCACCGTGCTGCTGCCGCCGCCCGAGATGCAGGCATTTGAGCAGGTGGCCGCAGTGGTTGGGCTGCACCCGGCCACGCGGCTGGTGGTGCGGCACCGGCCCGGCAGCAAGCCGCTGCGGCACATCACCGGCTTTCGGCGGGCGGCGGAGGCGTTGCGGGAAACGGAGCTGATTATCCGCACGGCGGAAAACGACGCGGAGTATTCGGCGGAGTTCCGGGCGCTGCTGGCGGGATTTTATCTGGCGCTCTAGCGCGCTACACCAGCCCGGCCAGCAGGCCCAGCTTTTCGCGGTGCAGGCGGTCGAGCAAGTCGTGCTCCAGCGTGCCGAACTCATGGGCGGCGTAGTGCCGCTGCACGCGCCCGTCCACCAGCACGGAGATTTCATCGCAGGTTTCGGTGAGGGCACCCAGGATGTGCGAGGTGAGCAGAATGCCCGTGCCTCGGTCGCGCAGCCGCTTCAGGATGGCCTTCAGCAGCAGGTTGGCTTCGAGGTCGAGGCCGTTGAAGGGCTCATCGAGAATGAGGTAGTCGAACTGCTGCACCAGCAGCGCGAGCAGGGCCAGTTTCTTGCGCATCCCGGCCGAGTATTCGTCGGCGTACTGGTCGAGGGGCAGCTCCAGGATTTGATTCCAGCCCGCAAAGTCCGGGACGGCGCGGCCCCGCGCCTGCAGGCAAAACTCCAGGTACTCGCGCCCGGTGAGGCGCGGGTAGAAGTACGGCTCGTAGGGCAGCAGGCCGCAGTGCTCGCGAACGGCCGGCCCGGCCGTGTCGCGGATGGTGCCGGAAAAGTCATTTTCCAACCCGTAAAGGCAATTGATGAGCGTGGTTTTGCCCGCGCCATTGGCCCCCACCAGGCCGTGAATGGTGCCGGGAAGCAGGTTCAGGCTCACATCGTGCAGCACGGTATGAGTACCATAAGCCTTGCGCAGATTAACAATTTCCAGCATACTCTTTCTATCAAAACCAGTCATCACCCCAAGCCCACTGCCAACTCTTAACTCCTAACCTTTAGCTCCTGACTCGCCCACCCCCAGCACCGCCCGCAGCCGCCGCTGGCTTTGCCAGATGAGGCCGCCCACCGCCACCAGCAGCAGCACCGGGTACACCGGGTGGGCAAACAGCGTGAGCGCCACGCCCACCACCAGCGCCTGCGTGGTGCGAATGTGCGTGGCATTGGGGTAAAACGCATACTTGGTGAGAATCAGCAGCGCCACCAGCCCCAGCCAGAACGCGGCCACCGCCACCGCCCCGCCCACGCCCGCCGGCCCCGCCGCCAGCAGCCAGAAGAACGGCGCGGCCGTGAGGGCCGCGTAGCCCCCGCCCAGCCCCAGCCGCCGCCGCAGAAACGGGCCCGGCGTGCGGGCCGCCAGCACCAGCATGGTCACTGGCTCGGGGGTGCCGTAGCAGGCCAGCAGCACCAGCAGCCACGCCACCAGCGCCACCACCGGCCCCAGCGGCGCGGCGTGCTGCCACAGCGCGCCGGCCAGCAGCACCGGCCACGCCCAGAGCCCGCCGCCGCGCAGCCCGCTCACCCATTCAAACGCCTCGCTCCGAAACAGGCTGCGGGCGCGGTGCCGCGTGCTACGGTTGTCGCGGGCCCGGGGTAGCAGGGCCGCCGTGGCGGGCAGCGCCAGCGTCAGCAGGGCCGCGCCCCAGTCATTAAAAACCGCCAGTACCACTGCCAGGGGCAGCGCCAGCAGCCCGTATTCCACGGCCAGCCAGCGCCGAAAGTGCGGCGCGCTGATGAACAGAAAGGGCAAGTCGGCCCGCTGCCGGTGGGCCGACGCCAGCGCCAGGTACGTCAATAGTGGTACCGCCCATTGGCCCGCCGGGTGCGGGGCCGCCAGCACCAGGCCCCGGCTCAGCGCCGCCAGCAGCACCGGGGCCAGCAGTGCCAGCCGCACCGCACCGACTTCGCGCAGCAGCCGGCCCAGCAGCCGGATGCGCAATAGTAAATAGGCCCGAAGTGGCATCATGTGCCAAAGTAACGCCCGTCGGGCGGCCGCTATTGCAGCGCCCAGCTTATTCGCCGCTGCCAGTTGCCGGCGTGCCTCAACCGTTGCCACCGCTTGTTCACTGGCACAACCGGCGGTCCGGCCCCGGCCATTCGGCCGGTAAGCACCTTATTCTGTGGCCGGTCGGTGCATTACCCGGAATTGCTTTCCACTTAAAAAGTCTGTATCTAGCTGCCGATTTCCACTTCCAATCGGTGCTTATGATGCAAAAACCTACCCCCGTAGCGCTTCAGTGTGCGCTGTCCTTTTTTATGCTGTGCCTGATGGGGCTTGGCCCCCTGACGGCCCAGGCGCAGGCCCCCGCCAACGACGACCCGTGTGGCGCGGTTGTGCTCACGCCGCAGGGCAGCCTGTGCGCGGCGGCCACCACGGCCACCAACCAGGCGGCCACCACCACTGCGCCGAACGGCTATACCAACACCGGCAGCCCCAAAGACGTGTGGTTTAAGTTCACGACGGCAGCCAGCGGGCCGGCCAGCTTCGGGGCCACCGTGACGGTGACGGGCAACCCGGCCGGCTTCATTCAGTTGTTTGCGTCCCCCGGCGGGTGCACCGGGCCGTTTTCCCTCATTGATTTCAGCCCGAACCCCCTGAGTTCCGGCGCACCCAACACGGCCGCCCAGCGCCTGACCACGGGCGTGCTCACGCCCGGCACTACCTACTACCTGCGGGTAGCGGGCTTCACCGATGCCGACCTCACCGGGGCGTTTACCATTTGCGTGGCCGATGGGCCGGGCCTGCCCACCTGCGGCGCGCCCGCCCTGGGCACGCCCACGTACGCCTCAACCACCACGGCCACCATTCCGGTCACGCTCGGGGCCAACAACACCTGGCCCCTGACGGTGCTGGTGACCGGCCCCGGCAGCTTTAGCCAGACCACCACGGCCGCCGCCTCGCCCATTCAGCTGAGCGGGCTGACCCAGGGCACCACCTACACCGTGCGTGTGACGGCCCCCTGCGCCGCCAGCGGCCAGATGGCCCCGGCGGTCACGCGCAGCATCAGCACGCCCACGCGCTATTGCAGCACCGGCCTGGGGGGCAGCTGCGGCTTCTCCAACATCACCGACGTGAGCATTGCGGGCACCACGCTTACAAATACGTCCCAATCGCCGGCCTGCACCACGGGGGGCTACGTCAACTTCCCGGCCTCGGGCCGTACCACGGCCACGCTGCAGCCGGGCACGCCGTACTCGCTGAGTGTGAAGACGGCCAACGTGAGCGCCACCGACAACGTGACGGCTTGGCTCGACTACAACCAGAACGGCGTGTATGAAGCCAGCGAAAGCATCCTGCCCGTCAGCGTGGCCAGCGCCAACATCACCCGCACCGTTTCCTTCAACGTGCCCCTCAATGCCGTGGCCGGGGCCACGGGGCTGCGAGTGCGCTCGCTGGCGTCCACCTTCTCGGGGCTGGGCACCGGGGCGGCCTGCACCAACCTCATCGGCGGCGAAACCGAGGACTACACCGTGACCCTGAGCGCCCCGGCCGCCTGCGCTACGCCCACCGGCCTCGCCATCAGCAACCTCACGGCCACCTCGGCCACCCTGAGCTTTACGCCCGTGCCGGGAGCCGTGAACTATACCGTGTACTACGGCACCAGCTTTTCTTCGGTGCCCGGCAGTTTTGGCAATACAATACTCGTGACGGGGTCGCCGGTGCAGCTCACCGGGTTCACCCCCAACAGCGCCAGTGGGGTGTCGGTGGTCACCAATTGCGGCACGGGCTCGGCGTCGGCCCCGGCACACGTGTCGTTCAACACGCCGCAAGGCCCGCCCGACAACGACGAGTGCGCCACCGCGACGCTGCTGGTGGCGGGCACCAGCGCCCAGCCCGTCGACGGCAGCAGCAACTTTGGCACCGTCTCCACGCCCGCCCCCACGCCTACTACCGCCTGCGCCGTGCCGGTGAACCAGGATGTATGGTACCGCTTCGTGGCCACGCAGCCGGCCCACAACGTGGTGGTGCAGATTCCGGACCAGGGCACCATCCTGATTGATGCCTTCGCGGGCATCTGCGCGGGCTTCACCCGGCTGGCCTGCACCAACCACCTGAGCAGCCCCGGCAACCTGAACGCGACCGTAACGCTGCCCCTAACCAACCTGGTGGCGGGCCAAACCTACTACGTGCGCATTGGCCAGACCATGACTTCCACCGCGTATGCCGCCCTGTTCAGCATTGTGGTGCAGAATCCCGGCCCGGGGTACTGCGTCGATGGCCTGGGGGGAAGCGCCACGTGTGCGGGCCCGAACCTGACCAATACCGCCATTGCCGGCACTACCCTCAATAGCGGGGCTCCAGCCTGTCAGTTTGGGGCCGTGGGCAGCACCTACACCGAGTACGGCGTGCTGGGTGCCAGCACGGCCACGCTGGCGGCGGGCACCACCTACCAGCTGCAAGCCGCGGTGGGCAGCGGGCCGGCCGACGTGGGGCTGTGGATTGATTACAACCAAAACTTCGTGTTCGAGGCCAGCGAATTCACGCAGGTGGGGCTGGGCGTGAGCGGGAGCACCACGGTGTCGTTCACGGTGCCCGCCGGGGCCACCCTGGGCGCTACCCGCCTGCGCTTGCGCACCACGGCCGCCGGGGCCGGCCTGGGCGCGGCCACGGCCTGCACGGCTTTCACCACGGGCCAGACGTCCGATTTTAAGGTCACCATCGGGGCGGCGGTGCCCAATAGCTGCCCCGCCCCCACCAACGTGAGCGTGACGCGCAGCAGCTCCCTGCCCCTGACGGGCATCACCGTAGCCTTCACGGCGGGCACGCCCGGCACCACGGGCACCACCATCACGGCCACGCCGGCCGGCGGGGGCACGCCCGTCACGGCCACGGCGGTGAGCTCGCCCTACACCCTCACCGGCCTCACGGCCAACACCAGCTACCAGGTGTGCGTGGCCAGCACCTGCGCCGGCGGGGGCACGTCGCTGCCGCTTGTGTGCGCCACGGCCAGCACCGCGCTGCCCTGTGCGGCGGCCACCAACCTGCGCCTGACCCGCGTGGGCAGCAGCGGCAATACCTATTCCTTTGCCTGGACCGGGCCGAGCAACGGCTTGGGCTACAGCGTGACCTACACCCCGGCGGGGGGCACGCCCCAATCCGTGCCCGCGCCGGTGATTTCGCCCGTCACGGTCACGCTGCTGCCGGGGGTGGAATACACGTTTTCGGTAGGGGTTGACTGCGGCTTCAACAACGGGGCTCCGCTGGCCACGGCCACCTCCACCACCCTGCTGGGCACGCGGCCTGCCGAGCTGGCCGCGCTGGTGGGCCTGTACCCCAACCCCGCCCACCGCACCGCCACGTTGGCCGTGCCCGCCGCCCTGCTCCGGCAGGCGGCCGAGCTGACCCTGCTCAACTCGGTGGGGCAGGTGGTGCGCCGCGTCCCGGTGCCCGCCGCCCGCGCCGATGCCCAGGTGGCCCTGGACCTGGCCCACCTGCCCGCCGGCCTCTACCTCGTGCAGCTGGCCACCGGCCAGGGGCCGCTGGTGAAACGCCTGGTGGTCGAGTAGCTTCTCTTGTTTTCCGGTTCAATTTCCACTTTTACCCCAACCCCACTCCTATCTACCCGCCGCCGTGGATGCCCCCATGCTGCAAAAGGCCCGAAACGCCGCGTAGCGGTGACAGAATCCGGGCGTTTCTGTCACCGCTACGCGGCTTTTCTGCTTTATGGCACGAATAGGCTACAAACCTTTCGCCGCTACGCAGCTAATACGCCACTTGGGTTCTAAGTCCGCGCTACACCTCTTCCTCCCGAAATACGATGCCGTAGTCGGCGGCCAGCTCGTCCAGAATGGGCTCGTACAAATCGGCCTGTACCGGGATGAGCACACCGCGCTGGGGCACTTCGCCGCGCAGCAGCCGGCGCACGGCCATGCCCAGCGGCAGGCCCACGGTTTTGGCCATGCCGGTGTGGGTGGCATCGTCGCCCTCCACGGCCAGCGAGGAGGTGAGGCGGTGCGGGGTGCCGTTCAGCTCAAACGCGAAGAGGTGCTGCATCACAATCAGGTCGTGGTCGTGGGGCTGGAGCTGCCACTTTTCGGCCAGCAGGCGCTCCAGCAGCTGGGCGGGCGTGGCGTGGGCGTGGCCCACGGGCCGGTTTGAAAACAGGCCCAGCCAGTTCAGGCGGCCCATTTCTTCGCCAGCAGGGTCCAGGCCGAGGTAGGTGGCCGTGCGCTGGGCCAGGTCGAGGTACGGGTTGTGGGCGGCAGGCAGGTAGGCCGCCACCAGCTCGGCCCAGGTCAGGGTTTCGGGGTTGTCGAGGTTCACCGAATCATCCGTCAGCCCCAGGCGCACCAGCGCGTGCCAGGCGGCGCAGTAGCCCGGCCGGCGCAGCGTGCCGCGCAGGATGGTCGGGATGTCCTCCAACCCATACGGCGCGCGGTAGCTCAGCGAGTCGCGGTTGGCGTAGCCTTCAAACTCGCCGTATTCGGGCACCGCCAGCGTTTCGGTGCGGGCAAAGAGCTGCTGGTAGGGAATGAAGCGCGGCAAGCCGTTTTCCAGGAACTTGGCCGTGCTCTGGCCGGCCAGCACCACGTTGCGCGGGTTCCAGGTGAACTTGTATTTCCACGGATTGTCGCCCTCCGCCGCCGGGGCCAGCAGGCCGCCGCAGTAGCTTTTGAAAGAAGTGATGACACCGCCCCGCGCCCGGATGTGGGCAATGGCCCGCATGGCCGACATGTGGTCGAGGCCGGGGTCGAGCCCGCATTCCATGAGCAGCGTGACGCCGGCGGCCTGCGCCTCCTCGTGCAGCGCCCGAATCTCGGGGCTCACGTAGCTGGCCGTGGCCAGGTGGCGGCCGTGGCGCACGCAGGCCCGCGCCACCACGGGGTGCAGGGCGGCGGGCAGCATCGAAATCACGGCATCGGCCTGGCTCACCAGCTCCTCCAGCTGCGCCTCGTTATCGGTGGAGAACGGCACGGCGCGGGCGTACTCGGTGTGGGCGGCCAGCACCGGCACCAGGTGCGCGGGGTTCACGTCGGCCACGGTCAGAAACCAGTTTTCGGTGGGCGCGTGGCGCAGCAGGTATTGGATGAGGGACGAGGCCGAACGGCCGGCCCCGAGGAGCAAAAGGCGGGAAGTCATGCGGCAAATATGGGGAATTAAGGGAGAAGGGATAAGAAACAGGGCTGCTGCGCGCCGATACCAGCCGGCCAAACCATCTTTGCGTTTCGCCTTTCACCCCGCCAGCTTGCCGGCTGCATCACGTTCTGCGTTTTGCAGTTAATGCAAACCCCGCTTATGCGCTCCCGCCTCTACTGCTTGCTGTGGCTGCTGCTGGCATCAGCCCTGAAAGCCGCCGCGCAAACGCCTCAGCCGGCGCTGCCAGCCCCGCGCTTCGAGCACAGCGTTGAGCCCGGCCCGCGCCATTGGCGGGGCACCATCGGCCAGCAGGCCGTCACAATGGAGCTGGATTCGGGCTTCTCGGGCTACTACGGCCACTATTATTACGACCGGCGCGGCCGGCCGCTGAGCCTCAGCCAGGAGCCCGCCAAGCAGAAGGGCAAAGCCCGCCTCGACGAATCCTTTTTTGATGAATCGGGCCTTTCCGTTGTCAGTGGCTATTTCCTGTTTGATAGCCCGCTCCGCACCCGGCTCACCGGCACCTGGCACAGCCCCGACGGCCGCCGCACCCTGCCCGTGGCCCTGCACGAGACCTACGCCGATGCCCTCGCCTACGGCACCGAAACCTGGGAGGTTAAAAACTTCGGCCGCGACGATTCCTACGACAGCACCCGGCTTGATTCGGCCGAGCTTCGCCAAAATTACCTGTCCTTCCGCCCGCCCCTGGCCGCCGCCACCCGCCCGCTACGGGCCGCCCTGGGCCCACCCGCCGCCCCGCCGCGCCTGAACCACTACCTCGATTCGCTGCTCCGCACCCGGCACACCGGGCAGTCCGACTACTTCTTTCACAGCGATGCCTACGTCGTGTACAACAGCAACCAGCTATTCTCGGTGGTGCAGTTCGAGCATTTCTCGGCGGCTGAGGACGACGACAGCGGAATGTACACGCACGAATGGAGCCAGCGCCGCACCTACGACCTGCGCACCGGCCGCCGCCTGCGGCTGGCCGACCTGCTCCTCCCCGGCTACGAGCAGCCGCTGCGCCGCTGGCTGCGCCAGTGCCTGAAGTCCGTTTGGGAAAATCAGTATTATGGCGAGGTGGGGGCCAACGGCAAGCTGCCCGCCGGCGGCTTTTCGGTGACGGGCACCGGGCTGGCCTTCTCCTACGACGACCGCGACGACGACAGCCTGGGCTTCCCCGGCCCCTACCACGCCGACCGGTCCGTTGAGGTCGAAATTTCCTACGAAACGCTGCTGCCCATCATTCGCCTCAACGGCCCGCTCGCGGCCCTGCTCCGGGAGCGCCACCTGCTGCCCATAAAATAAGCGCGTAAAAACAACCGCCTGCCCACCGTCCGGCATCTCATCGACGCCATGCGAAAGACTTTTTTCTATTCACTAACCGGCAGCCAGCGGAGCATCAAGAAGCAGAATCTTCGGCAAACTCATGCCTGATTCCTGATTCCTCACTCCTCATTAAGCGCAGCGTATTACCTTCGCCGCCCCCTAATCCCATCCGCATGGCCCGCAATTCCCGCCAGCAGCTTCTTGACTTCGAAGAGCTGGACGCCGCTACCGACCTCACCCCCGCCGAGCAAACCACCTGGCAGGCCGCCCGCGACGCCACCGCGCACGCCTACGCCCCCTACTCCGGCTTCCACGTCGGGGCCGCCCTGCTCCTGGCCGATGGCACCATTTTCAGGGGCACCAACCAGGAAAACGCCGCCTACCCCAGCGGCCTCTGCGCCGAGCGCACGGCCCTGTTTGGCCTCGCCGCCGCGCAGCCCGGCCACGCGCCCATCGTGGGCATGGCCGTGGCCGCCCGCCCCGGTCACGGCGAGTTTGGCCCGGCCATGCCCTGCGGGGCCTGCCGCCAGGTGATGCTGGAATACGAATCGCGCCAAGGCCAGCCCATCCCGCTGCTGCTGCCCAGCCGCGCTGGCACCATCCTGCGCTTCAGCGCCCTCAGCGCCCTCCTGCCCTTCTGCTTCTCGCCCGATGACCTGCCGCCCGCTGCGTAGCCGGTAGCCGTGCCGGTGGTTTCATGAGGCGCCACCTCACCGCCCTCAGTAGGCCACTAGCAGCATTGGCAAGAATTTTTCACGGCCAGCATTTTTTCTTACCAACCTTGGTAGGAAATTTTCACGGCCAGCGTTTTTTCTTACCAACCTTGGTAGGAAATTTTCGTGGCCAGATTTTTTTCTTAACAACCTTGGCAGGAAATTTTCACGGCCAATGCCCGCACCACCTGCTACCAGCCGCTGGGCAAGCGAGTTGTCGCCGCAAATGCGGCGCGGGTGGTTCGTCTGCCACGGCTACGGGCCGCTGGCCGTTTCAGCGCAACAGCAAAGCCCCGCCAGTTGCGCGGAAGCGCAGCCAACGGGGCTTTTCTATTTGAGGCGAATTACTTCCGATTAATTGTGGTGGCCGCGCCCTGTGCCCCGGCCAGCACCAGCACCTCGGCAATGGTGACGTGCGGCGGCCGGGTCACCATAAACACAATCACCTCGGCAATATCCTCCGGCTTCAGCGGCTCGAAGCCTTCGTACACCTTGGCCGCCCGCGCCTCGTCGCCCTTGAAGCGTACCTGCGAAAACTCGGTTTCCACCGCGCCGGGGTTCACTTCGGCCACCCGCACGCCGGTGGGCAGCAGGTCGAGGCGCATGGTTTTGGTGAGCATCTGCACGGCGGCCTTGGTGGCGCAGTACACGTTGCCGTTGGCATACGCCTCCTGCCCGGCAATGGAGCCGATGTTCAGGATGAAGCCCGCATGGCGGGCCGTCATACCCGGCAGCAGCGCGTGGGTCACGTTCAGCAGGCCGCGCACGTTGGCGTCCAGCATCTGGTCCCAGTCGGCCGGGTCGCCGGCCTGAATGGGGCTCAGGCCGTGGGCACCGCCGGCGTTGTTCACCAGCACATCGGGGGCGCGCAGGGCCTCGGGCAAGGTCGCCACGGCCGCGTCCACCGCCGCCCGGTCGCGCACATCAAACGTGAGCACCTGCACCGGCACCGGGGCCAGCTCCGCCGCCAGCTCATCCAGCCGTTCGCGTCGCCGCCCGGTCACCACCAATTGGTAGCCAGCCTTGGCCAGCGCCACCGCCGTAGCCCGGCCAATGCCCGACGATGCGCCGGTTACGAATGCAGTTTTCATGGTATTGAAATAAATAGTCGGTAGCGGTTGGTTAGCAGCCGGAACATCTTGTTCCGGCTGCTAACCAACCGCTACCGACTACTGAAAAATTAGTTTTGAATGTTGATGTACAGCGTTACCGAATTGGTGCTGATGCTTTGCAGGCTGTTGCTGAACACGTCGTTGTGCCCCACCAGCAGGTTTTTCAGCCCGTGCGAAAACCGTATTTCCGGGGCCAGCTTAAACAGCGGATAGAACAAATCCAGCCCCACGCCATACTCCAGCGTCAGGTCGCTGCCGAGCGCCTGGAGCTGATTGCGCAACGGGTCGCTACGGCGGTTGCTGGCCGTGACGCTGGGGTTGATGCCGGCAATCATGTACATCCGCGAGTTGCGCCGCCGGTCCGACTGGTACTTAATAAGCAGCGGAAACTGCACCACCGTCGAGGTCACTTCCTGCGTCACCACCGAGTCCGGGGCCCGGTAATTACGCGGCGTAAATTCCACTTTCCGCGTCAGGAAATTAACCCCCGGCGCAAAGCGAAAAATAAACGGCGAGTGGCGCCCACCAATTCGCGCATCGCCAATAAAACCCACGCCCAAGCTTGGGCTATATATGGAATTGGCCGTCACAAACTGACTATTGATGTAGGCGCTCGACTGCTCAATCACAAACCGCGAAGCCGAGCCGCTGATGTACATGCCGGGGTGAAACCACCGGTCATCATAAGCCGGCAGGTTGCGCACCGTGATGGATTTGAGCGTACCGTTTTTGCCCCGGTTGGCCCGCGACTGGGCTTTGCGCTGTGCCATGGCGGCCGTGGGCAGCAGCAGCGCCAGCAAGCCCAGCAGCAGCAGGCGCTTTATTTCTGCGCGGTGTAGATGGAGCTGATGCCGAAGGTGAGAGGTTGCCATGCAGGTTCTTTGAAGCCGACTTTGGTTAGAATTGCCAGGAAATCGGGACCGTCGGGAAAAGCCTGCACCGAAGCCGGCAAATAAGTATACGCCGACTGGTCTTTGGAAATCATCTTGCCAAAGACCGGCAGTACCCGACGGAAATAAAAATTATACGCTTGCTTTAAGGGAAAAGCACTGGGCTTACTGAATTCCAGGATAACAAGTTTCCCACCCGGCCGCAGCACGCGCCGCATTTCGGCAAGGCCCACTTCAAGATGCGCAAAGTTGCGCACCCCAAACGAGGCCGTCACCGCATCAAACTCACCATCTTCAAACGGCAGGTTTTCCGAGTCGCCAAGCTCCAGTTGAATGCGGTGGCCCAGGCCCTTGGCGGCCAGCTTGCGCCGGCCCACCTCCAGCATCCCTTCCGAGATGTCGACGCCCGTTACCTGGGCATCGGGCGCGGCGGCCCGCAGGGTTTCAATGGCAAAATCGGCGGTGCCGGTGGCAATGTCCAGAATGCGGGCCGGGCGCAGGGTTTTCAATTCATCTACCGCCTTGCGCCGCCAGTAAATGTCGGTGCCGGCGCTGAGGAAATGGTTGAGGAAATCGTACTTGCCCGCGATGGAGTTAAACATCTGGGCAACCTGCGATTTCTTGTCGGCGGAATTGTCTTTGTAGGGTACGACGGCCATGTGCGGGCGCAAAGAACGTTAATGAAGCGGGAAAATTGTTCTCCCCCAACGCCCAATCGGGCTGGTTTGTTAGCGGACGCTGCCATAAAAGAAAAGCAGCCCGCCGAAACTCGTGATAATAAAAGCGGGCCGGACAAATTGCCCGGCCCGCTTCCCAACTTAGTAGCCTGAACGATACTTAGTTCTTGGCTTTCACTTTGGTTTTCTCACCATTGGCATCCTTAGCCTTCGCGTCGAGTTCACCGTCTTTGGTGATGGTCTTCGACTTGTCGCCGGCAGCGCCTTTGGTTTTCACCTTCACTTTGTCCGAATCCTCGTCCACCTTGGTTTTCACCTTGGTGCCATCGGCCATTTTCACCTTGCTCTTGCCCGGGCTCAGCGGAGCAGCCGTGGTGGTCGTGGTCGTCGAAGAACCGCTCATGCCAGTGCCGGTACCGCTGGTCGGAGCCGTCATGGTTGGCATCGATTCGCCTTCCTTCAGCACCACTTTGAACTCGTCGCGGCGGTTAAGCTGCATGTTCTCGGGCGAATCGTTCGGCGCGGCCGGACGACGCTCGCCGTAGCTCACGGTCGTCATACGGGCCTCGGCAACGCCCTGCTTCTTCAGGTAGTTGAAGGCCGCGTTGGCGCGGTTCTGGCCGAGTACCATGTTGTACTCGTCGGTGTTGCGCGAGTCGCAATGGCCTTCTACCGAGATGTTGATGCCGGGGTTAGCCGTCAGCACCTGGCTGATTTCGTTCAGGGTCTTAATCGACTCGGGACGCAGCTTGTACTTGTCGGTATCGAAGTAGATATTCTTGGTAGCGAACATGTTGTTCGCCGTAGTATCTACGTAGTTGATGTAGAAATTCTTCGTGATGGTCGTCGAGTCATTCGTCGATACCGGCACGGCAAATTCCTGCGTCTCAATCGGCTTACCGTCCTTGCTAACAGCTACCTGGTAGGTACGGCCCGAAAGCACGGCTACCTGGTAAGCGCCATCCGGCTTGGTAATGTCGCGGAAGCTCAGGGCCGTTTTATCAGCCTGCGAACCGCTGAACACCAGTTCTACACCCGGGATTACCGTGGTGCTGTCTTTCGACGAGAACACCTTACCAAAGATGTTGGCGTTTTTGATGTAGTTGATGGTGTAGATGTCCTTTTCACCGTAGCCGCCGATGCGGTACGAGCTCAGGTAAGCGTACGAGCCATCGGGGCTCAGGCGGTAGTAGGAGTCATCGTCCGGCGTGTTCACGGGGTAGCCCATGTTCTGAGCGGGGCCCCACTTGCGGCCAGCTTCGTCGTACTCCGACTTGAAAATGTCGTAGCCACCCATCGTGTTGTGGCCGCGCGACGAGAAGTACAGCGTTTTGCCGTCTTTGCTCAAGTAGGGGCTGTCGTCGTCGTACTTGGTGTTGATGTTGGCACCCAACGAGCGGGCCGTACCCCAGTCCGTACCCGTAGAGGTGCGGGTGGCGGTGTACAGGTCCAGCGTACCGTCTTCCGAGTATTTACCGGTTGAGAAGTAGATGGTCAGGCCGTCCGGCGTGATGAAAGCATCCGACTCGAACGCTTTCGAGTTGATGTTGCCGTCCAGAGGCTTGGGAGCCGTCCAGTCACCGCCGCTCTTGTCGGTCACGAAGATGTCACCGTTGTTGTCGTTGCGGTACATCAACATCTTGGTGTCGTTGTCGAACAACTGAATCGAGGCATCGTGGCCCTTGCCGTTCAGCACGCCGCTCAGCGAGCGGGGCTTCTGCCAGTTCTCGTCGTCGACGCGGGTTGCTTCGAAGATGTCTTCGTAGTACTCGCCATCGGCCGCAACGCTCTTGTTCTTTTTGTCGCTCACGCTGCCGGTTGCGCCAGTTACGGCTTCGCCACGCGAGGTGAAGATGAGGATTTTGTCATCCGACGAAATCACGGGGCTGTGCTCCGAGAATTGCGTGTTGATGGTGGGGCCCAGGTTCTTCACGAAGATGTCCTTCGGCGAGTTAAACTGGATTTTCGCGTTTTTGCTGTGCTGAATCCACTGCGCCAATTCCTCTTTGCGCTGGTCGTTTTTCTTCAGCGTGGCGTTGTAGGCCTGGAAGTGAGCTACGGCCTCGTCGAAGTTGTAATTGAGGTGGTCAACCCGGCCGAGCCAGTATTCCACATCTTTTGAAACCTTCGGCTTCAGCTTCTGCGCTTTGTAGATGTAGTCGCTGGCTTTCTCCTTGTCGAACGACATGTAGGAAATGCCAGCGTTGAACAGCGCTTTGGCGTTGTTCGGGTCTTTGGCCAATACTTTTTCGTAGTAAGGCAGGGCAGCGCGGTAGTTTTCCTGCTCGAAGAACTTGTTGCCGGTTTTGAGGTCCTTACGCGTGCTTTGCGCCTGAGCCGGGGAGGCAATTGCGGCGGTGAGGGCAACGGCGCACGACGCTTGCAGTAACCTTCTGGATAAGTTGTCCATTGGAGGAGAGGTTTGAAAAAAAGAAATTTCTGAAGGGATTGTAAGAGCAGAAAGCGCCGCCGGAGGCAGCCGCAGAAAACTATATTTTGGGCTTATACTGAAAAACCGCGGCAGGGTTAGGCTTTAATGCGCTTTTGCGCAGAAGGTAACCGACCACCGGGCGAAAAAGCCCACACGAAGCCACGTCATGGCAAAGCCAATGACGGGCAAAGATAGGCTGTTTGCTTACGAAATGCGGTTTTTGGCAAAATTTCGGCCATTCGGATGTGGTCGAGTGCGGCGACAGCGGCCGACTGGTTTGGCCGGCATGCCGCGCAAATATAGAAGCACCAATGAAATAGCCATTCATTGCTCCATTTTTATTTATTCATCATTGGGTTGCATTCCGGCGTAATTTTGCGGCTCGTTAATTCCCCGTTTATTCCCCGCCTTATCTATGATTATTCACGACGCGCGCTTTCTGACCAGTAATTCGCGGGCCGATTTGTGCCCCGCTCCTACTATGCCCGAATACGCTTTTATCGGCCGTTCCAACGTGGGCAAGTCGTCGCTTATTAATATGCTGACGGAGCGCAAGGCACTGGCCAAAACGTCGTCTTCGCCGGGCAAGACGCAATTAATTAATCATTTCGTCATCAACGACAACTGGTTTCTGGTCGATTTGCCGGGCTACGGCTACGCCAAAGTGAGCAAAACTTCGCGCGCCGAATGGGCCAAGATGATAAATTACTACTTGCTCAACCGGGCTAACCTAATGTGCGTGTGCGTGCTGATTGACTCGCGCCACGCCCCGCAGGCGGCCGATTTGGAATTCATGGAAAAGCTGGGCGAAGAAGGAATTCCGTTCGTGATGATATTCACGAAGGCCGACAAGCAGTCGACGGCCCAGACCAAGGCGCTGCTGACCGAGTACCTGCGCAAGATGAGCGAAATCTGGGACGAACTGCCGCGCTATTTCCTGACGTCGGCCGAAACCGGGCTGGGGCGCGACGAGGTGCTGGACTTTATTACGGAGGTGAACAGTGAGTGGAAGGCTGATGCCGCCGCCAATGCGTAGATTGGCCCTTAAATTGCCAACCGCCCCCTGGCCCGCATGGGCTACGTTTCCCGCTCGTTTTCCCCGCCCCTTACTTTACATCATGACCAAAAACATTTCCATTCCGCAGCTGGCCCTGGGCCTGTTGCTGGTGGCAGCCGCGCCGGCTGCTGCCCAAACCACTCCCAATACTACGCCGCCGAAATCGCAGACGGAGCAGGGTACCGGCATCGGCTCGGTGGGCAAATCCATTCCTGTGGCCGCATACTACGAAGGCGGCCAAGTGGCGATGTACGAGTTTATTGCCAAGGAGCTGCACTACCCGCCCATGGCCAAGCGCAACCGCATTCAGGGCCAGTGCATCATTAGCTTCCAGCTCAATGCCGATGGCACGATGCAGGACCTGCGCATTGTGAAGCAGCTGGGCGGCGGCACCGGCGAGGAAGCCCTGCGCGTGGTGCGCCTGCTGAAGTTTAAAAAGCCGGAGCTGCCCATCCGGGCCAGCCTGCCCATCGTGTTCAAGCTGGGTGTGACGGGTTCGAATGCGTTGGAAGCACCGCAATAGTCCGTAGTTTTGCTCTGTTGAATGAAGCATGAGGGATGAGGAATGAAGAATGGCTTTGCGGCCGGCATTCGTTTTTCATTCCTCATTCTTCATTCCTCATTCTTCATTCTCAAATATTCCCAAAAATGCCCTACGAATTGCAAGAGTTGGCCGCTATCAGCGGCATGCCCGGCCTGTACCGCCTGGTGCGCGCCGCCCGCCACGGCGTGCTGGTCGAAAGCCTCGACGAAAAAGCAACCCGCACGCTGGCCCCGGCCCGCAACAAAGTGTCGCTGCTGTCGGAGATTTCCATCTATACCCAGGACCCCGAAGAGACGGTGCCGCTGACGGAGGTATTCGAGCGCATTTACCAGAAGCACGGCGCGGCCTCGCCCGTGACGGCGAAGTCGAGCGAAGGCGAGCTGACCGATTTCCTGGCCGGCGTGATTCCTGATTACGACCGCGACCGCGTGTACCTGTCTGATATCAAGAAGTTGGCCACTTGGTACGGCATCGTGAGCAAGCACCGCCCCTACCAGGAAGCGGCCGCTGCTACGGAAGCTGCTGCTGAGGAAACTTCGGCCGCTCCGGCTGCGGAAGCGGCTCCGGCTGCCGAGGAGGCTCCGAAGACCAAAGCCAAATCGACCAAAGCTGCTAAAGCTGCGGCTGCCGAGCCCAGCGCTGATGAGCCGCTGAGCACCGGCGGCGTGATTGGCACGACGGATGAGAATCCGGCGGCGGAGGGCAACCCGGAGGCTGCGGCTCCGGTGAAGAAAAGCCGGAAGAAGGCCGAGTAGTTTCGGTTTAATATAATAATAAAAAAGCCGCTCCTGGAATCAGGAGCGGCTTTTTTGTTGTGGTTATCTGTTTGTGCTTTTGTCATCCTGAGCGGAGCGAAGGACCTTATCACGTTTGCGTCATTTGGATTACTGCAAACTATTCTTGCGTGATAAGGTCCTTCGCTCCGCTCAGGATGACAGATAACATCTGACTACCGCTATTTCGCGGCGTCGGCTTTGGTTTTGGGCTCTTTGGCGGGCTGCTCTTTGGCGGCGTGCTGGTGCTGGGCGATGAGGGCTTCGGCTTGTTCGACCAGCTCTTTGCTGCCGATGAAGACGGGGCAGCGCTCGTGCGGGGCCTGGGGCTCGATTTCCATGGTGCGGCGGTGGCCGTTGCTGCTTTTGCCGCCGGCTTGCTCCACGATGAAGGCGAGGGGATTGCACTCGTACATGAGGCGGAGCTTGCCGGTGGGGTTTTTGGCGGTGGCGGGGTAGATGTAGATGCCGCCTTTGAGCAGGTTGCGGTGGAAATCGGCCACGAGCGAGCCGATGTAGCGGGCCGAGAAGTTGCGGTCCTTGCACTGCTGCACGAAGGCGGCCACGCCAGGCGCGAAGGAATCGGAGCTGCCCTCGTTGATGGAGTAGATGGCGCCGGTTTTGGGGGTGATGATGTCGGGGTGCGAGAGGAAGAATTCGCCCAGCGAGTGCTCGTAGGTGAAGCCGTTGACGCCGTTGCCGGTCGTGTACACCATCATGGTGCTGGAGCCGTAGATGACGTAGCCGGCGGCGACCTGGTGGGTGCCGGGCTGCTGGCAGTCGGCGGCGGTGCCTTCGCGGCCGGTGGGCGAGACGCGGCGGTAGATGCTGAAGATGGTGCCGATGCTGACGTTGACGTCGATGTTGCTGCTGCCGTCGAGCGGGTCGATGGCGACGACGTATTTGCCTTGGTTGTTGCCGGTTTGAATCATCTCGTCGTCTTCTTCGGAGATGATGGTGCAGACTTCGCCGCCGTTGCGCAGGGCGCGGATGAAGCGGATGTTGGCGATGACGTCGAGCTTCTGCTGGTCTTCGCCCTGGATGTTCTGGCTGCCGTAGGCGCCGGCGATGTCGATGAGGCCGGAGCGGTTGATTTCGCGGTTAACTATCTTGGCGGCCAGGGCGATGTCGCGCAGCAGCTGGGAGAGTTCGCCCGTGGCGTAGGGGAAATCTTCCTGCTTGCGCATGATGAAGCGGTCGAGGGTGGTGCCGACAGGCAGGGCCAGTTTATTGTGGTCCATAGTAACGGGTTGGGAAATCGAATTGCGGTGGCGGGAATGCCCAACAAAGCTACTCTAGCGGGGCCGAAGTGCAATCGGTTGCTTTGATTGAGGGGGTTGGCGGAGTATGTCGAAACGTTGGCGGAGCACCTCGGAACCGTGGCGGAGCACCTCGAAACGGTGGCGGAGGACCTCGAAACGGTGGCGGAGCATGTCGGAACCGTGGCGGAGCATCCGGGATGGTGGCGGAGCATCTCGGAGCCGTGGCGGAGCATCTCGGAGTCGTGGCGGAGTATCTCGGAGTCGTGGCGGAGTACCCCGGAACGCTGGCGCACTGCCCCGAAACCGTGGCCCACTACCTCGGAGCCCTGGCCCAACACCTCGAAGCAGTGGCCCACTGCCTCGGGACCGTGGCCCAGCACCTCGAAGCGGTGGCCCACTACGTCAAAGCCCTGGCCCAACACCTCGAAGCGGTGGCCCATTGCCTCAAAGTCGTGGCCCACTACCTCGAAGCCGTGGCCCATTGCTTGGGAAAACCGCATTTACGGCCGGCGGCGCTACTTTTGGGGCCTATGGAACAGGGACAGGGACTTCAGGTGTACAAATTCGGGGGTGCGTCGGTGAAAGACGCGGCGGCTATTCTTAACCTCTGCCGCATTGTGCGGGACTTCGGGCCGCAGGGGCCGCTGGTGATTGTGGTGTCGGCGATGGGCAAGACGACCAATGCGCTGGAGGAGATTTATGAGCTGGCGTATCGGGGCGGGGATTATTCAGCGCAGTTGGCAGCGCTGAAGGCGTACCACAACCAAGTGGGTAGAGACTTAGGCCAAGCATTGCCTTTTCCCGGAATCGACCCTTTGGCTCCTGACCCTGGCCTGGAAAGCAGCTTTGATGAGTTGGCTTATCGATTGACGAATCTTTCGCCTTCCAAAAGCTATGACGAAGGCTACGACCAAGTGGTAAGTTTTGGCGAGTTCTTTTCCTGCTATTTGGTTCACCTGGCTTTGCTAGGGCACTTTGAAGCAGATATCTATTCGCGAGCGGGGCTTATTGTCACAGATGATACTTGGCGGGAAGGCAAGGTAAACTGGCAGGAAACTAAAAGCCGAGTTCAGCAAGAAATAACTCCGCTGTTTGATAGCGGTGCCCGCATTGTAGTCACGGAAGGATTTACTGGTCAAGTGTTGGATAGCCACCGCACCACCACTCTGGGCCGCGAAGGCTCCGACTACACGGCCGCCATCCTGGCCTACTGCCTGCGGGCCGAGTCGGTGACCATCTGGAAGGACGTGGCGGGGTTGCTGAACGCGGACCCCAAAATCTTCCCCGATACGGTGCGCTACCCCGAAATCAGCTACCGCGAAACCATCGAGATGGCGTATTACGGCGCGTCGGTCATCCACCCGAAAACGCTGAAACCGCTGGCCGACCGCAACATTCCGCTGCGCGTGAAGTCGTTTCTGGACCCGGCGGCGGAGGGGACGCTGATTCACGATTGCCAGCACCCGGCGCTGGCCCCGGCCTTTATCCGGAAGACGGACCAGGCGCTGCTCTCCTTTGCGAGCAAGGATTTTTCGTTTATCTCGGAGGAGAACATGGCGGCGATTTTTGCGGGGCTGGCGCAGGCCAAGCTCAAGATTAACGTGATGCAGAATTCGGCCATCAGCTTCTCGGTGTGCGTCGATTATTCGGAGCGGCGGGTGCATCAGCTGCTGGATTTGTTGCGCGAGCAGTTCACGCTGCACTACAACACGGGGCTGACGCTGTTCACCATCAAGAACTATGATTCGGCCAGCATTGCGCGCCTTACGGCCGGCAAACGGCTGCTGCTGGAGCAGCGCACGCGGCATACGTTTCAGTTCGTGTGTCAGGGGTGAGGCGGGGCGGCTGAGCCAACCTAGCAAGTAGATAAAGCGTTTGTCATCCTGAGCGCAGCGAAGGACCTTCTCACGGCAGAAGTGCTTGCAGTCATTTCAAACGGCACTATCGTGAGAAGGTCCTTCGCTACGCTCAGGAAGACAGATTTACTCGAATAACCGATACATTCCCCCTCCACATGGCAGTTCTCGTGGGCAAGCGCGCCCCTTCCTTTAAGGCCACGGCCGTGATTGACGGCAAGACCGAAGAAGAGTTTTCGCTCGACCGCTACCTGGGCAAGAAGCATGTGCTGTTCTACTTCTACCCGGCCGATTTCAGCCGGGTGTGCCCCACTGAGATTCTGGCGTTTCAGGACCGGCTGGCGGAGTTTGAGCAGCGCGGCGTGGCCGTGGTGGGCTGCTCCACGGACTCGCACTACGCCCACCTGGCCTGGCTGGAAACACCCCGCGACAAGGGCGGCATTGCCGGCGTGACGTACCCGCTGGTGGCCGATGCCACCAAAACCGTTTCGGCCAACTACGACGTGCTGGGCGGCCACTACGACTACACCGAGCAGGGTGAAATGACCTTCGTGGGCTCGCCAATGGCCTACCGGGGCTTGTTTTTGATTGACAAGGACGGCATCGTGCGGCACCAGCTGGTGAACGACCGGCCGCTGGGCCGCAGCCTGGGCGAAGCCTTGCGCATGATTGACGCGCTGCAATACTACGAGAACAACGGCGAAGCCTGCCCCGTGGATTGGGAAGCCGACAAAGCGGTTTAATCGTGGGCCGAAACGTCGACTGGGTGCGCAGTGCGTAATTTTGGGGCTTGCTTTTCCTCTACGATATCGCCCTGGGCCTGTACGGCCTGCTGCTCCGGCTGTTAGCGCCGTTTGTGCTCAAGGCGGCGGCCTGGGTGGCGGGCCGCCGCGGACTGCTGGCCCACATTCGCCAGACCATTGGGGCCGATGCCGCGCCCCGCGTGTGGTTTCATTGCGCCTCGCTGGGCGAGTTTGAGCAAGGCCGCCCGCTCATTGAGGCTTACCGGCAGGCCCACCCCGGCACGAAGGTGGTGCTCACGTTTTTCTCGCCCTCGGGCTACGAAATCCGCAAAAACTGGGCGGGGGCCGATTATATCTTCTACCTGCCACTGGATACCCGCGCCAACGCCCGCGCCTTTTTGGATGCGGTGCAGCCCCGGTTGGTGGTGTTTGTGAAGTACGAGTTCTGGTACCATTTCCTGAACGAGGCGTTTCAGCGGCACATTCCCGCCATCGTAGTATCGGCCATTTTCCGGCCCGAGCAGGTGTTTTTCAAGCCCTGGGGCGGCTTCTTTCGGAAAATCCTGGGACGCTTCACGCACATTTTTACGCAGAATGAAGCCTCCGCGCAGCTGCTGCGCGACGCCGGAATCAACAAGGTGAGCGTGGCCGGCGATACCCGTTTCGATACCGTGGTGGCTACGGCGCTGGCCCCGGCCCGCGCCCTGCCGCTGGTGGATGCCTTCGTGGCTGATGGCGCGCCGGTGCTGGTGGTGGGCAGCAGCTGGGCCGAAGACCTGCCCGTGCTGCGCCCGCTGCTGCAACGCTACGGTGCGGAGCTGCGCGTGCTCATCGCCCCGCACGAAGTGACGGAAACCAACCTGCGGCTGGTGGAAACCACGCTGCCGGGGCCGGTGCAGCGCTATTCGCTGGCCGACGCGGCTACTGTGGGCCAGGCCCGCGTGCTACTGTTTGATAACGTGGGCTTGCTGAGCCAGCTCTACCGTTTCGGGGAATATGCCTACGTGGGCGGCGCGTTTGGCAAGGGCCTGCATAACACGCTGGAAGCGGCGGCTTTTGGGCTGCCGTTATTTTTCGGGCCTACTTATGGCAAGTTTCAGGAAGCCGTGGAACTGGTGGCGATGAAAGGCGCCTTCCCTGTACACAACGGCGCGGAGCTGGAAGCCGCCTTCACCTACCTCTGGAACACCGACGAAGCCCGCCTGCGCCTCCAAGACACCATTCTTGACTACGTGCACGACCAGGCCGGGGCCACGCGCACCATTATGGCCGCCCTGCGCACCCTCACTCCCGCTACCCGATGAAAACCGCTGATTCCTACCTCCCCGACGGCCCCACCGGCCTGCTGCACGGCATCGTGGTGAAATCCACGGGCTCGTGGTACATCGTGCGCGGCCTCGAAACCGGGCAGCTGTACCGCTGCCGCCTACGCGGCAAATTCAAGATAAAGGGACTGAAGGCCAGCAATCCGCTGGCCGTGGGCGATGTGGTCGATTTCAGCATCGAAGCCCAGACCGAGGGCGCGGGCGTTATCTCGCACATCGCGCCGCGCCGCAACTACATCGTGCGCCGCTCGGTGCACAAAACCGGCCACGTCCACATCGTAGCGGCCAATCTGGACCAGGCGCTGCTGGTGGTGACGCTGGTGTCGCCGGCCACGTCGTTCGGGTTTATCGACCGGTTTCTGGTCACGGCCGAGGCCTACCACATTCCCGTCACGCTGCTCTTCAACAAGACGGATTTGTACGACGAGGACGGCTTCGAATATCAGGCCCAAATCGCGGGCATGTACGCCAGCCTGGGCTACCCCAGCCGCACCTGTGCCGCCACCACCGGCGAGGGCGTGGCCGAAATCGACCAGCTGCTTGATGGCAAGGTGAGCCTGCTGGCCGGCCACTCCGGCGTGGGCAAAAGCACGCTCATCAACGCCCTGGTGCCTGACCTCGACCTGAAAACCGCCGAAATCAGCGAATTCTCCGACAAAGGCGTGCACACCACCACCTTCGCCGAGATGCTGGAAGTGCGCCCCGGCACGTTCATCATCGACACGCCCGGCATCAAAGAGCTGGGTCTTGTGGATTTGCCGCCCGCCGAGCTGGCCGGCTACTTTCCCGAGTTCCGCGCCCTGTTGGGCCAGTGCCGCTACCACAACTGCCAGCACACCCACGAGCCCGGTTGCGCCGTGCGCGAAGCCGTGGACCAGGGCCGCATCGCTCTGCCGAGGTACGACAGCTATTTGAGTATGCTGGCCGGCGAGGATAACCGACACTAACGCCTTCGGCTTAATGAAGAATGAGGACTTGGGAATGTAGAATTGTCGTCGTGATAATTCTTCATTCCCTATTCCTCATTCTTCATTAAGCCAAAGGAGTCTTATTTGGCCGTAGGCAGCACTACGCTGTCAATTACGTGGGTCACGCCGTTGCTCGAAATCACGTCGGCGATTTGCACGGTGGCGGGGGCCTCTTTGCCGTTGCCGACCATAATCTGGCCATTTTTTACGGTGATGTGCAGCTTTTCGCCGTTCACGGTGGTCAGCTCCTGGCCGTCTTTCAGGTCGGCAGCCACGAGGCGGCCGGGGATGACGTGGTAGGTGAGCACGCCGGCCAGCTTGGCTTTGCTGGCGGGGTCCATTAGGCCAGCCACGGCACCTTTGGGCAGCTTGTCGAAGGCCGCATTGGAGGGTGCGAACACGGTGAAGGGGCCGGGACCGCTCAGAGTTTCCACCAGACCGGCTTGCTTCACGGCAGCCACGAGGGTGCTGACGCTTTTGGCTTCGGCGGCATTGGCCACAATGTTTTTATCGGCCGTCATGGCCACGCCATCCACCATCACGCCTTCGGGCTTGGCCATGCGGGCCGAGTCGCCGGCTACGGCTGCGATGGAATCAGCGGGGTTTATGGTGCTGGTGGTTTCGGTTTCGGTGGTAGCGGGTTTGTCATTGCCGCAGCTAGCCAGCAGGATGGTGGTTGCAAGGGCAACTAACAGGGGAGCAAAAGATTTTTTCATGAAACAGGTGGTGGTGAAAAAGGAGAAACAGGTAAGCGAAAAATGATTTACGCCGTAAGTAGCCATACGGCTGTGAGCTTACGAAGCAACGGCCCGCTCGGGTTGTTTCGTAAGCGCGCCAAATTATTACCTTCGCCGGCCGAAAGCAGTACCTGCTTCCGGAAAACTTGTTTAATCCGCTAAAAATCCGCGATTCATGAAAACCGCCGAAATCCACACCAAGAAGGGTGTAATGAAAGTTGAGTTTTACGAGCAGGACGCTCCGAAAACCGTTAAAAACTTCACCGACCTTGCCGAGAAAGGCTATTACGACGGCCTGAAATTCCACCGCGTCATCCCGAATTTCGTGATTCAGGGCGGCTGCCCGAACACCCGCGAAGGTGCCAAAGGCCAGCCCGGTACCGGCGGCCCCGGCTACAAAATCGACTGCGAAACCAGCGGTGGCCACCAGTACCACGAGCGCGGCGCGCTGAGCATGGCCCACGCCGGCAAAAACACGGGCGGCTCGCAGTTCTTCATCGTGCACTCGCGCGATAATACCGCCCACCTCGACCGCGTGCACACCGTATTCGGCAAAGTGGTGGAGGGCGTGGACGTCATCGACCAGATTACGCCGAACGACGAGATTGAGAAAATCGTGGTGACGGAGCAGGCGTAATCACACGCTGGAAATAGTAGACCGTCATGCTGAGCGTAGTCGAAGCATCTCTACCGCAGTAGTAATCCTAATCGACAGGATTTACTATTGCGGTAGAGATGCTTCGACTACGCTCAGCATGAC
>JAQBNT010000231.1 GCA_028288445.1 Hymenobacter sp. | reverse complement strand
CCGACAGTACTAAGACAATTGATGCTTATGTGGCCCCGTAAGCGGGCGAGCTTCGGGTTTCGCTCAACGCCTTCGTCTTCTTCAAAGACAATGAATACTTCAACAAGATTGTGGATGGCTACACGCTGTACGGCACGCAGCTGAACCCGCAGCTCGTTTATTATCCCACCAAAGACCTGCGGCTGGAAGGCGGCGTGTTTATCTGGAAAGACTTCGGCCACCCGGAATTGAAGGCGGTGCGGCCCACGTTCCGGGCCACCTGGACCACCGGCAAGCAGCAGATAATCCTGGGCAACATCCGGGCAAACCTGCACCACAACTACATCGAGCCGATGTTCAACTTTGAGCGGGTGATGCTGAACCCGCTGGAGGAGGGCATTCAGACCATCTACCGGGGCAAGCGGCTGTTTCTGGACCAGTGGGTGGACTGGCAGCGCCAGCAGTACCGCTACAGCAACTACCAGGAAGAGGTGGCCGGCGGCCTGAGCACGAGCTACCGCATCAGCCCCGACAACAGCCGCTGGACGGTGGCCATCCCGTTCCAGTTCACGGCCATCCACCACGGCGGGCAGATTGATACGCTTGACAAGCCCCTGCAAACGGTGTTCAACGAGGCCTTCGGGCTGGAGGCGCGCCGCACCCTGGACGGGCCCACGCTGCGGGCCTTCCGGTTTAATGGCTACGTGCTCGGGTACCAGGATTATTCCTTCACGAAGGGACAGTTTCCGTTTCAATACGGCCGGGCGCTGTACCTGAATGGGACCCTCGAAACGCGCTACGCCGACGTGATGGTGAGCTACTGGCAGGGCTCGCGCTTCATGGCACCGCTGGGGGGCGACTTGTACCAGAGCGCCTCGCGCACGGTGTCGAACCCCACGTTTCTGGACCCCAAGCGCAACATCGTGTTCGTGCGGCTGCTGCGCGACTTCCGCATCTCGGACGGGGCCGCGCTCACGGCGCGGGTTGAGCCCGTGTTCGACCTCAACGCCAAGCTGCTGGATTATTCCTTCGGGATGTACCTGAATTTCCGGCAGGACTGGCTGCTGGGCAACGTGGGCAAGCGCGTGCGGGTGGGGCAGTAGCCATTGGGGCCGCCCCAACGGCCTCCCGGGATTCCACCTGCCTGTTGGGGCCGCCCCAACGTCCTCCCGGGCGCCCGACTGACCGTTGGGGCGGCCCCAGAGGCTTCCCGGGCGCCCGACTGACCGTTGGGGCCGCCCCAATGCCCATATCGCATTCCATCTGCCCATTGGGGCGGTTCGGTGGGCGCTAGGCGTTGCGCGCCAGCCAGAAGCGGCAGATTTGGCTCAGCGTATCAGAATTACGGAACCAGAGCGGGCGCTTGGGCGGCGGCTCGGGCTGAAAGCCGACGGCGCGGGCCACGGCCTGCCCGCGCACATTGCCCTGAAAACAGCGGATGAGCAGGCGCTGGCTGCCCACGGCTTCAAACCCAAAGTCGATGACGGCGGCCAGGGCCTCGCGGGCGTAGCCGTGGCCCTCGGCGGTGGCGGCCAGGTAGTAGCCGATTTCGGCCTGGCCCTTTTGCTGGGGCATGAGGCAGATGTCGCCCACGTACTCGGCCGTGGCGCGGTGCCAGATGCCGAACACGTAGAAGCGGCCGGTGCGCCAGTCCTCAGCGAAGGTGCGCAGCGACACCACGGCATCGGCGGCGGAGCGCACGGCCTGGAGGCGGTCGGGGAAGGAGGGCTGGAAGCGGAGGCGATCGGCGTGCAGCAGCGCGAAGAAGGCGTCGGCGTCGGCTGGCTCGTAGGGGCGCAGGCAGAGGCGTTCGGTGTAGAGCGGGGCGCGGGGCAGCATGGCAGCGTACTACGGAAAAAGGGCCGCCTCCGTGCCCGGATGCGGCCCTTTCACAAGAAATAAATCGGCTATTTGTTCTCGCCCACGTACTGGCTGGGGCTGCCCAGCGCCTGCTGGGTGCGCATCACGTTCACCTGCCGGGCGGCTTCGTTGAAGAATTCGAGGCGGCGAATGAGCATTTCTTTCACCAGCACGCGGCCTTCGGGGGTACGCAGGGTGCCGCGCTTGTCGGCCAGCACGCGCTGCATGGCGGCCAGCGTCTGGCCCTCGTGCTTCATGAACTGCTGCTGGAACTCGGCCAGCCGGGCCACGCCGCTGGCGCTAAGGGTGAAGTCCTCGCCGGCACCCTGGTTCAGCACCTCGCACAGCACGTACACTTCAATGGGCAGGCTGGTTTCGAGGGCCGTGGTGCGCAGGTCGAGGCCGGCGGCCAGGGCGTCGAGGATGATGCGCACGTTGCGCTCAAATTGCTGGTAGTAGGCTTGGGCTTCCATTCTTTTTAATGAAGAATGAAGAATGAGGAATGAAGAATGAGCAGAACTGAACAAGGTATGACTTGACTAATTCTTCATTCTTCATTCCTCATTCTTCATTGATTTAAAGTAACTCTTTCACAATCTGCTCCACGCCGATGCCTTCGGCTTCGGCTTTGAAGTTGCGCACGAGGCGGTGGCGCAATATGGGCACGGCCACGGCGCGCACGTCCTCAATGTCGGGCGAGTATTTGCCGTTGAGCAGGGCGTTGCACTTCGCGCCCACAATGAGGTGCTGCGAGGCGCGGGGCCCGGCACCCCATTCCAGCAGCTGGTTGGTACGCGGGGCAGCACGCTCGGTGTTAGGGCGGGTTTTGTGCACGAGGCCCACGGCGTATTCCACCACATTGTCGGCCACCGGCACGCGGCGCACCAGCTCCTGGAAGGCCTGAATGTCGGCGGCGTGGAGGACTTTGTTGACCGTGTTCTTGATGTTGGAGGTCGTTTGCTTCACGATGTTCAACTCCTCGGCGTAGGTAGGGTAGCCCAGCTCAATGTTGAACATAAAGCGGTCGAGCTGCGCCTCGGGCAGGGGGTAGGTGCCTTCCTGCTCGATGGGGTTCTGGGTGGCCAGTACGAAGAACGGGCGCTGCAAGGGGTAGCGCTGCCCGGCCACCGTCACGGCATATTCCTGCATCGATTCGAGCAATGCGGCCTGGGTTTTGGGCGGCGTCCGGTTGATTTCGTCGGCCAGAATGATGTTGGCGAAGATGGGGCCTTTCACGAAGTGAAAATCCCGCTGCTGGTTCATCGTTTCCGAGCCCACGATGTCGCTGGGCATCAAATCGGGGGTGAACTGGATACGGTTGAACGACAAATCCAGCGAGTCGGCAATGGTCTGAATCAGCAGGGTTTTGGCCAGGCCGGGTACGCCCACCAGCAGGCTGTGACCCTGCGAAAATACGGCCGTGAGCACCAGCCGCACCACCTCGTCCTGCCCCACGATGACCTTGCCAATTTCTTGGCGCAGCTTCTGGAAGGAGGCGGCCAGGGCATCGGCAGCTTCTTTGTCGTTTTGGAATTGAGCCATTGAGGTTTTTAGAAGGAAGAAGAAAGGCTGTTATGCAGAGCGCAGCGAAGCATCTTTACCGCAATAGTAAATAATTACTGCCTGCGGGCAAGATGCTTCGCTGCGCTCTGCATGACGTTCAGGAAGCAACAAAGACTTACTTTTCCACCGCGTCCAGCACCTTGCACTGAGCGTATTCCGGCTCCACTTCGAGGTACACCGTGCCACGGTTTTTGGCAAACCACTCATCCAGCGCCTTCGTCTTTTTCTCGTTGAGGGCGGCGGCGGCGATTTTCTGGTAGTCGTCCTGCAGGTTGGCCTGGTGGGGGGCGGTGTTCGATTTCAGCCACAGAATGCGCATGGCGTCCTTGCCGTCGTCGGTGCGGTAGGCCATGGGCGGGGTGATGTGGCCCACCTTCATGGTATCAATCGTGAAGAAGATGGCCGGGTCGAGCTTATCGAGCGGCAGGCGCGAGCCACCGTCCTGGCGGTTGGCGAGCAGGCCGCCGTTGCTGCTGCTGGTTTTATCGGAGGAGTTGTCCTTGGCCGCTTTGGCGAAGGTGATGCTGTCGGACAAAATCTGACGGCGCAGCTTGGTCAGCAGCTTGGCCGAAGCACTGATGTCGGACGAGCCGGTTTCGGGCTTCAGCAGGATGTGGCGCGTCGAATACGTGTTGCCCTTGCGCTCAATGAACTGAATAAGGTGGAAGCCGAACTGCGACTGCACCACCGGCGACATCTGCCCCGGCTCCAGCTTCATCGAAGCCGCTTCGTACTCCGGTACCAGTTCGCCGCGCTTGAAGAAGCCCAAGTAGCCGCCTTCCTTGGCCGAGCCCGGGTCTTCCGAGTTGGCTTTGGCGAGGGTGGCAAAATCGGCCCCGGCCAGCACCTGCGCCCGAATATCATTGAGCTTGGCGATGGCGGCCTGTTTGGCCTTGTCGTTCACCTGGGCCGGCACCACAATCTGGCCCACTTCCACCTCGGTGCTGAAGTAGGGCAGGCTGTCCTTCGGAATGCGAGTGAAATACTGCGCCACTTCGCGCGGCGTCACCGCCACCTTGCCGGTGATGGTTTCCTGCATTTTCTGCTGCGTGAGCTGGTCCTTAATTTGGGGCCGCAGGTCGTCTTTCAAGGATTTGATGGACTTGCCGTACTGCTCTTCGAGGCGCTTTTCGGAGCCAATCTGCTGGGCAAAGTAGGCCATGCGGCGGTCCACTTCGCTGTTCACCTGCTTATCCTCCACCGTCACGGAGTCAACGTCGGCACGGGCCAGCATCAGCTTGTTCAGCACCAGGCTTTGCAGGATTTTGCATTTCAAATCCGGCGGCACGGGCTTGCCCTCGGCCCGGGCTACCTCCTGCGCATAAATCATTTCCACCTCGGAGCGCAGCACAATCTGGTTGTCCACCTTCACAATGATGCCGTCGAGCAGCTGCTGGCCCTTGGGCCGGCTGATGCCCAACTGGGCCTGGGAAGCGGGCGCAAAGCCCAGTAACAGCAATAGCGTAAGCAGGGCCGGCGCTACGGCGCGGTTCACATTAACAAGCATAAAGTCGTATTGAAAAGCCGGTGGACAGGTGCCCCGGCCTGGTCCGTGCGGGGCTAACACCCAAACGGCCCCACAAATTTCACCATAAATCCGTTGGCAGACAAAAACAAGGAGCCGAAGCCCGCCCGGAAGGTTGCAGTAGCTTCTTAATGAGGAATGGAGAATGAGGAATGGAGAATGAGGAATGAAGAATTGCTCCAGCGAGAATTCTTCATTCCTCATTCTCCATTCCTCATTAAGAAGCTTACTTCGTTACCAGCTTGCTCACTTCGGCCTCGTTCACTTTCACGGGGCGGGCGGCGCGCATCTGGGCAATCCATTCTTTTTCCAGATAAGTCTGGTAGTCCGACGTGGCTTGGCCTCGGGCTTCGGCCAGCGTTTTGGGGCCGGCGGGCAGGGTGCGGTCGATGGTGACGGCGTAGTAGCGGCCATCTTTCTGCACGTTGTAGGTGCCGGGACCTTTGGTCATCAAGTCGTCCATCACCTTGTTGTCCCCCTTCTGAAACACCTTCTGGCTGATTTGCACCGACAGCGGGTTCTGCTCGTTCAATTCCGATTCGATGGCGGCCGGGCTGCCGCTGAACAGCGTCACCTGGGCCGAATTATCGGCACCCGGCTTGGCCTGCACCGCCTTGCGAATGCGGCTGGCCGCCACGCCCCGGCGGCGCAGCCAGCGCACCGTCGAATCGGCGCGGGCATTGGCCAGACTGGCTTTCTCACCCTTCTTCACACGGCCGGTGATGGTTACCAGCATCGTGGTATCCTGCCCCATGAGCTTGCTGATATCATCCAGCGACATAATTCCCGCTTTCGCCAGCGACGTGCCATTGGTGAAGGCCACGCGCGGGGGCACGCTCCGGGTGAGCGGGAAGCGGCCGGTTTTCAATTCCTTCTGCACGCGGGCCAGCAGGGCGGGCGTGGCGGCGCTCACCACGGTGCCCTGCACGCGCTGGTCCCACTGGTACTTGGCCTGGTTGTCGGCGAAGTATTTTTTCAGGCCCACGGTGTCCTCAATGGCCTTGCTCCACACCTTTTCATCCATCAATTGGAAGAGCAGAATGCCGTCGCGGTACTCCTTCACCAGCATGCGGTAGTCCTCATACTTGGTGTCGAGGCTGTTTTTCTCGAATTCGGTCAGGCTTTGCTCCACGTACTGGTCGTAGAGCTGCTGCATGGCAAAGGCCGGCTGCGCACCCGTGCGGGGCCGCTGGTTTTGCTGCGCAAAAACCAGGAAATCCTTCACCAAATAGGGCTTGCCTTTGATGGTGAACAGCGTCGAAGCATCATTGGCAGTGCCCTTCGGAACCTTTACCATGGTGGTCGGGGCCGTGTACTTGAAGCGGCCGGCCACCAGCGCCGTGTCGGCCTTGCTGAACGCATACGTTTTGGCCAAGGCCACTTCCGAAAACTGGTCTTCCTGACGCACGCGCTTCAGGAAAGCGGCTTTGTTGAGCTCCGAGCGGGAATCCTTGGCCACTTTGCTTTTGAGACTGGGCTCCATGTCGGCAAATTTGGCCAGGGGCTGGCGCTCAATCAGCTTGATGATGTGCCAGCCGTAGGGCGTCTGGACCGGGGCCGCGATGTCGCCGGGCTTTTGCAGCTTGAAGGCCGCGTCTTCGAACGAGGGAATCATGCGGCCGGTGCCGAAGGGCGGCAGTTCGCCCCCATTGGCGGCCGAGCCGGCGTCTTCCGAGAACTGCGCCACGAGCTTATCCCAGTTCTCGCCCTTTTTCAGGCGGCTGTAAAGCTCGTCGATTTTCTTCTTGGCAGTGAGCGAATCGGCCTTGGCGGCGTTGGCGTTCATCCGAATCATCAGGTGAGCCGCCTTGATTTCGCCCTGCGCCGTGCGTTTGTCATTTACCTTGATAATGTGATAGCCAAAGCGCGTGCGGATGGGCTGCGACACTTGCCCCAC
>JAQBNT010000037.1 GCA_028288445.1 Hymenobacter sp. | reverse complement strand
GACACCACCGCCAACATGGGGGCCAACGCCGCCCGCAAAGCCCTCGAAATGGCCGGCTTGGAAGCCAACGACGTGCAAATGATTGTGTTCGCCACGCTCTCGCCGGATTACTTCTTCCCCGGCTCCGGCGTGCTCATGCAGCGCGAGCTGGGCATGACCAACAACTGCCCCGCCCTCGACGTGCGCAACCAGTGCTCGGGCTTCATCTACGCCCTTTCGGTGGCCGACCAGTTCATCCGCACCGGCATGTACGACACGGTGCTCGTGGTGGGCTCCGAAATCCACTCCTCCGGCCTGGATAAATCGCCCGAGGGCCGCGGCGTTTCCGTCATTTTCGGTGATGGCGCGGGTGCCATGGTGCTCCGCCCCAGCACTTCCGAAAACCAGGCAATTCTGAGCACCCACCTGCACGCGCAGGGCGAGCACGCCGAAGAGCTCATCGTGAAGGAGCCCAGCTCGAACCGCGACAACCGCGTGGAGTACATCATGGCCAACAAAGCCGAGCTCTACCCCTACATGAACGGCCAGAACGTGTTCAAGCACGCCGTGGTGCGCTTCCCGCAGGTCATCAAGGAGGCGCTGGACCAGAACGGCCTCCAGGCTTCGGACATCGACATGCTCATTCCGCACCAGGCCAACCTACGCATCACCCAGTACGTGCAGCAGAAAATGGGCCTCGGCGACGACAAAGTATTCAGCAACATTCAGCGCTACGGCAACACCACCGCCGCCTCGGTGCCGCTGGCCTTCAGCGAAGCCGTGCAGGAAGGCAAAATCAAGCGCGGCGACCTCGTGTGCCTGGCCGCCTTCGGCTCGGGCTTCACCTGGGCCTCGGCACTGTTGAAATTTTAAGTAGCTAATTTTTAGGTTGAGCAGCTTGGGCCGGTGTGAAGCGCGCATATTTACATGCAGCTTTGCACTGGCCCTCCTGTTCCGGCCCTGTCAGCATGAGCGAATCCCCGTCCACCCTCCCACCCGCCAAACTGCCCAGCCACACCGAGGAAAATTACCTCAAAGCCATTTTCAAGCTGGCCGAGGCTGAGCCGGACACCGCCGGCGTGAGCACCAACCGCATCGCGGCGGCCCTGGACACCCGCGCCGCCTCCGTGACGGACATGCTGCGCCGCCTGGCCGAAAAGGGCCTGTTGAACTACGAGAAATACCGCGGCGTGCAGCTCACCGCCGAGGGCCAGCGACTGGCGCTGCTCACCATCCGCAAGCACCGGCTGTGGGAGGTTTTTCTAGTGCAGCAGCTCGGCTTCAACTGGGATGAGGTGCACGAAGTAGCCGAGGAGTTGGAGCACGTGCAGTCGCCGCTGCTGATGCGCCGGCTCGATGCCTTCCTGGGCCACCCCGCCCTCGACCCGCACGGCGACCCCATTCCGGCCGAGGATGGAGCCATCCGCCGCCCCGCCCACCGCCTGCTGGCCGACCTCTGCACGGGCGAATTTGGGACCCTGGCAGCCGTCAAGAACACCTCCGTGCCCTTCCTCCAGTACCTCGACAAAGTAGGTTTGCAACTCGGAGCCATTATTGAAGTATTGGATAAGGTGGCATTTGATAATTCGTTCGAGCTCAGAATAAACCGTGAGCGCACCGCCCTCATTTCGGCCGAAGTAAGCCGCAATTTGTTTGTAACCGAGTAAGCCAGTTTTGGAGCAACCGTCCACAACCGTAGGTCAGCGAAGCTAAAATCCGGGCTATCCGGCCAATCCGAAAAATCCGTGGTCCAGACAATTTTCTCCGATACCATCGTCGCCCTGTCGACGCCGCCGGGCGCGGGCGCGCTGGCCGTCATTCGCCTTTCCGGCCCCTCCGCCGTGGCCATCACCGCGTCCGTGTTCTCCAAAAAGAGCTTCGCCGAAGCGGCCGGCAACACCCTGCATTACGGCACCCTGCGCGACCCCAACGGCGGCGAAATCCTCGATGAAGTGGTGGTTGGCCTCTTCCGCGCCCCCAAGTCTTTCACCCGCGAAGACGTGGTCGAAATCAGCTGCCACGGCTCCGACTACGTGGTGCGGCAGGTGCTGGCCCTGCTCCTGCGCCACGGCGCGCGCCTGGCCGAAGCCGGCGAGTTCACCAAGCGCGCCTTCCTGAGCGGGGCCATGGATTTGGCCCAGGCAGAGGCCGTGGCCGACCTCATCGCCGCCGACTCCGCCCTCAGCCACCGCGTGGCGCTGAACCAGCTGCGCGGCGGCTTCTCGCAGGAGTTGCGCGAGTTGCGCGCCCGCCTCATCAAATTCGCCGCACTGCTGGAATTGGAGTTGGATTTTGGCGAAGAAGACGTGGAATTTGCCGACCGCACCGGCCTGGCCGCCCTGCTGGCCGAAGTGCGCGGCGTAGTGCGGGGCCTGCTCCGCTCCTTCGAGCTGGGCAACGTCATCAAAAACGGCATCACCACCGTCATCGCCGGCCGGCCCAATGCCGGCAAGTCCACGCTACTCAACGCCCTGCTGCGCGAGGAGCGCGCCATCGTATCGGCCATTCCTGGCACCACACGCGACTTTATCGAGGACGAGGTGAGTATCGACGGCCTGCGCTTCCGCTTCGTGGACACCGCCGGCCTGCGCGACGATACCGCCGATGAAGTCGAAGCCATTGGCGTGGCCCGTACCCGGGAGCGGGTGCGTAAGGCTTCATTGCTACTCTACTTGTTTGATTTGGCTGAATTGACACCGACGGAAGTACGCACCGAGATTCAGGCGCTAACCGCCGGGCTGAATCTGCCCGTGCTGGCCGTGGGCAATAAAACCGACTTAGCTTCTGCTGAAGCTCTGGCCACTTTTGAAAATGAGTTTCAAGCCACTTATTCGGGCAAAGCCAACGAAATTCCGCTGGTGTTGCTAGCCGCCGGTCAAAACCAGGGCATCGAAGCCCTGCAAACAGCCCTTATAAAGCAGGTACGTGGCTCGTCGCTCGAAAACAATGCCTCCGCCACCATCGTCACCAACGTGCGCCACGCCCGCGCCCTCGAAACCGCTGCCGCCCACCTCGCCGCCGTGCAAACCGGCCTAGATACGGGCTTTGGCACCGAGCTTTTGGCCGCCGACCTCCGCCACGCCCTGGCGGCACTTGGCGAAATCACCGGCGAGATTTCCTCCGAAGATTTGCTCACGAGCATTTTCACCCAGTTTTGCATCGGCAAATAACCCTTCCTTAAAACGGCATTCTCAACTTCCGGGGTAAATCGACGCAAACGTTGCCAAACGGCGTATTCTGGCTTTTTAAGCCATTTTTACAAAACTTAGTGTTCCCTGGATTGTAATACCCGGGGTTAAAGTCCGGTTAAAATTTCCCGGCTTACGGCCTATGGCTTAGTTTCGCACTCTATTTCCCTCACACCCCTCCCGCCCATGGCAGAAACTGCTGAACTCATCCTCGACGGCAAGTCCATCATCTTGCCCGTAATCGAAGGCACCGAACACGAAAAGGCATTTGACATTGGTAAGCTGCGCGACCAGACCGGCTACGTCACCCTCGATTCGGGTTATAAAAACACCGGCGCCACCAAAAGCGCCATCACCTTCCTCGACGGTGAGGAAGGCATCCTCCGCTACCGCGGCTATCCCATTGAGCAGCTGGCCGAAAAGTCGAGCTTCCTGGAAGTAGCCTACCTGCTGATTTACGGCGCGCTGCCCACCGAGGCTGAGTTGAGCCACTTCAGCGGCCAAATCACCAAGCATACGCTGGTACACGAGGACATGCGGAAGATTTTCGACGGTTTCCCGTCGGCTACGCACCCCATGGCCATCCTGTCGTCGCTCATCTGCGCCCTCACCGGCTTCTATCCGCAGAGCGTATCGCCCGACCTCAGCCCCGAAGAGATGGAGCTCAACATCATTCGCCTACTGGCGAAGATGCCGACCATCGCGGCCTGGACCTATAAGAACAACATGGGCCATCCGTTGAACTACCCGCGCAACGACATGGACTATTGCGCCAATTTCCTCTACATGATGTTCAGCTTCCCCACCGAGAAGTATGAAATCAACCCCGTAGTGGTGAGCGCCCTCAACAAGCTCCTCATCCTGCACGCCGACCACGAGCAGAACTGCTCCACCAGCACCGTGCGCCTCGTGGGCTCGGCCAACGCCAGCCTCTACGGCTCGGTTTCGGCTGGCATCAACGCCCTGTGGGGTCCGCTGCACGGCGGTGCCAACCAGGAAGTTATCGAAATGCTGGAAGCCATCGAAGCTGACGGCGGCGATACCAGCAAGTTCATCAACAAGGCCAAGGACAAGAATGACCCGTTCCGCCTCATGGGCTTTGGCCACCGCGTGTACAAGAACTTCGACCCGCGCGCCAAAATCATCAAAGTAGCCGCCGACGAAGTGCTGCAAGCCCTCGGCATGCAGGACAGCCCGCTGCTGAAAATCGCGCAGGAGCTGGAGCAAGCCGCCCTTACAGACCAGTACTTCATCGAGCGCAAGCTGTACCCGAACGTAGACTTCTACTCGGGCATCATTTACAAAGCGCTGGGCATCCCCACCGAGATGTTCACGGTAATGTTCGCCCTGGGCCGCCTGCCCGGCTGGATTGCCCAGTGGAAAGAGATGCGCGAGAACAAAGAGCCTATCGGCCGGCCCCGCCAGATTTACACCGGCGAGTTGGAGCGCGACTACACGGCAATTGACGCCCGCTAGTTTCGGCCCAGCCAATCAGGCTAAAAAACAAAAAGCCCGCTCTATGGAGCGGGCTTTTTCGTGTCCGGCCGGGAAGGTTGCCCTCCCCTATTTCAGGCGGTGCGCGGTAAAGTTGGTGCGAAGGTTCTGGTAAGCCAGCAGCTGCTGGGGCTGTAGGATGCCGGCCAGCTCGGTTTCGTAACGCTGCTGCGCTTGGGCAAGCTGGGTATCACGCTCTTCAGCACTGGCACCGTTGAGCATGATTTCCAGGTCGCGCCGCTCGGTGAGCATATTCAGGTGTAGCTGCTTCACGGCGAGGTATTGGGCCTCGTTGAAATGCACGTGTTGCGCCAGTGCCCGGGTGAGCGTGGTGGCCCGCGCCATCATGGCGTGGGAGTACGCACCGTCGCCGGGGCCGGCCACGGCCACCGGGGCAACAGTAACACCCGCAGCAAAGCAAGTAGCCAGGAACAAATTTTTCATAGAATGTGGGGGTTATGGTGATGAGATGAGTCAAGCGCCCTGCTGGAGTGCAATTGGGCTCATCAAACATAGACAAATAATCAATTTGAACATAAAATATTTTTTATGGCACTTTTTTAATTTCAAGGTTTGTGCGCTGTTGAATAACATACTGATTTACAATTTATTGATTCTTGTAAAAAAATAAGATGCTGAGGTTAAAAAAAAGTCCGCCAGTGGGCTAGACATATATTTTTCCTGCCGAATCCAATTATATTTCGCCTTACCTAAAGCCTTGCTTTAAGTAAAAAGGGCATTCTGAGCCACTTTCTCAATTGTTGGTTTAAGTGCTTAAAATGCCGGGCGATGCAATTGCGGCCACTGATTCCAAGGTATTACTGACAATGTGAAGCGCCTAAAAAACCCATTTTGCTCCCTTACACTAATTTGCACACCCGCTTCCAAGTTGTTTAACCGGACCGACCACCGGCTCTTCGCTGGAGACAAAGCCGAAGAATTAGACCACTGTCCAACAACGAAAACGGGCTGCCGACTAAAAAGCCAGCAGCCCGCAATCAATCATTATCGCTCTGAATCCAAGGATGGAGCAGTCTCGTTTCTACAGGATGTGCAGTTCAATGCGGCGGTTGAGCTGCCGGTGGCCTTCGGTATCGTTGGCGGCTAGGGGGTGACCTTCGCCGTAGCCTTTGGAGCGCAGCCGGGTAGTGGAAATGCCGTGGCCGGACAGGTATTCGACCACTGACTGGGCGCGGCGCTGGGAGAGCTGCAAATTGGCATCGGGAGCTCCCACGTTATCGGTGTAGCCGGACACTTCAATCTGCACGTCGCGGTACTGCCGCAGAAACTCAATCAGGCGGTTGAGCTCAGTGCGGGACTGCGGTTTCAAGTCGTACTTATTGGTGTCGAAAAACAGGTTGTTCAGCACCACGCTGCGGCCGGAGCGTACGGGTTCCAGGTAGATATCCAGGGCCGTGGGGTTGAACGGGCGCTGGCTGGAATAGTCGAAACTGAGGCTTTTGAGCAGGTATTTGTCGGCCGCCGCGTACATGGCGTAGTGGTGGCCTTCGTTGAGCACCACCGTGTAGTCGCCGTATTCAGGGTCGGAAGTCACGAACTGAGTGAGCACGTCGGTATCGAGGTCGTAGAGCTTCACCTCGGCCTTGAGCGGCTTCTTGGTGTTGGCATCGAACACGCGGCCCTGGGTGTAGGTACTGGTTTCGCGGGCCTTCACGGGCGGCGGCACCGCAAATCCGAACAGCTCTACCGGGCGCTCCCGCGACAACCGATAGCCCCCCGGCGGCTCTTCCGAAGCGCGGCTGCGGGAACAGAACCCCTTTTGGTTATCGGAACTGATGAACAGCGAGGCTTCGTTTTCGAACGTATTCAGCGGGTAGCCCAGGTTGCGCGGTTCGCTCCAAGTGCCGGCCGACTGCTTCTCGCACCGGAATACATCGAGCCCACCCATGCCCACTAGGCCATCGGTGACATAATAAAGTGTGGTGCCGCTGGCGTGAATGAACGGGGCCATGTCCTTGCCGACGGTGTTTACGGGCGTGCCCACATTTTGGGCGGGGCTCCAGTTGCCATCGGGCTGCAGGGTGGTTACGTAGATGTCTTCCTGGCCTTGGCCGCCGCGCCGGGTCGAGGTGAAGTATAGTGTGCGGCCGTCGGCCGAAAGCGAGGGCTGCGAGTCCCACTCCGTGGAGTTGACGTTGAGGCCCAGGTTGACGGGCGCGCTCCAGTTGTTGCCGGTGCGGCGCGAGATGTACAAGTCACAGTTGCCAATGGCCTTGGGCCGGTCGCAGGAAGCGAAAACCAGCGTTTTGCCATCGCCTGAGATTGAGCCTGCGCCTTCGTTATAGCTGGAATTGATGGCCGGCGAAATCGGCACCGGCTCGCCCATCGAGCCGTCTTTGTTCTGGCGGCTCACGTACAAATCCTCGCCGCTACTGGCCGCTGGCCGGCCCGTGAAGAGCAGGAACCGGTTGTCGGCGGTGAGGGCCGGAAAGTACTGAAATTTAAAGCTATTGAGCGGGGCCGGCAGCGGCAAAGGTGCTTCGCCTACCGGGTGCTTCATGGCATCGAGCGCAAACTCGCAGGTCAGGAGTTGTCGCTGCGATTTGACCAGGTTTTTCTGGGTTTTGGGGGCCACCTTCATCAGCTGCCGGTAGGCATCGAGGGCGGTCTGGTATTCGCCGTAGCTGAGGGCGAAGTCGCCCAATAGCTGGTATTCGGAGGCGTGGACGGCCTCTACGGGGACTTTGGCCAGACCGTCTCGGTAAGCAGCCAGCGCGCCGCGGTTGTCGCCCATAGCCTTCATCAGCGAGCCTTTCAGCAGAAAGGCTTCGCCGAAGGAGGGAAACTTCTGGTTAAGCTGGTTCAGCGTCTCAACGGCTTTGATGAAATCCCGCTCCTTGGTTTGCTGCTGCGCCTTTTCGAGCAGGCTGCGGGCCTTGGTGTTGGTAGGAGTCTGCACCTTGGGCGGCAACTGCGCCCAGGCCGTTTCGGCGGAGGACAGCCCCAGCAGACACATCATTCCGAGGCGCACGGCCCCCAACACTGAACTGCGACGCATACGGTAAGCTAGGGAATGTCGAGGTATTTGTGGGTTTGGAGCGACACCTGCCAACGCGGGTGCTGCTTCACGTAGTCTACCAGTTCGGGCGTCATGCGCGCGGCGCGGCTCCACTCGGGCTGCAAGTATAAGCGCGTAGTGGCCGGAACCAATGCCGCGTGCTCTTCAGCCCAGGCAAAATCGTGCCCATTAAACACCACCACCTTCAATTCGTGGGCGGCGGCCAGCACTTCGGGCAGCGGGGCTTTGAATTTTTTGGGCGAAAGGCATATCCAATCCCAGGTGCCGGAGAGCGGATGTGCACCCGAAGTTTCGAGCCAGGTGCGGCAACCGGCGGCCTGCAGAGCGGCCGTGAGTGGGCCCAGGTTGTGCATCAGCGGCTCGCCGCCGGTGATGACCACGTCGCGGCCGGGATACGCCAGCACGGCTTTCACCAGCTGCGCCACGGACTGCCGGGGGTGCGCGTCGGCATCCCACGATTCCTTCACGTCGCACCACACGCAGCCCACGTCGCAGCCACCCAACCGGATGAAATAAGCGGCCCGGCCGGTGTTATACCCTTCGCCCTGAATGGTATAGAACTGCTCCATTACGGGCAAAAAGGTACCGGCGGGGGCAGCCGTTACATCATCGGAAGATGCAATTATTTCGGGAGTAAGTAACGTCACGGGTATCATCACAAAAAAGCCTCAGGAAGCGAAGCAACCTGAACACCAACCGTGGGACACACTGTTCCCAAGGCCGGACTTTAAAAGTACGGTATGAGCTAAGTATAACCAAATATTCCTAAAAATCAGCCGGCTGGATGCGGGTAGATTTCGCCCTTCGCTGCGCGTAAGGTGTTCAGCAAAAGCATGGCGATGGTCATGGGGCCCACGCCGCCGGGCACCGGGGTGATGGCCGAAGCCAACGGGGCTACCTCGGCAAAGTTCACGTCGCCTTTCAGGGTGTAGCCGCTCTTTTTGCTGGCGTCGGGCACGCGGGTTGTGCCCACGTCAATCACCACTGCGCCGGGCCGCACCATGTCGGCGGTCACGAACTCGGGGCGGCCGATGGCAGCTACCACGATGTCGGCCGTCCGGCAGATTTCGGCCAGATTTTCAGTGCGCGAGTGACATAAAGTAACTGTGCAGTTGGCCGTATCTAAATTCTTGGCCAGCAATATACTAACTGGTGTACCAACGATGTTGGAACGACCGATAACCACGGCATGCTTGCCGCTGGTTTTGATGCCTTGGCGGCTCAGCAATTCTACGATTCCCGACGGTGTGGCAGGCAGCAGAGCCGGCAATCCGGCTACCATCCGGCCAATGTTCATGGGGTGAAAACCGTCGACATCCTTCTCGGGGCGGATGGCTTCGATGACCTTTTCGGGGTTGATATGGGCCGGTAGCGGGAGCTGCACAATGAAGCCGTCAATCTCCGGGTCGCGGTTCAGCTCGTTGACTTTGGCCAGCAAATCGGCTTCGGTGATGTCGTCCTCGTAGCGCAGCAGCGTGGAGGCGAAGCCGACCCGCTCACAGGCCAGCACCTTGTTGCGCACGTAGGTTTCGGAGCCGCCGTCGTGGCCCACGAGGATGGCGGCGAGGTGAGGCACCTTCTGGCCGGCGGCTTTCAGGGCGGCCACTTCGAGGGCGATTTCGGCTTTGATATCCTCGGCGGTTTGCTTGCCGTCGATGAGGTTGGAGGTGGTTACGGAAGTCATAAAGGGATTATGTGTCATCCTGAGTGCAGCGAAGGACCTTTTCACGCCTTGCGCCGCAGTGATTTCAAATCCGACGAAAGCAGCCGTGATAAGATGCTTCCTTCGTCAGCATGACAATAAAAAAGGCGGCCCGAAAGCCGCCTTTTTCAAATCAATCAATTTTAAGCACCGCCAGAAAGGCTTCTTGCGGGATTTCGACGGAGCCCACGGAGCGCATCCGTTTCTTGCCTTCTTTCTGCTTTTCGAGCAGCTTGCGCTTCCGGCTGATGTCGCCGCCGTAGCACTTGGCAATTACGTTTTTGCGCAGGGCTTTGACGGTTTCACGGGCGATGATTTTCTGGCCAATGGAGGCCTGGATGGCGATGTCAAACATCTGGCGGGGCAGCAGTTCGCGCAGCTTCTCGCAGAGGCGCTTGCCCCACTCGTAGCTCTTGGAACGGTGCACAATGGCGGAGAGGGCATCGACTTTTTCGCCGTTCAGCATCACATCGAGCTTCACCATGTCGGCTTCGCGGAAGCCAATCAGCTCGTAATCAAGCGAAGCATAGCCGCGACTGATGGTTTTCAGCTTGTCAAAGAAGTCGAATACAATTTCGGACAAGGGCAATTCGAAGGTCATTTCTACCCGCTCGGAAGTGAGGTACGACTGGCCCTTGATGATGCCGCGCTTGTCCATGCACAGCGTGATGATGGGACCTACGTACTCCGAAGCGGTGATAATCTGCGCCTTGATGAACGGCTCTTCAATCAGCTTGATGAGGTTGGGCTCCGGCATTTCCGACGGCGCGTTGATGGTCAGCAGCTGGTCTTTGGTACCGATGGCGTGGAACTGCACGCTGGGCACGGTGGTGATGACCGTCATGTTGAACTCGCGCTCCAGGCGCTCCTGCACGATTTCCATGTGCAGCATGCCGAGGAAGCCGCAGCGGAAGCCGAAGCCCAGCGCCACCGACGTTTCGGGCTCCCAGACCAGCGAGGCGTCGTTGAGTTGCAGCTTTTCCATGCTGGAGCGCAGCTCTTCGTACTCGGTGGTTTCGACGGGGTAAATGCCGGCGAATACCATCGGCTTCACATCGGCAAAGCCTTGGATAGCGTCCGGGGTGGGCCGGTTGACGTGGGTGATGGTGTCGCCTACTTTCACCTCACGGGCCTCTTTGATGCCCGAGATGAGGTAGCCCACGTTGCCGGCGCTCATTTCAGTGCGCGGCTCCTGATTCAGGCCCAGGATGCCGATTTCGTCGGCCCCGTACTCCTTGCCCGTGGCCATAAACTTCACCTTGTCGCCTTTGCGCATGGTGCCGTTTTTGATGCGGAACAGGACTTCAATACCGCGGTAGGAATTGAAGACGGAATCAAAAATCAGCGCTTGCAACGGGGCTTCCGGGTCGCCTTTCGGGGCTGGGATGCGGTCGCAGATGGCGTTGAGAATGGCTTCGATGCCGATGCCGGTTTTGCCGGAGGCGTGCAGGATATCGCCGGGCTCGCAGCCGATTAGGTCCACGATTTCGTCGGTCACTTCCTCTGGCATGGCGTGCGGGAGGTCGATTTTATTCAATACCGGGATAATTTCCAGGTCGGCCCCGATGGCGAGGTAGAGGTTGGAAATCGTCTGGGCTTCGATGCCCTGGGAGGCATCCACAATCAGCAGGGCGCCTTCGCAGGCGGCGATGCTGCGGCTTACTTCGTAGCTAAAATCGACGTGGCCGGGGGTGTCAATCAGGTTCAGCGTGTACATTTCCCCTTTGTAGGGGTACTGCATCTGGATGGCGTGGCTCTTGATGGTGATGCCGCGCTCGCGCTCCAGGTCCATGTTATCGAGCAGCTGGGCCTGCATGTCGCGCTTGGCCACGGTGCTGGTGAATTCCAGCAAACGGTCGGCCAGGGTGCTTTTGCCGTGGTCGATGTGGGCAATGATGCAAAAGTTGCGGATGTTCTTCACAGATATTTCTTCTTCTGGGCTGCTGGCAGGGCGGTTGGAATACGGGGAACTGGGCTGGCCGATGCCCGGCCTCGCATTCCCCTAGTACCCGTTTCACCAGCTTGAGCCTGCAAATTACGACCAGAATAACTAGTCTGCGCGAATTGGCATGGTGGAGGGTGAATTCTAATGCCGCAGCGGGGCGCGACGTGCATTTTGAAACCGGGATTTTGCGCGGCGCGGTCCATCTGTTCAGATGAGAAATTTCAGCCGTTGCCATGACCTTTATCACAGGACTGCGAGGGCAGGACGGCCACCTTTACACGATGGTTTCTCTCACCCTACAGCCCTGAATATGCGTCCGTTAAAGTTTATGCTGCTTGCGGCTTCGCTGACGACCATGCTTTTCGGCCTGACCAGCGCTGACCGGCCAGCCGCACGCGGCGGCCCGTCAAATAATTACCCCGTCGACTCGCTGACCAGCTGCATTCGTAGTCTGCTCGCTGGGCCAGCGGCCGGGCAGGTGCTGCCGCTGGCATTGGCCGATGGAGCAGCAGTGCAAGCGTTCTATGCCAAGCGTACTTACTCAGCCGCGTGGTGCGAAGGAGCCGGGGCCGGGGCAAAAGGCCGGGCGGCCCTGGCGCTGCTGGCCCAGGCCGGCGACTACGGCCTGCTGCCCGCGCTCTACCACGTGCCGCAACTCAAGGCGCTGGCCGATTCATTGGCGCAGCCGGCCGGGGCGGGTGGACAGGCGGCCCGGCTGGCCCGATTCGACGTGCTGCTGACCGATGGCGTGGTGCAGTTTGCGCGGCATTTGCGGCGGGGGCAACTGCACGCGTTCACGCCTTCGCCGCTGGAAAAAGCCGGCGCTCCGTTTGTGCCGGCGGCCTGGGTGGCCCGGGCCCTGGCCGCGCCCGGCTTTGAAGCGGCCTTGCTGCGCTGCCAGCCGCCGCAGCGCGAGTACCGGGAGCTTCAGCAGGCGCTGGCCCGCTGGCGGCGGCAGCCCGCCGGGCGCAATGCATCGGCCCACAACCGGCGCGCTCAGCAAATGGCCCTGACGCTGGAGCGGTGGCGCTGGGCGGCCATCCCCGAGAGCGAGTACCTGCTGGTGAACCTACCGGCTTATCGGCTGGAGGTGGTGCGCCAAGGCCGGGTGCGGCTCAGCCAACGCGTTATTATTGGGCGGCCGGGCCAGCCTACTCCTACTTTAAACAGCCGGGTTACGTCCTTCACGATTGCGCCCGAGTGGAACGTGCCCCGCAGCGTAGCGGTGCGCCACATTCTGCCTTACCTGAAAGTCAACGCCAAGTACTCGCCGGAGCAGGATTTCCTGGCCAACAACAACTACCGCCTGTTCGATGCCCAGGGCCGGCCCGTGAACCCAGCCACGGTAAACTGGCAAGCCATTACAGCCCAGAATTTTCCGTACACCATCCGCCAGAGCGCGGGCTGCGGCAACCTGCTGGGCAACATCATCTTCCGCTTCCCCAACCCCTACGGCCTGTACCTGAGCGATGCGCCCGAGCCCAAGCAGTTTGGACATGCCTACCGGGCACTGGAAGAGGGCTGCATGAACCTGGAGCGCCCCATGCACCTGGCGGCCTACCTGCTGGGGCCCGACAGCACCAGCGCCGCCCTGCCCACCGAGGCCCAGTGTGAAGCCAACCCGCAGCCGCGCACCATTTTCCTAAAGCGCCCGCTGCCGCTGCACGTGCGCTACGCCACCTGCGCGGTGGCGGCGGGCCGGCTGCGCTTCTACCCCGACGTGTATGGGCAGGACGCCACCCTGCGCCGACAGCTGCTCAATATGCAGGCCGCGGCCCAAAGCAACGCCCAGGCAAGCCTCAGCCAGCGCCATAGGGCACCGGTGAAGGGAGCCGGTGATACTGCCCTTACTGGACTACCGCTCGAATAATGTAGGGGCGGGGCTTGTCCCCGCCCGTCGTTGAACAGAATCGCTGAAACGATGCGAACGTCCGGGCGGGGGCAAGCCCCGCCCCTACTTCCACTGACGCCGAAAATGCTCTATATGGTGTTCTGCCTACCTAACATCAGGTGGTTAAATGCCATTGTTTTATAATTATAGTAAAAATAATATATATTGCATTTATAATTATACAAACTGTATCGTGAAGTCATTCATTCCCCCCAACACCCCGGAGTGCCGCAACTGGGCCGATACCCTGCTGGCCAGCAGCCAGCACATGGCGCTGATTGACGCAGCAAAAACGTTTCAGCACTACCAGCGCGGGCAGATACTGTTTCGGGAAGGCGACCACGCGGCGGGGCTGTACAGCGTCAGTTCCGGCCATTTTAAGGTAACGAAAGTGGGCGGCGATGGCAAGGAGCAAATCATCCGCCTGGCCAAGGCCGGCGACATTATGGGCTACCGGGGGCTGCTGGCCGGTAGTGGGCACATTGCCAATGCGCTGGCCCTGGATGAGGCCGAGGTGTGCTTTATTCCCAAATCGGTGTTTTTTCAGCTCATCGAGCACAATCATGGCTTTGCCACTTCGCTGATGAAGCTGATGGCCAATGAGCTGGCCGAAACCGAGGAGCGAATGCTGCACCTGGCCTACAAGCCCGTGCGCGAGCGCCTGGCCGAGGCCCTGCTCCTGCTGCTGCGGGTGTATCAGCAGCCACCGGATGCGCCGCCCAGCTTCACAATTTCGCGCGATGACTTGGCCGCGCTGGTGGGCACCGTGCGCGAAACCGCAAGCCGGTTCATGGCCGAATTGAAGGCCGAAGGCGTGCTGAGCACCAAAGGCAGCAGCATCACCATCCTGGATATCAGGCGGCTAATTGAGATTTCGACCCTGTATGACTAGGCTGGGCCAGGGCAGGGTGCCGCTGCCGGGCCAGGTGCCAGTGCCCCAGCATGGTGGCCACGTTGCGCACACAGGCCTGGGCCTCGGCCGCGCCGGGGCCGTGGAAATACTGCCGGAAGGTGCTTTCCAGCACTGCGCACCAGCGCTCAAAATAGGTGTTGCACGGCAGCTGAGCGGCGGTATCGGCCAGGAGGCGGCCGTAGTAGCGCATGCCGGTCAGGGCCTGCTCCCACCAAGCATACTCGCCCCGGGAGACGCGCCCCGCGTGCCCGAAAACCGGCCCCAGCAACTCGTCTTCGGCAATGCGGGCCGCAAATAGTTCGACGAAGCGATGCCGTTGCGAAGGAGTAGCCAAATCAGAAGGGAGGTACGCGGTCATGATTTAACAATCAGATGGTAAGCTCGCAAATTTGGCCGTTTCTACCTGCAATTCCCATGGCAATAATCATCCAATTGACTGATATAAATCATTCAGCCCCATTGATAAGGGTAATTTGGACTGGCTGCCCGCCGCCCGCTGGTTGCGTCCAGCCGCCAGCCACTCATTCGTAGCGGCAGTTGGACGCAACCGGCGAGTGGAGCGGCCCGGCCTTACTTTTTAGCGTTTTGGCCCTGGTCAGCGGTCTTACCCTGGCCGTTGTGCACGGGGATGCGCTGCTGGGTGGTTTTGGGCGCGCCTTTGGGCACGTGCACGTGCAGCACGCCGTTGTGGAAGCTGGCGTCAATCTTGGCGGCGTCGGCGGCATCGGGCAACTGGAAGGTGCGCATGAAGGAGCCGTAGGAGCTTTCGATGACGTGGTAGCGGCGGTCGTTGCGCTCGTTCTCAAACTTGCGCTCGCCCGCAATCGTGAGGCGGCCCTGGTCTAGGCTTACGTTAATGTCTTCTTCCTTCATGCCGGGCAGGGCCGCGTCGATGTCGTAGCTCGAATCCGTTTCATAGGTGTCGACTTTGGGGAAGAACCGGTTCATCTGGCCCCGCATGGGCATGTTATCGTCAAAAAACCGGTCGAGCAGGGTGCTGAAGCGGGCAGGCATCACGTCAAAAAAAGAATCCTGCGATTTTTGAATGTTGCTCATGACGTTTTAAGGGTTTGGGGTGAATAAAAAGGGAACGTTGAGTAGCCCGACTGGCCCGGAGGCAGCCGGGGTTTGGAAAGCGTGGTCGACTTATGCCCCGCATCGAACTGGATTTGAGCAGGTTGATATTCAAAACCCGTAACTAAAAAAGCGTTGTCTCCGGAAGCGGGCGGCTGGCTGGGAGGCCGGCCACCAGCGCCGCCAACAGACACCCAAATTTCTCAGCATCGGCCCGGGCAATCCATGACATAAATCAATCGGTACCATGACTTTGCACATGGGTTTCAGCCTCGTTTGACTGTCACCTTGCAGAGAGTTTCCGCCACTACATTCGGCGCATTGCGCCCCACTCCCACTCACCGCCGCTGCCCCATGGCCACCAGTACCACCGTTGCCGAAACCGGCGCCATTACCCGGTTTGCCGGGCGGTTTTTTCAGGAGGGTTTTCGGCCGCGCTACGAGGTGCAGGAGTTGCTGCACCAGTGCTTTGTGGTGGGCTACCAGTCGCTGCCGCTGGTGGGCATCACGGGGTTCATCATGGGCATGGTGCTCACGCTGCAAAGCCGGCCCACCATGGCCCAGTTCGGGGCCGAGTCGTGGATTCCGACCATGGTGGGCCTCACCATCATCCGCGAGATGGGGCCGATTATCACGGCCCTGATTTTCGCGGGTAAAATCGGGTCCAGCATCGGGGCCGAGCTGGGCTCGATGCGGGTGACCGAGCAGATTGATGCCATGGAAGTTTCGGGTACCAACCCGTTTAAGTACCTGGTGGCCACGCGGGTGCTGGCCACTACGCTCATGCTGCCGGTGCTCACCATTCTGTCCGATGCCATTGGGCTGTTTGCGTCGTTTCTCGCCATCAACCTGAAGGGCGTGACCAGCCTGGCCCTGTTCACCAACAACGTTGTGTCGGCGCTGACCTTTGGCGATGTGGTGCCGGCGGTTATCAAAACCTTCTTTTTTGGCTTTGCCGTGGGCATTATTGGTTGCTACAAAGGCTATTATGCCGAAAAGGGCACCGAAGGCGTGGGCCAGGCCGCCAACTCGGCGGTGGTGGCCTCGTCGCTGGTCATCTTCATTCTCGATTTGCTGGCCGTGCAAACCACCGGCCTGCTGGGCCTCAACTAACCGCTCCCGATGCTGCCCGCCCCTGCTCCCGTGGCCGCGCCCGCGCCGGCCCCCGCCCCTGCCGAAATCGTGCTCACGGTGGCCAACGTCAGCAAGGCGTTTGGCACCAACCAGGTGCTGCGCAACTTCTCGCTGGACGTGCGTCGGGGCGAAAACGTGGTAGTGCTGGGCAAGTCGGGCGCGGGCAAGTCGGTGCTGATTAAGTGCATCATCGGCCTGATGCCGGTAGATGCGGGCACCATCCGGGTGCTGGGCCAGGACGTGGCCACGCTGGACCACACCGCCCTCGACCAGCTGCGAGCCAAGGTGGGCTTTCTGTTCCAGAGCAATGCCTTGTACGACTCGATGACGGTGCGCGAAAACCTGCTGTTCCCGCTACGGCGGCACTGGCTCACGCACAGCCCCGGCGAGGAAGACGAGCTGGTGCGCCAGGCCCTTGAGGATGTGGGCCTGGGCCACACCATTGATATGATGCCGGCCGAGCTGTCGGGGGGCATGCGTAAGCGCATCGCGCTGGCCCGAACCCTCATCCTGCAGCCCGACATCATTCTCTACGACGAGCCCACCACCGGCCTCGACCCCGTGACGGCCCGCGAAATCGACCAGCTCATCCGGGAAGTGCAGCAGAAATACGGCACGTCCTCAGTCATCATCTCGCACGACATGAACTGCGTGCGCCTCACCGCCAACCGCGTAGCCCTGCTGGTAGAAGGCCGCTGCTACGCACTGGGTACTTACGCCGAACTAAAGGCCAGTACCGACCCGGCCATCCACGAGTTTTTCTCCGAATAATCAACCTTTTATTTAACCTCCTCCCGTCATGCCCCAGCGTCCCGCCAGTACTTATTTCCGCCTGGGCTTGTTTGTGCTCGTCGGGCTGGGCTGCCTGGTGGCCGTGCTGTTCATGCTGGGCCGCAAGCAGAATTTGTTTGGCTCATCGCTGGAAGTGCAGGCCGATTTCCGGAACGTGTCGGGCCTGCTCACGGGCAATAATGTGCGCCTGGGCGGCATCAGCGTGGGCACGGTGAAGGACATCCGCATTGTGAACGACAGCACCGTGCGCGTGGGCCTGAGCCTGGACCGTGCGGTGCAGCCCTACGTGAAGAAAAACGCCATCGCCTCCATCGGCACCGATGGGCTGGTGGGCAACACCATCATTAATCTGAAAGCCGTGCCCACCCCGGCCCCGGCCATCGAAAGCGGCGACGTGCTGCGCACCACCGCCCCGCTGGCCTTGGATGCCATGCTGGGCACACTCAACGTATCAAACAAAAACCTGGTGGGCATCACCAAAGACCTGCGCGAGATTACCCACAAGCTCAACAGCAGCGACGCGTTCTGGCAACTACTGAGCGACCAGCGCCTGGCCCTGGAAATGCACCGCAGCCTGCAAAACCTGGCGGCGGCCACGGCCCTACTGCAAGGCTCGGCCACCGATATGCAGCAGCTCACGCACGGGCTGCGCCAGGGGCGCGGGCCAGCCGGCTACCTGCTCACCGATACGGCTTTTGCCGGCCGCATGCGCCACGCCACGCGCCAGTTGGCCAGCACTTCCGATACCCTGGCCCACACCCTGGCCGGTCTCAAACGCCAGATTCAAACCCCCAATGGTCCCCTCAATACTTTGCTGGCCGACACGGCCATGGGCCGCAACCTGCGCCAAAGCTTGCGCAACGTGGAGCTGGGCACGGCCGGCTTCAGCCAGAACATGGATGCGCTGAAGCACAATTTTCTGCTGCGCGGGTATTTCCGCAAGCAGGCCAGGAAGGATAAAACACGCACGGCTGCACCGTGAGCATAGGCGGCGGGAGATTTCACCCGAAACAGAACGGTCATGCTGAGCGCAGCCGAAGCATCTCTACCGCGTAACTAATCCCTTTCGATTGGATTTACTATTGCGGTACAGATGCTTCGGCTGCGCTCAGCATGACCGTTCTATTCATAAGGTCTAAACCCTATTCGCACCGCATTTCCGGCATGTCAACTCCGTGCTCGCGGATGTAGGCGGCGTGCTCAGTGAGCTTTTGCTGGCAGAACTGGGCCAGGGCCGGGCCGTTGGGTTGGGGCGTGATGCGGTCGAGGGCAGCCATTACCAGTTGGTAGCGGCTCATATTATTGAGCACCAGCGTATCGAAGGGCGTGGTGGTGGTGTGTCCTTCTCCCAGGTAGCCGCGCACATGGAAGCGGGCCGGGCCGGGCCGGTGGTGCAGCAGCTCATGAATGAGTGCGGGGTAGCCGTGGAAGGCGAAAATCACCGGGGCATCGGCCGAGAACAGGCCCAGGAATGCGGCTTCCGGCAGGCCGGGCGGGTGGGCGTCGGGGGCCATCAGGGCCAGCAAATCCACCACGTTCACCACGCGCAGGCGGAGTGTGGGCAGGTGCTGCCGGAGGAGAGCGGCGGCGGCGATGGTTTCGGTGGTAGGCACCTCGCCGGCGCAGGCCAGCACCAGGTCGGGGTGCGGATGGGAGTCGCTGCTGCTTTCATGGCCGGCCCAGTGCCAGGCCGAAATGCCCCGTTTGCAATGGTCGCGGGCGGCTTCGATGCCCAGCCATTGGGGCTGCGGGGCCTGGGAGGCCACTATCAGGTTGATGGCGTCGCGGCTGCGGAGGCAGCAGTCCAGCACGGCGAGCAGGGAGTTGGCATCGGGCGGCAGGTATACCCGCGCCACGCTTTTCACGGCCGCCACCGCGTTGAGAAAGCTGGGCACCGGGTGGCCATTGTGGTCCGGCCGCCATACGTGTGAGGTAAGCAGGTAGTTGAGCGAGGCCAGCGGCTGCCGCCAGGGCACCTCCTGGCTTGCTTTCAGCCAGTTGGCATACTGGCTCAGCATGGTATCGACCAAGGAAATGAAGGCTTCACTGCAGCAGAAAACTCCGTGCCGCCCCGTGAGCAGGTAGCCTTCGAGCCAGCCCTGGCAGGTGTGCTCGCTCAGGACTTCCATCACGCGACCCTCGGGGCCCAGGCACTCGTCGGTTTCGTGCAATGAGCCCAACCAAGCCCGCTGAGTGACCTCAAAAAGCGGTGCCATGCGGTTGGAGGCGGTTTCGTCGGGGCAGACCACGCGGAAGTTGCGGGCGTCCTCGTTGCGCCGGAATACGTCGCGCAGGAAGGAGGCCAGCTTGTGGGTAGCCGCCGCCGTCGCGCCGCCCGGCGACGGCACCATCACCCCATAATCGCAAAGATTGGGCAGCTTGAGGGGCACCAGCAGCTGGCCGCCGTTGGCGTGCGGATTCAGCCCGAGGCGGTGCTCGCCGGTGGGGCAGCCGCTCAGCAGCTCCTCGCACAGGGCACCGGTGAGGGGGCGGCACAGGTCCTGCGGGCGGTAGCTGCGCAGCCAGGTTTCGAGGGCGGCCAGCTGGCGGGGCTGGGTGGCCGGGTCGGCCACGGGCAGCTGGTGGGCGTGAGAGGTGTTTTCGACGGCCTGACCGTCCACCGTGAGTGGGCAGGTCCAGCCCTTGGGGGTTTGCAGGATGAGCATGGGCCAGGCGGGCACCCCATCAAGCAGCCCCAGCCGGGCGTGCTCCTGAATGCCGCAGATTTCGGCGTGCGCCCAGTCCAGGGCCTGCCACATGGCGGCGTGCACCTGGTGGGGCTCGCTGCCGCTCACAAACCGCACCTGGTAGCCGTAGCCGGTAAACAGGTGGCGCAACTCCTCGTCGCTCATCCGCCCAAAAATGCTGGGGCCCGACAGCTTGTAGCCATTGACGTGCAGAATGGGCAGCACTGCGCCCGAAGTGGCCGGGTTCAGGTACTTATTGGAATGCCAGGCGGCGGCCAGCGGGCCGGTTTCGGCTTCGCCGTCGCCCACCACGCAGGCCACGAGGAGGTCGGGGTTGTCGAGGGCCGCACCGTAGGCGTGGGCCAGGCAGTAGCCCAGCTCGCCGCCCTCCTGAATCTGGCCAGGGGTGCCGGGCCCCAGGTGGCCGGGCAGGCCGCCGGGCCACGAAAACTGCCGAATGAGCTGCTCCAGGCCGGTGCGGTGGAGGGGGTATTGCGGGTCCACTTCGCCCAGCGTGCCTTCCAGAAACAGGTTGGCCAGAATGGCGGGCGCGCCGTGGCCCGGCCCCGTCACCAGCAGCACGCCGGCGTCGGTGTCCTGCACCAGGCGGTTGAGGTGGGCGTACACCAGGTTCAGGCCCGGCTGCGTGCCCCAATGGCCCAGCAGGCGCGGCTTGATGTCGGCGGCCTGCAAGGGCCGCTCCAGCAGGAAGTTGTCGCGCAAATACAACTGGGCCGCCCCGAGGTAATTGGTAGCCAGCCAGTAGCGATGCAGCCGGGCCAGGCGGGTGGCCTGGGGCACGGCGGTGGTCGTGAGTGCGGGAGTCATGGGCAAGAGCTGGCGAGGGGATTAGCGAGCGAGGCCGGTCAGCCGGCTCAGTCGGTGGTGGGCAGCACCAGCACCGGCACGGGACTGCGGTGCAGCAGCTGCGCCGTCACGCTGCGGTGGAAAAAGTCCCCGAGCAGGGTATGCGGCCGGGCCATCACCACGATGAGTTGGGCATTGACTTCGGCGGCGGCGTGCAGGATGCCGTCGGCGGGAGCTTCTTCCCGCACTTCGTAGAGGCTGTTGTTGTCGATAGGCCCAAACAGGCCCGTGCGCCGCACCGAATCGAGGCCGATGTCGGCTTTGGAAGGGCCGTAGGCGGCGGCTACGTGCACCACCGTGGTGGTGGGGTTCAGGGCCTCAAATAGGTCGGCCAGGGCCAGCGACGGAGGCGTCAGCCAGAAGGGCTGGTCATCGGCGGCCACCACCACGCGGCGGGGCAGCTCGGGGTCGTGGCATTCCTCGGGCACCAGCAGCAGCGGGTAATGCGCGCCCTGCAACACGGGCAGCGCCATGTTGCTGAGCACGCGGTCAATGAGGTTGGTGGGCTGCTCGCGGCCGGCGGCCAGCAGCAGCGGGTGGTGGCGCTGCACGGCATCGGCCAGGGCCAGGCCCAGGGTGTCGATGGTTACCTCCGGCTCGGCGGGCACGGGCAGGTGGTCGGCGCGCTGGGCCAGGTTGGCCATCACCGCGTGGCGGCTGGGCGTGGTCACGGGCACCATCAGGGCCGACTCGGGGAACAGCAGCGGGTCCTGAAATACGTGCATGAGCACGAGGTGGCCTTCCGGCAGCTGCGTGGCCAGCTGGCTGGTGTAGCCCAGCACCGCATCGGTGGCGCTGTTCAGGTCGGAGAGAACGACGAACGTTGGTTGCATAGTGGGAAGCCGGAAGGAATTGATGGGCGCCGCCCCGCCGGTTCCGGCACTGAGCCAGGTGGGGAGCGCAAACGAATACGGCGGGGCAGGCTTGCCCCTGCGGGGGAGTTTAGGTTGACACGTAGAGGCTGTTTGGCAATTCGGTTCTTTAAGCTTCTGTCATCCTTCGTCTCTGCTTGAATCGCAGAATGCTCAGGATGACAGGTTTTTTGAATCAACTCAACAGTCTTTTAAAATCCTTGAATACTTCAGCTTAAAACACTACCCCAAAGCACTCTACTTGCCCGGAATAGCTTTTGCGAGTTGTCTTCAATTTCGGAAACTCCTCTGCCCGGCTCCATAAGCATTATCAACCCGGCGCATGAATTATATCATTGCCGACAACCAATCCGTCATCTTCGCCCGCCCCTGCGAATCGGGCCTCTCCCCTGCTCAGCCGACGGCCTGCGTTGTACTGGCCGGTCGCTTGCCCGCCATCAATCGACCCAGCAGCTGGCCAAACACCAGTGTTATCACTGCTGGCCCGGCAATGAGCAGCAGGGCCACCGGCGTGAGCTTTTGCAGCCCCAGCAGGCGGTGCAGCAGCGGCTGCACATACGCCAGAATTATCAGCCCAGCGCATAGCGCCAGCGCCAGCCACACGTAGCGGTTGCGCAGAATGTCGTTGTTTTTCAGTGAGGTGCGCCCACCTGCCATATTGAAGACATGCACCAGTTGGGCGGCGGACAGCCCGAAAAACAACACAGCATTGGCGGCGGCCGGGGTTAGGCCCAGCCGGTACCGGGCCAGGTAGTCGGCCCCGAGCAGGGCCACGGTCATGAGCGCGGCGTAAGCAACAGCCAGGCGCCAGTCTCCGGGGCGCATGATGGGGCCCTGCGGGTCCTGCGGGGGGTGTTGCATCACGCGGGGGCTGCCCTTGCCCACCCCCAGCGCCAGGGCCGGAAACACGTCGGTGAGCAGGTTCAGAAACAGGATTTGGAGGGGCAGCAGGCCCGCGCCGTGGCCCAGCAGGCCGGCGGCCGTCACCACCAGGATTTCGCTCAGGTTGCACGACACCAGGTAGAGCACGAAGCGCCGGATGTTGGTGAAGATGATGCGCCCCTGCTCGACGGCCACCACGATGGAGGCAAACGAGTCGTCGCGCAGCACCAGGGCAGCGGCCTCGCTGGCTACCTGGGTTCCGCGCTGCCCCATGGCCACACCGATGTCGGCTTTTTTGAGGGCCGGGGCGTCGTTCACGCCATCGCCGGTCATGGCCACCACGTGGCCGCCCTGCTGGTAGAGGCTGATGAGGTCCAGCTTCTGGGCCGGGCTCACGCGGGCAAATACGCTGGCCTGCCACAAGCGGTGGCGGCCCTCGCCGTTGGGGCGCGTGAGCAGGCTTTCCAGCTCGTCGCCCGTCACCACAGTCGTGTCCGAATCCTTTACCAAGTGTACCTGATGGGCCACGGTGCGGGCCGTGGCGGGGTGGTCGCCGGTCACCATCAGCACCCGGATGCCGGCGCGCTGGCAGGCTTCGAGGGCGGGCACCACTTCGCGGCGCGGCGGGTCGAGGAAGGCCACTAGGCCCAGCCAGGTCAGCTCGTCGGCCCAGCCGGGCTGGTGCTTGTGCTCATGCTCAGCGGGCAGCTCGCGGTAGGCCAGGGCCAGCACGCGCAGGCCGGTTTCGGCCAGCGCGTTGGCGCGGTTCAGCCATTCGGTCTGCTCGGCTGGGCCAATGGGCTGGGCTCCTCTGGCCAACTGCTGCCCGGTGCAATGCTGGAGCACGGCCTCGGCGGCGCCCTTCACGGCTACCCAGGCGCGGCCATCGGGCTGGCGGTGCAGGGTGGCCATGAGGCGGGTGTCGGAGTTGAAGGGCTGCTCGGCCAGGCGCAGGTGGGCCTGGGCCGCCGGCACATCAAACGACCCGCCGTGGGCCAGGGCCAGCAGCGCCACTTCGAGCGGGTCGCCGAGGGCGTCGGCGGCGGCGGCCGGCGAGTAGGTGGCGTTGTTGCACAACACGGCCACCCGCAGCAGCAGCTGGTAGGCCTCGCCCGTGAGCGCCGCCGGCTGGCCGGTCGCATCGGCCGCATCGGCCGCATCGGGCAGCGGAAACCGGAGCTGGCCCTCGGGCAGCCACACGGTTTGCACGGCCATCTGGTTCTGGGTGAGGGTGCCGGTTTTATCGGTAAAAATGACGTCGGTGCTGCCCAGGGTTTCCACGGCGGCCAGGCGCTTCACCAGCACGTTGTGGCGGGCCAGGCGCATCATGCCGAAGGCCAGGGCCAGCGTGGCCACAATCGACATGCCCTCGGGAATGGCCGCCACGGCCAGCACAATGGCAATTTTCAGCAGGCCGAACACCGGCTGGCCCTTCAGCAGCCCCAGGGCCACGTAGCCGGCCGCCAGCGCCACCGTGATGTATACCAGCTGCCGGGCCAGGCGGTCAAGCTTGGCTTCGAGCGGCGTGGCCGAGCGGGCGGCGTGCTGCACCAGCTGCGTGATTTCGCCCAGCTGCGTGCCACTGCCCACGCCCGTGACGTAGGCCCGGCCCGTGCCATTGACCACGGCCGTGCCCTTGAACAGCTGGCTGGTCGATTCCGGGGATTTATCAGCGGCTTGGATAGCGCACTCGTCGCCAATGGCCGGGTCCACCACTTTGCCAGCGGGCATCGACTCGCCGGTAAGTGCCGACTCGTTCACCTGGAGCTGCTGGGCTTCAAACAGCGCGGCGTCGGCCGCCACCACCTCGCCGGCTTCCACCAGCAGCACATCGCCGATGGTGACGTGGTGGGTGGGCACGGCGCACACGCGGCCGTCGCGCAGCACGCGGGCCGTGGTAAGGCCCAGGCGGCGCAGCGCGGCCATCGAGGCCTGGGCATTCCATTCCAGCCAGAAGCCAATGCCGGCATTGAGGGCAATGACGGCCAGGATGGCCAGGCCCTCGGCGTGGTCCTGGAAGGCAAACGAAAACGCCGCCGCCCCGCCCAGCACCAGCACAATCAGGCTGCGCAACTGGCGCAGCAGCACCTGCCACCAGCGGTCGGGCACCACGGGCTCCACGGCGTTGGGTCCATAGTGCCGGAGCCGCGCCCGGGCCTCTGCTTCGGTGAGGCCCACCACGCGGGCAGCACTTGCCGGTGGCGGCGGCAGTTCGATGAGCGCGGGCATGACGACGGCAATGGGAAGGAAAGCTACTGATACCAGCCACAGCCCAGTATCACGTACAAAAATCAAAAAGACACGCCACTACCCCCTTCCCATTCGCTAAGCCAGCACATTATCGGCCGCGTGGTGGGCCTGCCGGCGGTGGGCGGCCGGGGGCTCGGCGGCGGGCACGGCCAGCACGGGCACGGGGCTGCGGCGCAGCACCTCGGCCGTCACGCTGTGATGAAACAGCTCGCCGAGGTAGCTGCGCTGGCGGGCCAGCAGCACCACCAGGTCGGCCCCCGTGTCCTCGATGGCGGCCAAAATGCCATCGGCCGGGCGGTCGTACTGGTAGCCGCGTGGCTCTACGTCGGGCAAGTCCGTGGTCAGGCCGCTCAGCTCCACGGCGTGCCGGGCGCGGGCGCAGTTCTCGTCGTCTTCGATGCCCGATACGTGCACGATGGTGACGTGGGGCGCCAGCTGGTGCAGCAGCTGCTTCACGCCCTCGATGGCCGCGGGCAGGGCAAACGGCTCGCTGTCGGCGGCGATGAGCACGCGCCGGGGCGGCGTGGCGGCGGCCGTGCGCTGGGGCACCAGCAGCAGCGGCAGCTGCACGGCGCGCAGCAGCTCCAGCAGCATCAGGCTCACTTGGTCGGGGGTGGCAGCCTCAGCGGCGGGCCGGCCTACCACGAACAGCGCCGGGTTGTGCTGCCGGGTGAGGGCCTGGGCCGCCGTGGGCAGCAGGTCGGTGATGAGCTCTACCGTGGCCGGCGTGTGGAGCTGCGCGGCCAGGTGGGTGAGCATGGCCTTGATGCCCGGCTCATCGGCCAGTTCCTGCCGCCGCCAGCTTTCCCCCGTGAAAATGTAGGGGTCGAAGAAGGAAATGCGGTTGGCGTGCAGCAGCAGCAGGCGGCCGCCTACGCCACCGGCCAGCTCGTCGGCGTAGAGCACGGCGCGCTGGGCTTCGGGGTAAAAGCTGGTCAGGACAATGAAGGAGAGTTTCCGGGCGGTTTTCATTGCAGGATGAAATAGTGATGCGGTTTAGAAGTCCGGAGCGTTTGTCATCCTTCGCTGCGCTCAGGATGACAAACTTTGGGTTTCCTCAACAGCTTCATCACCACCGGCTACCTCATATTAAAACGAGCCGGCGTAAGCGCCCAGCGCGCCCGGGTTGCGGGCCATGCCGGCCTCCTCGGTCAGCGTATCGTCGAGGCGGTAGTCGAATTCGGTCAGGAGGCGAGGCTCCCAGTAGCGCTCCGGGGCCGGATGGTACGGGAAGGCGGTGCGGCCGGCAGCAGGTGATTCAGCAGTGAGCGGGGACTGAGAAATGGACGGGAAAGCGGTTTTTGGGGTGGGCTGGGTCATAATTCAAACTAAGGTTTATTAGCAACTTGACTATCAAGCCGTAGTTGTATCATCATGGGTGTTATAGATTTATAAGCAGCTCACCACCATCAGTGCAGCGGCCGTAAGTGGTTGTTTACCTCGCGGGCTCCGCAGTCGCGGGCATCAGCGGCGGCGTGCTGCCGCTCCAGCCACGTATCCACGGTGCCGGTTAGGGTGGCGCGGCCGTTGGCCACGCGCACCTCAATTTCCTGGTCGTGCAGCAGCGCCGACCAGTAGAAATGCAGCCGGATGCGCTGCTCCAGGGCCAGGTCGGCGGCGGGGCCTTCCAGGTCGGCCGCGTCGTCGTCATCATCGCCGGGCTGCGGCGGCGTTGGGACCACGCGCACATGGTTTTCCAGCTCCACTACCCCCTTGATGCCGCTGGCCACTTCGGCCGTGCGCTGCTGGTCGAAGTGCGAATCGACGGAGCCGCCCACCTGCACCCGGCCGTGCTCCACGCTCACCAGCAGGTTGTAGCCGGCGAGGTAGGCATCGGCGGCGAGGGCCGCTTTCACCTGCTGCCGAATCACGTCATCGTCCACGGGCTTGGCGGGGTGCACCTGGAGCTGGTTGCGCACGTCTTTCACGCCCAGCACGTTGCGGGCATCCTGGCCGGCGGCGCGGCGGGCGCGCAGGTTGCTCACCGCGCCGGTCAGGGTCACGGTGCCTTGCTCGACCTGCACGGTGGGCGCGTCGGGGTGGCAGCGCGGGTCGTAGCGCAGGGCGTCGCGCACGGCCTGGGCCACGTCCTCGTCGGCTTTCGGGGCAAAGCGCTGGTGGCGCAGCATCTTGTCCAGCGCCCACGGGGCCACTTGCAGCTGCGTGGCATCCACGCTGGTAGCCCCGGCCCGGTGGGCGGTGGCCAGCACGTGGTCGAACTCGGCCGCCGTGCCCACGGTGCCGGTCAGGCGTACCGCGCCATGGTCGGCGGCAATGTCCACGAGGGGGCTTTTCACGCGCAGGTCCCAGGCCAGGCAATTCTGAATATGGGCGGCAATGTCCTCGTCGGCCGCCGTTACCGGGCCGCCGTGCACCGCCAGGTGGTTGTGCAGGTGGCGCACGCCGGGCACGCCGCGCAGGGCCCGCAGCACCAGCAGTTCCTCGGCCCAGGTTTGCACGCTGCCTTCCAGAATAACTTCGCCGTCGTTGGCGTAGCTGCGCACCTGGTAGCGGCGCACGGCGGGGTCGTTTTGCAGGGCCCGCACCACCCGGCGCTGCAGCTCGGCGTTGGGCACGTCGGGCGTGCGGATAATTAACTCGTTCACCACACCACGCACGCCGCGCACGGCTTTGGCCACCTCGGCCGCCCGCTCCCGCGCCAGCAGGTTGTCGGTGAAGCCGCTGAGGACCACGATGCCTTCGTGCGTGGCCACCTCTACCAGGTGCGAAGTGACGCCCTTTTTGAGCATAAACAGCAGCTCGATGGCCGCCGTGATGTCGGCATCGGCCAAATGCTCATCCATGTGGATGGTGGCGGGTTGGCTTTTCATGGCGAAGAGACGAAAACAATAAGGAGTGCCCGGACGCAGGCCGCGCCCGGTGCGCAGGCGGGAAAGTGGGCCGGGCCCGGCGGCTTAGTAGGCCGGGGACCGGGACGGGGCAGTGGCACCCTGGCGCAGGCTGATTACCAGCAGACCAAGCACCAGCATCAGGGAAAACAGCAGCGAGGACGTAACCATAAAATTGCTAGTTAAAGGCCAGGAAACGGTATCAATCGGTGGCTTACCAACTACTGCAAGTTGCACCCGGCAGCCACCCCGATGCGGTGACTATAATCATCCATTTCCATGATTTTAATTACTCCTCAGCACATCCGGCCCCACGCCTCCTGGGTGGCCCGGTCCGGGCCCAATGCGTACTGCCAGCGCGGGGCGGCCGCGCAATTGCAGTCCAGCTGCTTAGTTTTGCTGATTCCCCAATTTTGCCCGCTTCAGTAAAGCTGCCTATGCACCCGGAAACTGCTACTCCTTCTTCTCCCGACACCGACCGCCGCAAGTTCTACATCGTGGCCGCCAACGGCACGGCGCTGTACGTGCTGGCTTATTATCTGGTGTGGGGCCTGCACCAGCTGGCCAAGGTAGCCATCTCGCACCACTTTCAGCTGCGCGGGATTTGGGACCCCAGCACCATTCGCTACACCCTGGCCGACAACGAGTGGTGGCGCACGGCCATCATCGCGGTGTATGGCAGCGGGCCGGTGGTGTGCCTGGTGCTGGGCCTGGTGGCATTTCGCTGGTTTTGGCGGGGCGAGCGGGCGCGGCGCGGGCAATTCAAGCTGCTGCTGCTGTGGGTGGCGTTCCACGCCTGCAACGCCGTATTCGGGGCCTTGCTGGCCGATACGTTCACGCACTCGGGCTTCTGGTACGTGCCCGACTGGCTCCTGGGCCTTGGCAGTGTGATGAACGTGATACTGGCGCTGCTGGCCGGGCTGGTGCAGCTGGGCCTGGGGTATTTTGGGGCCATTGCCTTTCTGCAGGCCCACGACTCGCACACGGTGATGCGCTACGATAAGCGCCAGCTCATGGTGGTGAGCACGCTCATCGTGCCCTGGGTGGCGGGCGGCGTATTCATTGCCCTCACCAAAGTACCCTACCTCACCGTGCAGGAAGCCCTGCACCTGGCCATGATGGGCTTGCTGGTGACCCCGCTGGCCCTGGGCTGCCTCAACGAGGTATTTTCGGAAACCGTGAAGCGTCCCCAAGCCACGCGCGTGGCCTGGGGCCTGCTGGGCCTGGCCATCGTGGTGGCCCTGGTGTGGCGGCTGGCCCTGAGCCCGCCGCTCACGTTTGGCTAGTCTCATCCCAAACCAAATACGAAAGCCCCGGCCTGCCGGGGCTTTTTTTATGCCCGGCCGCCTGTGCAAAGAAACCGGCATTGGGGGCGCTGAGCCGGTTTTACCGGCTTTGCCGGCCCCTGTAGTATCCTCGCAAAATGGTCCGGTATTGTCGCAATTGCCCCGCCGGGGCCAACCAAATGGGCCAAAATCCGCTTAAGACTGGAGGGAGTTGCTTCTTCAATTTCTTACAAACCATCTTTCACCTCATTCCAAACACCTTTATGGGAATCACCCTGAAACAAGCCCAGACGGCCGTGCAGGCTGCGCACGAAAAAGCCCTGGCCATGGGCGTAAAAATGAACATCGCGGTGGTCGACGCCGGGGCCAACCTCGTGGCCTTCATCCGCATGGATGATGCCTGGCTTGGCTCGCTCGATATCTCCATCCGTAAAGCCAAAACGGCCCGCTTCTTCGACATGCCCACCGGGGCCATTGGCGGGCTGTCGCAGCCGGGTGGCTCCCTTTTCGGCATCGAGCACTCCAATGGTGGCCTCATCACTTTTCCGGGCGGCATCCCCATCAAGGGCGATGGCGGCCTGGTGATGGGCGCCATCGGCGTATCGGGCAGCACCGTGGAAGACGACCACGCCGTGGCCGAAGCCGGCCAGCTGGCCATCGAAGGCAAGCGCTAGGAAGCGCAGCCTCCGCTGCCTACCCCAAACGCCATGCCTGCACCTGCCGGGCATGGCGTTTTTCTTTTCCCATCCACTTTTAATCAATCCCCCGCATTATGGCTAGCAACAGAGGCGTTGTGTACCTGGGTCCCGGCAAAGTCGAGGTCCAGAGCATTGATTTTCCCGAGCTGAAAAACCCCAAGGGCAAGAAAATTACCCACGGCGTGATTCTGAAAGTGGTTTCGACCAACATCTGCGGCTCGGACCAGCACATGGTGCGCGGCCGGACCACGGCCCCCGCCGGGCTGGTGCTGGGCCATGAAATCACGGGCGAAGTAATTGAGGCCGGCGACGACGTGGAATTCCTGAAAAAGGGCGACCTCGTGTCGGTGCCGTTCAACGTGGCCTGCGGCCGCTGCCGCACCTGCAAGGAGATGAAAACCGGCATCTGCCTCACCGTGAACGAGGGCCGCGCCGGCGGGGCCTACGGCTACGTGGACATGGGCGGCTGGGTGGGCGGCCAGGCCGAGTACGTGATGGTGCCCTACGCCGATTTCAACCTGCTGAAGTTTCCGAACAAGGACCAGGCAATGGAGAAAATCCGGGACCTGACCATGCTGAGCGACATTTTCCCGACGGGTTTCCACGGGGCCGTGAAGGCCGGCGTGGGGCCGGGCACTACCGTATATGTAGCCGGCGCGGGTCCGGTGGGCCTGGCCGCCGCCGCTTCGGCGCACCTGCTGGGTGCGGCCGTGGTAATAGTGGGCGACATGAACAAGGCGCGTTTGGCGCATGCCCGTTCCTTCGGCTGCGAGACGGTGGACTTGAACGAGGACGCCAACCTGGCCGACCAGATTGCCAACATCCTGGGCGTGCCCGAGATTGACTGCGCCATCGACTGCGTGGGCTTCGAGGCCAGCGGCCACGGGGCCCAGGCCAAAACTGAAGTTCCTGCCGCCGTGCTCAACTCGCTCATGGAAATCACCCGCGCGGGCGGCTCCATCGGCATCCCCGGCCTGTACGTGACCGACGACCCCGGCGCGAAGGAAGCGGCTGCCAAAACCGGCAACCTGTCCATCCGCTTCGGCCTGGGCTGGGCCAAGAGCCACTCCTTCCACACCGGCCAAACGCCCGTGATGAGCTACAACCGCCAGCTCATGCAGGCCATTCTCTATGACAAAGTGGACATTGCCAAGGCCGTGAACGTGGAAATCATCAGCCTCGACGACGCCCCCAAAGGCTACGCCGAGTTCGACAAAGGCGTGGCCCGGAAGTTCGTCATCAACCCGCACAACCTGATTCCCGATGTGAAGAAGGCCAAAGCCAAAAAGGAAACGGCCGACGCTTAGGCGGCAACTGTTGCCGAAGCAACAGCCGGGCTGCCAGGGAGGCGGTCCGGCTGTTTGCGTTTGGAGTTTCTTTAACCCGAGTTACGGAGTAGCCGCGTAGCGGCGGCAGATTTGTAGCACTTGGCTAGCTGAAACGGCAAAGCCGCGTAGCGGCGACAGATTTTTCGCCATTTCTGTCGCCGCTACGCGGCTTTGGGCTTCTGTAGCGATGCTTCTCTACAAACCTTGCGCCGCTACGCGGCTGCTCCGCAACTTGGGTTACGTTGGCATTGACAATGCACCAAACACATTTTTATAACCTGACTTGATGCGGGACTTTACGCTTTGGCTGGAATTTGAGCACGTAGATTATTCGACCAAGTTGGTCCCGGAAAATGAGACCTTCACAACGGGTGGTGACTGGGATAGAGAAAACGAGTCATGCAATGTCATTGTCGATTTACCAGATGGCCAGCACTACGGAATCAATGTTTGGACTTAGGCTTTTTTGGCAACTGTCGTAGCTCAAAATATCAGAGACAATCAGAGCTTGCAGGGCGCTTATCAAGTTGCGCCGGACTTGTTTATAAAAGAACTCACTCGTGAGTGTGTTGAGGCTACGATTGCTGATTTATTGAAAGTTGGCAATCGTGAAGAGATGTTGAATCCGTCGGTACTGGCGAAACCGACAATCGATTAGCCATGTTGCTACAAGCAGTTCACCTCGCCCCGGCCGCCCCCGCCGGGGCTTTTTCGTGCCTCCGCACCCGACAAGTGCATAATGACACGCCAGTAAGCCGGACTTCGCCGGCAGGCCGCTCCTAAATGCCGTCCCGCAAGTTGTTACATCGTTTTAGATTTTTCAAATGATGTAACAACGGATGTTACATCATTTGAAAAATCTAAAACGATGTAACAAAAAAAGCCGGCGAGGAAAATCGACAAGACATTTGGACCGTTCTGCGGGCGGAGCTGGCCGAAGCAGCGCGGTGGCTTGGTTGAATGCGCCGGCCGAAGCGGCAGCAAGGCTTCACCAAGCGGCTTCGTTGCTCCGCACCGGCCCCGCCGGGGCTTCTTCGTACCTTCGTGCACGTTTTTCACCCTTATGGTCGCGGACTGCAAAGTCCGCGCTACTCCCCATCTATGCACCCCGCTCCCACCGCGCCCTACAAACCGAAGAACCACGTTCGCATCGTCACCGCCGCCGCTTTGTTCGACGGGCACGATGCCGCCATCAACATCATGCGCCGCATCATTCAGAGCAGCGGCGCGGAGGTGATTCACCTCGGGCACAACCGCTCGGTGCAGGAAATCGTGGATTGCGCCATTCAGGAGGATGCGCAGGCCATTGCCATCACCAGCTACCAGGGCGGGCACAACGAGTACTTCAAGTACATGCACGACCTGCTGAAGGAGCGCGGCGCGGGCCACATCAAAATCTTCGGCGGCGGCGGCGGCGTGATTCTGCCCACCGAAATTGCCGAGCTACAGGGCTACGGCATCACCCGCATCTACTCGCCCGACGATGGCCGCGCCATGGGCCTGCAAGGCATGATTAACAACCTGCTGGAGCAGGCCGACTTCCCCACGGGCCAGAACCTGAATGGCGAAGTGGGCCACGTCAAGGAGAAGGACGCCCGCAGCATCGGCCGGCTGATTTCGGCGGCGGAGAACTTCCCCGAGGAATTTGAGCGGGTGAAGGGCGACCTGGTAATTGCATTTCAAACCAGCGAAAACGAACAGAATCAGAATCTGAGCAACCGACGTCCCGCTCCTATTCTCGGCATTACGGGCACGGGCGGCGCGGGCAAGTCCTCGCTGGTGGATGAGCTGGTGCGGCGCTTTTTGATGGACTTTCCGGACAAGACCATTGCCATTATTTCCGTGGACCCCAGCAAGCGCAAAACGGGCGGTGCGCTGCTTGGCGACCGGATTCGGATGAACGCCATCAACTCGCCGCGGGTGTACATGCGTAGCCTGGCCACGCGCCAGAGCAACCTGGCGCTAAGCAAGTATGTGCAGGACGCCGTGGATGTGGTGCGCGCCGCCAACTACGACTTGATTATCCTGGAAACCTCCGGCATCGGCCAGTCCGACACCGAAATCATCGAGCACTCCGACGCCAGCCTCTACGTGATGACGCCCGAGTACGGCGCGGCCACGCAGCTGGAGAAAATCGACATGCTCGATTTTGCCGATGTGATTGCGCTCAACAAGTTCGACAAGCGCGGGGCGCTGGATGCGCTGCGCGACGTGCGCAAGCAGTACCAGCGCAACCACGGCCTCTGGGACACGCCCACGGACCAGATGCCCGTGTTCGGCACGATTGCCTCGCAGTTCAACGACCCGGGCATGAACCGGCTGTACCGGGCGGTGCTGAAGATGCTGGAAACCAAAACCGGGGCCGTCTTCGCCTCCCACCTCGAAACCACGGTGGAGGATTCGGAGAAGATTTACATCATCCCGCCGCACCGCACGCGCTACCTCTCCGAGATTGCCGAAAGCAACCGCGCCTACGACCAGCGCGTGCGCGAGCAGGCCAACATTGCGGAAGTAGCCGGCGCGTTTGCGAAGTTGGAGGAGCACTACCGCGCCGAGAAAAAGGCCAACGAAAGCACCGTTGAGGAGTTCGGTAAGAACAAGCAAACCCAGCTCCGCCGCCTCGATGCCGACAGCCAGGCCATTCTGGAAAACTGGGAAAACACCCTCCAGAACTACCGCAACCCGGAGTACGTGTATTCGGTGCGGGGCAAGGAAATTCGGGTGCAGACGCACACCAAGTCGCTATCGGGCAATATGATTCCGAAGGTTTCGGTGCCGCGCTACACGGGCTGGGGCGACCGGCTGCGCTGGGCCATGCAGGAGAATTTCCCCGGCGAGTTTCCCTACACGGCCGGCGTGTTCCCCTTCAAGCGCGAGGGTGAGGACCCGACGCGCATGTTTGCCGGCGAGGGCGGACCGGAGCGAACAAACCGCCGCTTCCACTACGTGAGCATGGGCCTGCCCGCCAAGCGCCTGAGCACGGCCTTCGACTCGGTGACGCTCTATGGCGAAGACCCCGATGTGCGGCCCGATATCTATGGCAAAATCGGCAACGCGGGCGTGAGCATTGCGTGTCTTGATGATGCCAAGAAGCTCTACTCCGGTTTCAACCTGGCCAACCCCAGCACGTCGGTTTCGATGACCATCAATGGCCCGGCGGCGACGCTGGCCGCGTTTTTCATGAATGCCGCCATTGACCAGCAGTGCGAGCTGTACATTAAGGAGCAGGGGCTGACAGAAGAAGTTGATGCTAAAGTCGACCAGATTTATGCGGCCAAGGGCCAGCCCCGCCCCCGCTACCAGGGCGAGCTGCCGGCCGGCAACGACGGCCTCGGCCTGCTGCTGCTCGGCGTGACGGGTGAGGACGTGCTGCCGGCCGACGTGTACGCCGCCATCAAGGCCAAAACGCTGACGCAGGTGCGCGGCACCGTGCAGGCCGACATTCTGAAGGAAGACCAGGCCCAGAACACCTGCATTTTCAGCACCGAATTCGCGCTGCGCCTGATGGGCGACGTGCAGGAGTACTTCATCACCGAGAAGGTGCGGAATTTCTACTCCGTGTCCATTTCCGGCTACCACATTGCCGAGGCGGGGGCCAACCCGATTACCCAGCTGGCCCTGACGCTGAGCAACGGCTTCACGTTCGTGGAATACTACGTGAGCCGGGGCATGAGCGTCAACGACTTCGCGCCGAACCTGAGCTTCTTCTTCTCCAACGGCATCGACCCGGAGTACGCCGTGATTGGGCGGGTGGCGCGCCGCATCTGGGCCAAGGCCATGAAGCTGAAATACGGCGCCGACGCCCGCAGCCAGATGCTGAAGTACCACATCCAGACCTCGGGCCGCAGCCTGCACGCCCAGGAAATCGACTTCAACGACATCCGCACCACGTTGCAGGCCCTGTACGCCATCTACGACAACTGCAACTCGCTGCACACGAATGCCTACGACGAGGCCATCACCACGCCCACCGAGGAATCGGTGCGCCGGGCCATGGCCATTCAGCTCATCATCAACCGGGAGCTGGGGCTGGCCAAGAATGAAAACCCGCTGCAAGGCTCCTTCATCATCGAGGAACTGACCGACCTGGTGGAAGAGGCGGTGCTGCTCGAATTCGACCGCATCACGGAGCGCGGCGGCGTGCTCGGGGCCATGGAAACCATGTACCAGCGCGGCAAAATCCAGGAGGAAAGCATGCACTACGAGATGCTGAAGCACACCGGCGAGTACCCCATCATCGGCGTGAATACCTTCCTTTCGTCGAAGGGCTCGCCTACGGTGGTGCCGGCCGAAGTCATCCGGGCCACGGAGGAGGAAAAGCAGTACCAAATCGACATGCTCCAGCTGCTGCACCAGCGCAACGCCGACCAGGCCCCGGCGCGCCTCAAGCAGCTCCAGCAAATCGCCGTAGCCAACGGCAATCTCTTCGCCGAGCTGATGGAAACGGTGAAATACTGCTCGCTCGGCCAGATTACGAACGCGCTGTTTGAGGTCGGCGGGCAGTACCGGCGGAATATGTAAGGACCGCCGATTGAATGGATTTTAACGGATTGAACGGATTTTCTTCTCGCTATGGCTTACACTGATTTCTCCGTTTTTGACTTGCGTCAGCAGTTCGGCGTTCAGTTT
>JAQBNT010000194.1 GCA_028288445.1 Hymenobacter sp. | reverse complement strand
TGCGTGCTGCACTACACCACCAACGACAACCAGTGCCAGGACGGCGAAGTGATTCTGCTCGACTTCGGGGCCGAATACGCCAACTACGCCGCCGACCTCTCGCGCTCGATTCCCGTCAACGGCAAGTTCACCCCGCGCCAGCGCCAGGTATATGATGCCGTGCTGAGCGTGATGGATTTTGCCAAAACGCGCCTCGTGCCCGGCACCGAAATCGAAGCCTACCATCAGGCCGTGGGCGAGTTCATGGAGCAACAGCTCATCAAGCTCGACCTGCTGAACGCGGCCGATGTGAAGAACCAGGACCCCGCCGCACCGCTCTACAAGAAGTATTTTATGCACGGCACCAGCCACTACCTGGGCCTCGACGTGCATGACGTGGGCTACAAGTACCGCACTTTCGAGGCGGGCATGGTGTACACCTGCGAGCCTGGTATTTACATTCCTGAGGAAGGCCTAGGCATTCGGTTGGAGAATGATATCTTGCTCACGGCCAATGGCAATGAGGATTTGATGGCCAATATTCCGATTAAGGCCGAGGAGATTGAGGCGCTGATGGCGCAGGGCCGGTAGGCTTTGGGCCGATAGGTTGGCCAATAAATAAAAGCAGAACGTCATGCTGAGCTTGTCGAAGCATCTCTACCGCACAATGCAATCCAATCGTTAGGATTACTACTGCGGTAGAGATGCTTCGACAAGCTCAGCATGACGTTCTTTATTATTCAGGATTCGAGGCGAAAGCCCTCAGCCTATTTGCTCGTTGCCTGCACAATCTGCGGCAGGTACTTGCTTAGCGCCGCTACCTGGGAACTGGTGAAATTCCCCTGCACCGACACCAGCACGAAGGAATCGGCCACGTCGGGCAGGGTACCGAGGGCGGCAAACTCCGAAATGCTGTTGCCCGAGCCACGCGTGGACACGGCGTAGTTGCTGCCGCCGAAGCCGGCAGTAGTCAATGGGTCGTACTTATTGTTTTGCAGAATGCCAGCGGCCTCGCTACGCAGGCCCTGGGCCGCCAGTTCTTTGGCCGAAGTGGTGGTGGGTGCGAAGCTGATGACCTTGGCCGAGCGGATGCCGGTGATGGCATTGGTGAGGTCGGAACCGCCGAGGAGCTTGGCGGCTTTCACCAGGGCCAGACGTTGGAGCAGGTCGGCCGACCAGTCGGTGGTTTTGAAGCCTTCGCGGCCTTCGTATTTCGAGAAAAACGAGGATACCGTGCGGGCCGGCGTGCCGGGACCACCGGCGCGGCAACCCGCCAGCAGCAAAAACAGGATGAGGACAGGAAAGCGGAGGTTATTAATCATGCGGCAAAGTTGGCAAGAAGATGGGTGCGTTGTACGCGCCAAACCCGCCCTACGGTTATTCGCAATAAGAATAAATCCGTCCGTTCTAGCTTAAAACACCACCGAATTCAGGAAAAACACATCCCGGTCTTTGCCGCGCTCCACGCGCACGTGCTGGTAGCCGCTGGCCACAAAGCGGCTACCGAACCAGGGCAGTAGGTCGGCCTGGTAGGTATCGGTGGCGTGCTCGGCCCCGTTATCGGTGGCGCCGGCCCCGATTTGGATGGGCACCTGCTGGTCGTTGGGCGACGACTCGGCCCCGCGCACCAGCTTGTAGCGCAGCTTGTCCTCGTCGAGGTAGGCCAGCACCAGACGGCCATCGGGCAGGGCTTGCAGGCGCACGGCTTCTTCGAGCTCGGAGCGGCGCAGGTTTTCTACCACGAAGGTATTGTCCCAAATGAGGTTGCCGGCGCGGTCGAACCCGCACACCAGGGCGTGGGTGGTTTCGTAGCCATCGAAAATGCGGGCGCTGCCGTAGGGCGAGCCATACTGGTTGCCAATGCCGCTGTAGAGCGGGCCGGTGTAGCTGCCGTAGTTGTTGTAGCGGTAATGCGGGTAGTACACTTCGGCCACCAGCACGTAGCCGCCGTCGGGCTGGGGCAGCAGCTCGTGCAGCAGCAGCCGGTAGTGCCAGCGCAGGGGCGGCACCGCGCGGGCAATGCGCCGCTCGGTGCGCAGCCGCAGCCGGGCCTGGCGGCTGGGCTTGAGATAGTCGAAGAAATGCTTGAGGTGCAGGAAATCGTAGAACCGGAGCGGGGGCTTACTGCCGGTGTTGGCCCCCTTGCTCAGGTCGGTGGCAAACAGGCCCTGCGCATACGTGGGGTCGCGGAGCGAGTAAGTGCCCATGAGCAGGCGGGCCGTGGTGTCCTGCGGCGGCGTGAGCTGGGCCGTGATGAGGCTGCGGTCGCTCTCGGCCTGCACAAATTCGGAGCTCACGAGCTGGCCCTTCTCGGTGAGACGCTTGAGGAGCAGGCGGCTTTTGCGGCCGTTGGTCTGGCTCAGCACGTACTCGGCGCGGCGGCTGGCGGCATCGGCCACGAAGGTGAGCTGCGTGGGCAGGGGCTCGTACACGGAAGGCAGGTACTGCATCTGGCCGGTGGCCACATCGAGCAGCAGGGCCGTGACGTGCAGCTGGTCATTGAGCAGCACGGTGGCCAGCAGGCGGCCGTCGAGGGCCTTCAGCTCCACCACCTCGCGGCTGAGCTTGGTTTCAAACGTCTGGGTGCGGGTCTGGCTCACCCGGCCATCGAAAGCGGCCACCAGCAGCCGGCCGGCGGTGTTGTGCGACGTGAACAGGGCGTAGACCGTGGTGCCCTCGGCGCACATGAGGTCAAAATCTATCTCCTCGCCGATTTCCAGCGGCATCTCCTGCCGCAGGTGCAAGTCGCGGTCGTACTGCTGAAAGGCAAACTTGGTTTTGTTCGACAGCGGCCGGTCGCGGCCCAGCAGCACCACCACGGTGCTATCGATGGCCAGGGGCTGTACGTGCACTTCGCTCTCGTGGCGCTCCAGCAGGAGTTCGGTGCGGGCCGGCTGGCGGGGCGCGTTGGCGGGCGGCGGCAGCGGGGCTTTCGGCTGGGCGCGCACCACCCCGGCCTGGGTGGCCAGCGAAATCAGCAGCAAAATGTAGCGAAGTTTCATGCCCGTGCGCCGTGAAAAGCAACCGTGAGTACCTGTTTCTAAACGTGCGGCTACTGCTTTAAAGTTACAACCGAATTCTGCGTTTTGTCTGGCGGCTCATCCGGCCCCCAGCTCCAGAATGGCATCAAACTCCTCGGGCCGCACCGGCAGTACCGACAGCCGCGACTGCCGGATGAGGGCCAGCTCGACCAGCCGTGCATCGGCCTTGAGTTGGGCCAGGGCCACGGGGCGGGCCAGCAGCTGCACCGGCCGCAGCGGCACCGCCACCCAGGGCGAGCCCGCCTCGGCCGTGGCGTCGGGGATGGCCAGGGCGGCCACTTCGGCCAGCCCCACCACGGCCTTTTCGCTCACGCTGTGGTAGAAGAGCACGAGGTCGCCGGGCTGCATCAGGTTGAGGTTGTTGCGGGCCTGGTAGTTGCGCACGCCGGTCCAGGCGGTGCCGTCTTCCAGCACGAAAGTGGCCCAGGAGTAGGCTTCGGGTTCCGATTTAACGAGCCAGTGTTTCAAGCGGTGAATGAGTAAATGAGTGAAGGGTGACGACACGCAAACGGCCGGCACTGGCATTGATGCCGGCCGGCCGCTGGTTTACACACCGCAAAGAAAATAAAGCCGGACGCAAATGCCCCGGTTTTTACAAGGAAAAGCCCAAATCGAAGCTGATGATGTTGGCCTTGAGGTCGGCCCGGTTGGCGGCAGTGTAGATGGATGAACCGGTTTGCTGGTAGTTGGCGTAGCGCAAGTCCAAGGATTTAAAGCGCATGACGCGGGGCAGGCCCTGCGCGTTCCGACCCGGCACGTGGAAGCGGCCGATGCCGTACACCGGCGAATAGCGCAGGCCCAGGCCCACTTTGTTGGCCGAGAAAGCCGACAGGTCGTAGTCGGAAGTATAATAGGTGTCGTTGATGGAGTGTCCCATGAAGGGCGCGAAATACTTGGCGGCCGTCTGGGTATGGTAGCGGTAGAAGGGGTAGGCCACGAAAAACGGCGTGATTTTCACGGGCAGCTCCAACTCGAAGGTGTGCGCTGTGATGCCGAAATTGTCATTATAGAAGCGGTAGAAGCCGCGCACCTGCACCAGGTCCGTGGCGTAGTAGTTCAGCCGCAAACTCACCGGGTACTTGAAGCGGGCGCGGGGCAAATTCTCGATGCGGGCCGCCGTGGCCACGCGGGGCGAGAAATTGTTGTCTATGCTGGTTGGAGCGGTGTTCAGCGTCGGGTTGTCCCGGAAATACACCCGATGAAATGGCGTACTCAGCAAGCCATTCTGCGAAACCAGCTCCGTGCTGACGGCCGCCTGCAAGCGCTTGGTGAGCACCTGCGAGTAGGTAGCCGTGAAGTTGTAGGTCTGGCGTGTGTCGGTGCCGTAGTTCTTTTCGACGCGGGCGTTGGGATTGGCCGCGTTGTAAGTGTCCCGCAATTCCAACGGCTGAATCAGCGTCACGCGGTCAAAAAATACCTGACCCGCCAGGCTCAGCTGGCGGTTGCCGTCCTGCGAGGTTTTGGCGAACGAGCCGGCCAGATTGAACGACAGGTAGTCATATTCTTTCGATACGCCCGTGCCCAGGCCCCAGATGGTGCCCTTGGCTTTCTGCTCGCGGCTGTAGCCGAAATCGCCGTGGTAGCGCACGTCGTGCGCCGAGGGCGTGCTCAGCGCAAAGTCAATCCGGTCGGTCGAAGCGGAGGCGTAGAAATCGGCCCCCACGTTCACGCTCAGCCGGCTCACCGTATCCAGCGGCACGTTCACGATGATGGCCGGGGGCACATCGGTGAGCTGCTGGGTGCCCCGGCCGCCCTCCACCGCGCCGTGGCTGCCATCCTGCTGGTAGTAGCCGCCGATGATGTCGATGGTGGCTTCCTCGGCCGCGCGGCTTACCGGCACTGCCGGGCTCACGGGCGCGCCGTAGCCGTCGATGCGGTTCGGGTTTTGCGTGGTGCCGGTTTGGGCCAGGGCCGGGGCAGCCAGGGCTAATAGGGGCAGAAGGGATAATAGGAGTAACTTTTTCAAGAGGGCAATAGAAAGAGAAGGAATGTCATGCAGAGCGCAGCGAAGCATCTTTACCGCAGCAGTAATCCTAATCGCAAGAGATTAGTATTGCGGTAAAGATGCTTCGCTGCGCTCGGCATGACGGATGGTTATTGGTTCACTAAAAATCAATTGCAGCCGCAGCCGCCGCCTACTTTGCCGCCATTGGCCCCGCCGGCTCCCTCGCGGTAGCTCTCGAAGTTGGTTTCGGGCGTTTCCACGGTTTTGCTGGCCAGTTTCATGTCCTCGTCGTTGAGGTACACTTTCTGGTAGGCTTTCACCGATACGCAGCTGGTCAGCGCTGCCCCCAGCGGCAGCAGCAACAGCCCCAGCGCCAGCCGGGGATGCGCGGATAAGGATATTTTTTTCACAGTCATTGGGATACGAAAAATCAGGGACGGGCGGCCGGAGTCGCGCCGTGGTAGTAGTTCAACGTCATGCCCCGGGAGGCCAACGTCCGATTATCGTCGGTTATCAGCGTGCAATCAACGCCCTTCAGACTGTTGATGAAAGCCAAACCGGCGGTTGGGCCTTTCACGAAGACGACTTCGTCCAAGCCATCGGCCAGCTCCACATCGGGGCAAAGAATGGTGACCGAGCGCAGCCCGATGGACGGGTAGCCGGTGTGCGGGTTGATAATGTGGCCGTACACCTGCTTGCCCACCGTGAAATATTGCTCGTAATTGCCCGCCGTTACCACGGCCATGTCCGTCACATCCACCCAGGCGGCCACGCTGTTGGGGTGGTCGGGGTCGCCGATGGCCACGCGCCAGAGCGAGCCATCGGCCTGCCGCCCCCAACAGTAGATGTCGCCCGAGCCATTCATCAGCCCGCCCTTGATGCCCATTTTGTCGAGCACCTGCCTGGCCCGGCGCAGGCCGTAGCCCTGCAGAATGCCCGCCAGGTTGATACGCATGCCCTTTTCGGGCAGAAAAACCGTGTGCTTCGCGACGTCCATCCGAATTTTCTGCCAGCCGATGCGCCGCACCGAAGCCCGGATTGCCGCCGAGTCGGGCAGGGCGGCGTGGGCCTGGCGGTCAAACTTATATAGCTTATCGGCGCTGGCGAAGGTGATGTCGAACGCGCCGCCGCTGAGCCGCGACAGGTTCAGCGTGCGGGTAATCAGGTCAAACGTTTCGGGCGATACGGCCACCGGCCGCACACCCGCCGCCCGGTTTATTCGCACCACTTCGGACGTGGAGTCCCAGAACGACATCAGCCGGTCGATGCGCCGCACTTCGCCCAGGCCCGCCCGCAAGGCCCGCTGCCCGGCCGAATCATCATCGGCCACCACCGTGAAGGTAAAGTGCGAGCCCATGAGATGGGCGCTGCGCGTGAAGGTGTGGCGCGGGGCCGCAACCGTTTGGGCGCTGCCCGCCCGTGCCGATAACAGCAGGACCAGCAACGCCCAAATTTCCAGACTGGATTTCCAGTTTATTCCCATCATGCCACCGGATTTCAAACGTCGCACAAGGCTACTGCCCAATCCTGAAGACTTGCTAAAGCGTGGGCACCACCTTTTTCAAGTAGGCCTCGAAGGCCGCCGGACCGCCGGCGATGTAGCCGGTTTTAGCCAGCACCTTGCCATCGGGCGCGATGACGACGGCCAGCGGGAAGTCGCCTTCCTTGTTAAGCTGCGCGGCGGCCGCTTCGTTCAGCTTAAGCTGCGCGGCGGTGGGCTGGTTCTTTTTCAGGCGCGGAAAATCGAAGTGGGCCAGCACCAGCTTGTCCTGGGCGTAGGCCGTAAACTCGGGCTTGGCAAAAACTTCCTGCTCGTACATAATGCAGGGCTTGCACCAGTCGGAACCCGAAAAAACGGCCAGAATGGGCCGGTTGGTGGCTTTGGCCTGCGCCTGGGCCGCGCCGAGGTCAGCCAGCCAGCCGGCAGGCAGTTCGGGTTTCACCACCTGCGGGGCCGATACGCCGGGCGACTGTGGGATGGGCTCCATCGGCACGGCTGCGGCGGCTACCTCTTTGGGTTCGCTCGCGGCGCTGGTGGCGGCGCTGGTTTTGGTTTTAACCTTGCTGTTTTTCGTTTTAACAGTGGTTTTCTGGGCGTAGGCCGGCGCTATGCTGACCAGGGCCAGACCGAGGGCAAGGGCGCGCACGGGGCCAAAAGAAGGGACGAATGCCATGAGATAAACACGAAAAAAGTGAGAGACTGCGAAAATGCTGCCCAAGCTCCATCAGGTTCTACGACGGGCAGGGCCGGAAGTTGAAGCGTGGCACTGGGGGCGTTTCGCTCGCCGTGCTGTGCCAAAACTCTTGCCAGGAAATGAAAACACTGTGAACCACCCGTAGCAATGGGGCTGAGTGAGGCGCAAAACCCCTGTTGTGGTGTGCCAACAGCCTATTTCACTCGTCGCAGCTTCAGTACCTTTTTGTCAAGCGAGATGATTTCGAGGGTGTAATCGGGCATTTGGCCCTCGGTGAGGTGGATGCGCAGGCGCGTGTCGCCGTCGGCGGTCCAGGTGCCGGGATGGCCGGCCAAGCCATCAGTGGGCGCGATGTCGAACTGCTCGAACCGGCCGAATGGCTCGATGGCGAAGCCCGTGCGGCCCCGCGTTGGCGGAAATTTGTAGGTGTTGGGGCGGTACACCAGCGTATCGCCCCGGTTTTCCTCGTGTGAGGCCAGCCAGGTGCCTTCCAGCTGCTGCATGGAAGCGGGGGAGGAGGTGACGACGGCCGGCTTGTGCTGCTCGCAGGCGGCCATTAGCAGGAGCGCAGCCAGCAGCAGCCGGGCAAATGAGGGAGATTTGAACATTGGAAGGGGCAAATAGCCGCTGGAATAGCAGCAAGGTACGACCGATGTAATGGGGCAGTTATACGGTCATGCAGCGCGCAGCGAAGCATCTTTACCACGCAATGCAATTCATTTGCTATCGAGGTAAAGATGCTTCGCTGCGCGCTGCATGACGTTCGGAAGCTGCTGCAATCCGAACCGCCCGCGCCGCGTAAGCCCCGGGATAAACTACCTTCGTGCCCCCTAAAGCCCCTTCCCCGTGGATAACCGCGCCCTGACCCGTGCCTTCAAGCTGGCCGCCCAGCTCATGGAGCTGCACGACGAAAATCCGTTCAAAATCCGCGCCATCGAAGGCACGGCCAGTGCCCTCGACGCCCTGAGCTTTCCGGTGGCGGAAGTGGAGCGCTCGGGACTGCCCGACCGCACCGGCCTGAGCAAAACCGCCGCCGCCAAAGTGGCCGAACTGCTCGATACCGGCACGTTCTCGGACCTGCAACGCCTGCTGGAGGTGACGCCGCCCGGCGTGGTTGAAATGCTGGGCATCAAGGGCATTGGCCCGAAGAAAATCCGCAGCCTGTGGCGTGAACTCGGCCTCGAAACCATTGAGCAGCTGCGCGAGGCTGCCGAAACCGACCAGGTGAGCAAGCTGAAGGGCTTCGGCAAAAAGACCCAGGACAGCATCCTCGAAGCCCTGGAATTTGCGGGCCAGAGCAAGGGCAAGCTCCTCTACCCGCAGGCCGAAAAGCTGGGCAATGAGCTGGCCCAGCTGCTGCGCGACGGCCTGAAAACCGAGCAGGTAGCCGTGGCCGGCGAAATCCGCCGCCGCATCGAAACCGTGGAAACCGTGCGCCTGGTGGCCGCCACCGAGCAGCCCGCCAAAGCGCACGAGCTGCTGAATGCCACGGCCGGCCTCACGCCCGACCCGCGCCGCTCGGGGCCATTCGCCTGGCGCGGCACGGCCACCGAGTCGGGGGTACAATTAGAAGTGCTGCTGGTAGCGCCCGGTGATTTTGTGACCGAGGTTTTCCTGAACTCCGCCGCCGAAGCGCATTTGAGTGAACCCATTCCGCAACCCACCAACCCGCAAATCCACAACTCCACCCTGCGCCAGTGGGCGCGCCGCGAGAAATTCCAGCAGGAAGAAGCGCTTTACGAGAAAGCCGGCCTGCAATTCATCGTGCCCGAACTGCGCGAAGGCCTGGGCGAAATTGCCCTCGCCGCCGAGAAAAAACTGCCCCATCTGCTCGAAGACGGCGACTTGCGCGGCTCGCTCCACAACCACAGCACCTGGTCCGACGGCAACCACAGCATCCGCGAAATGGCTACCTGGCTGCGCGACCACAACTACGAATACCTGGGCCTGTGCGACCACAGCCAAGCCGCCCACTACGCCAACGGCCTGAGCGTGGAGCGCGTGCGCCAGCAGCACCAGGAAATCGACCAGCTAAACGCCGAATTGGCCCCGTTCCGCATCTTCAAAGGCATCGAAAGCGACATTCTGGGCGACGGCTCCCTCGACTACCCGAACGACGTGCTGGCCAGCTTCGATTTCATCGTGGCCAGCGTCCATTCCAACCTGAAAATGGACGAGGCCAAGGCCACCAACCGCCTGCTGCGGGCCATCGAAAACCCTTACACAACCATGCTGGGGCACCCCACCGGCCGGCTGCTGCTGCGCCGCCAGGGCTACCCCATCAACTACAAAGCCGTCATCGACGCCTGCGCCCAGCACAACGTCATCATCGAAATCAACGCCAACCCCTGGCGGCTTGACCTCGACTGGCGCTGGGTGCGCTACGCCCTCGACCAGGGTGTGCAGCTCAGCATCAACCCCGATGCCCACCACACCAACGGTTACGAGGACATGCGCTACGGCGTACTGATGGGCCGCAAAGGCCACCTGACCAAGGCGATGACATTCAACGCCAAGTCGGTGGAGGAAGTGGCGGCGTATTTTGAGGCCCGCAAAGCCGCCATCACGCCGCCGCTGGAATACAAAAAGTCGTTGTTCGAGTAGCGTGAAAATCCTCGTTCTCCGCTTTTCTTCCATCGGCGACATCGTCCTGACCACGCCGGTGGTGCGGGCGCTGGCGCAGCAGGTACCGGGCGCGGAAGTGCACTTCGCCACCAAGCCCGGCTACCGCAGCCTGCTGGAGCCCAACCCCTACATCACCAAAATCCACTGCCTCACCGGCAGCCTGGGCGAGCTGGTGGAAGCGCTGAAAGCCGAGCGGTTCGACTACATCATTGACCTGCACAACAACCTGCGCACCCGGCTCATCAAGCTGCGGCTGGGCGTGAAATCCAGTAGTTTCGACAAGCTGAATTGGCAGAAATGGCTGCTGGTCAACTTCAAGATTGATAAGCTGCCGCGCGTGCACATCGTGGAGCGCTACCTGGCCGCCGCCGCGCCGCTGGGGGTGAAAGACGACGGCCGGGGCCTCGATTACTTCATCCCCGCCGGCCAGGAAGTGGACCTGGCCACACTGCCCGCCAGCTTCCAGCGTGGCTACGTGGCCGTGGCCATCGGCGCGCAGCACGCTACCAAGCGCCTGCCGCTGGAGAAACTGGTGGAGCTGTGCCAGAAACTGACCCCGCGCCCCATCATGCTGCTCGGCGGCCCCGAAGATGCCGCCGTGGCCGAAGCTGTGGTCGGTGCCGTCAGCCAGCATTCACCCATTGGCCCATTCACTCAGTCACCCATTGCCAACGGCTGCGGGCGCTACTCGCTGCACCAGTCGGCCTCGCTGCTGCGGCAGGCCGATTTTGTGGTGAGCCACGACACCGGCCTGATGCACATCGCGGCCGCCTTCGGCAAGGAGATTTTCAGCGTGTGGGGCAACACGGTGCCGGCCTTTGGCATGTACCCCTACCGCACCGAGTTCAAGGTGCTGGAGGTGCAAGGGCTGAGCTGCCGGCCCTGCTCCAAAATTGGGTTTGCCAAGTGTCCGCAAGGCCATTTCAAGTGCATGCGCGAACAAACCTTGAACCTGGAGTTGCCCACGGCCCGCGACGGGCGCTAGTTTAGGTGGACCGTGGGGCCAGTTCCAGCACGATAATCAGGGCATCGTTACTCAGGGCTTCAAGCTCGATTTCAGCCACGTTCCACAAGGCCAGGCCGTCTTTTTCGTGTAGCAGCCGGCTTTCGACCTCGAAAGCCCCGGCCAGGGCAAATACGAATAGGCTGTTGGCCGGACTTTCCAGCCGATAAACCGCCTCCTGACGGCCTGCAAAGCGGCCTAAGCTTAAAGTGAATGGCAACGAAACGGCTCCGGCCGTCGGGAACAGCCGTGCCAGCTGACTCTTAATGGCTTCGGGGCTGAAACTGCGGCGCTCCTCGTTGCTGCTGGCCACGGGCGCATCGGCCAGTAGCCAGATATGCAGGAAACTCACCAACTCCGTATCGTAAGGGTTGCGCACATGAAGCGTACTGCCGGCGGGCAGCGTCAGCACGGTGGTTTCTTCCACGCTCACAGTGGTTTCGGGCGGGCCAAAACTGCCCAGCGTTACGGTTCCCGTGATGGGAATGATGACGATGTGTGATGCTTCCACCACCGTGAAATCCAGCGCGTGGCCGCCGGCCAGGGTTTCCTCATTCAGCCCATAGAGCCGGCCAAACGGCCCCTTGTGCGGGTGCGCCCACGGCCCGAAGCTGAACGTGCTGTAGCGCCGGAACCGGTCCGATTCGGCCAGCCCCCGCTCATCGGCCAGAAAGATTTTACCCGGCGTTTGCGCTATCATCGGAAGCGGGCGTGAGGATGGAATAAATGCTAAGAAACGGCTGAAGCGGCACCAGATGCGTCAGGATTTCGCCCGCCGCCCCGCTGCTGCCGAGGCTTCCGATACCACCAGAAACGCGCCCACCGTATCGTGCCAGCGCAACGGTTCCGATACAAAGTTGACCGCGACCTGATGCTTGCTCTTATCCTGTAAGTCGGAGTTAATCAGCTCAAATTGAAACCGCTTGAACCGTAAAAACTACCGTCCCAGGTTATCAGTAATGTCGGGCAGGCGTTCATTGAGTTGCTGCACGTAGCCCGTCAAGGCCCCGCTCACCAGGAAATGCAGCCGCTCGGCCCCCGGCGCGAAGTGCAGGATTTCGCCAAAAGACCGGTACTGATTTGCGGGGTTGAAATTCTGCGCCTGTAGCCGGAATTCGGCGTAGCTGTCGTTCCACACCAACTGGTCCCAGGAGCGGGCCGCGGTGGCGTCAATGATTTTGCGGTAGCAGAGCGTGATGAGGCGGTCGGGCATTGGGTAGGATGCGGGTACGGAGGGTAAAAGTCCGTCATGCAGAGCGTAGCGAGGCATCTTTACCGCACAACGCAATCAAAAAAGTATTAGTGGGAACGGGCAAGATGCCTCGCTATGCTCTGCATAACAATTTTACGCTGGCACGCCCATCGAAAACGTCAGCTGAAATCCCACCGCCGTGCTGCCCGTCACCGTGGCCAGCTCCTGGGCCACGCCGTCGCTGAACACGTTGTCGGTGGCGTTGGAAGTGTAGCCGTTCAGGCCCTTGGCGTAGCCGTTCACGGCCGCTAAGGCCGTGCCAGTGCCTTCGGGAAAGGCAATCTGGGTCACTTTCAGCGAAGTACCGGTGGCCGAATACACATGAACATGGATGTGGGTGGCGCGGCCCGAATACCAGCCCGGAAAAATGCTCGTGAACTTCACCTGCCCGTTGGCATCCGTCACCTGCCGGCCGCGCAGGAAGTGCACCGACTGATAGTTGGTAGCCTGCATGCCCGTGCCGCCGTACTCCGAATAGTTGCCCTCCGCGTCACAGTGCCAGATATCGACCAGCGCACCCGCCAGCGCGGCGCAGCTACTGTTACTATTGGTCAGGTTGATGGCGATATCCAACTGGTAGCCCGTCTTGCCGTCGCGGATATCACTGCGCACGTACGACGACGGTACTTTAGTGGGGAAAGGCCCCTCGGTTTCGGTGGGGGCCACCGTGCAGCTGCCCGAGCCGGTGCCGGTGGTGCCGGTAGTAGTGCCGGTGGAAGTGGGCGTCACCGCGTCCTTGCTGCAAGCCGACAGCAGCACGGGTACCGAGGCTGTGCCCATCAGGAGGCTTTTCAAAAAGTGTTTTCTTTCCATGATGTTAGGGGCTAAGTGGTTAGGGAATCGGGTTGCTGATTAGATTACCCAAAACTGCCCCCTAATATTCCCACCGCTACTACGAAATCGCCGGTTTCGACCACCTGCTCGACGGTTTCGCCGTTCGGCTCGCAAAAAGAATTGCTATATTTCATGAGCCGGGCTGCTCCGGCCGGTCAACTGCCTTCCCCAAACCTGCCTTCACCATGCCCGAAACCGAACCCTGCCAGCACCTCACGGCCCTCACCAGCCTCAAAACCGCTCCCGAATACGCTTGTCCCGAATGCGTGGCCCTCGGCGATACATGGGTGCACCTGCGCGTATGCCAGCAGTGCGGCCACGTCGGCTGCTGCGATTCTTCCAGAAACAAGCACGCCACCAAGCACTTCCACACTAGCCAGCACCCGGTCGTATCATCGGCCGAGCCCGGTGAGCGGTGGCTCTGGTGCTACGTGGACGAGGAAATGGTGGAGTATTAAGAAGGGGCTGCCAATGTGCGTGTCGCGCCCGTTTGTCATTGCGAGTGGAGCGCAGCGCAATGCGGCAATCCTTCCTGTCAAAATCAGATGCTTTCGTTTACCAAAAAGCCCCGGCTCTATAGTAGAGTCGGGGCTTTTCATTAAAGAGTCTTTAGCTTCGCTGGCCTTCGGTTGTCGCACCATAAGGCTTTTTGCACCGAGAGGACGGATTGCCGCGTTGCGCTGCGCTCTACTCGCAATGACAGGCGACTACCCGATTTTCTCAAACCCGCAGTAGCTGTGCAGCACTGCCGGTAGCTTGATGCCCTCCGGCGTCTGGTTGTTCTCCAGCAGCGCGGCCACGATGCGCGGCAGCGCCAGCGCCGAGCCATTCAGCGTGTGCAGCAGCTGCGTTTTGCCGCCGTCGGCGCGGTAGCGGCACTTGAGGCGGTTGGCCTGGTACGTCTCAAAGTTTGAAGCCGAGCTCACTTCGAGCCAACGGCCCTGGGCGGCGCTCCACACCTCTAGGTCATACGTCAGAGCGCTGGTGAAGCCCATGTCGCCGCCGCAGAGGCGCAGCACGCGATAAGGCAGGTCCAGCTTTTGCAGCAGGCCTTCGATGTGGGCCACCATGGTATCGAGGGCCGCGTAGCTGTGCTCCGGCTCCGTGATTTGCACGATTTCCACCTTGTCAAACTGGTGCAGGCGGTTGAGGCCGCGCACATCAGCACCCCACGAGCCGGCCTCGCGGCGGAAGCAGGGCGTATGGCCGGTGATGCGAACGGGCAGCTTTTCAACCGGAATAATCTCGTCGCGGTAAATATTGGTCAGCGGCACCTCAGCCGTGGGAATGAGGTAGAGGTCGTCCTTGGCGTCGTGGTACATCTGGCCTTCCTTGTCGGGAAGCTGGCCAGTTCCATAGCCGCTGGCCTCGTTCACCAGAATAGGCGGCTGCATCTCGGTGTAGCCCGCATTGCGGGCTTCATCCAGGAAAAAGTTGATGAGCGCGCGCTGCAGGCGGGCACCCTGGCCCTTATACACGGGGAAGCCCGCGCCGGTGATTTTCACGCCCAACTCGAAGTCGATGATGTCGTACTTCTTAATCAAATCCCAGTGCGGCACGGCGTCGGGCCCGAGCTCGGGCTTGGTGCCGTGTTCGCGCACGATTTCGTTGTCGGCGGCGGCGCGGCCTTCGGGCACGCTGGCGTGGGGCAGGTTGGGCAGCTTGTAGAGGAGCTGCTGCTGCTCTTTTTCCACCTGGGCCAGCTCCGCAGCGGCGCTTTGCGTGTGCTGCTTGAGTTCGGCGGTGCGGGCCTTGAGGGTTTCGGCCCCGGCTTTGTCGCCGGATTTCATCAGGCCGCCGATTTGCTGGGCGAGCTTGTTGGCTTCAGCTTGGGCCGAGTCGTGGCTGGTCTGGAGCTGGCGGCGGCGCTGGTCGAGGTCAAGGATGGCGGCCACGTCGGCGGGGCCGGTGGCGTAGCGTTTTTTGGCGAGGCCGGCCAGCACAAGGTCGGTCTGGTCGCGGAGAACGGAAAGTTGCAGCATGAGGCAGGTTGGGGTAAGCCGGGCAAAGGTCGTAAGTAAAAACTGACCTCACCACCGCCTTGGCTACGAAAGCCTTGACGCGGCGCGTAACTTATTTTGCCTCGCCCCGCGTTCAAATGCCATTCGGAAGGCACCCGATTTGGCAGTTTGTCCGTAATGCGCTAACATTGCGGGAGCAACCGGCCGCCCTGGTCGGGCCCGCGGGCCGCAGTGCCCGTCGTTGGTCCGTCCGTTTACTGAATTTCCAGCGGCCCATTCTGCACCTCATTTTCCTGCGTATTCATCTCGCGCCGTGCGCCGCTCACCAGTAGCTCGTTCGGACCTCGCGAATTAATATTTCCAGCGGCCCCGCCGCCGTGCCGTCGCTGGCTTTTTTGTGCCCCCAGTGGGCCTCAGCGGGCAGCCAGCCCCCAGCGCTTCACAGCCAGATGTTCCCCCCTTATTCCCATTATGCATACCATTAACGAGTTGAAGGACCGGCTGCTGTCCGACCTTAAGGAAATTGCTGAAAAACTAAACGTCGGCAACTTTAAACGGCTCAGCAAGCAGGATTTGATATACAAAATCCTCGACCAGCAGGCCCTCACCCCCGGCGCGGCCGAAATTGCTGCTGCTCCGGTTGCTGCTGCTCCGGTTGCCACCCCAGTGGCTGCCAATCCGGCCGCCATCGCGCCCACTGCCCGGCCAGCCCGCACCGCCACCCGCCGTGCCGCGCCCAGCACCGCCGAACAGCCTTTTTCCGATGTAGCGCCGCCTGCCACCAAGGCCCAGAACGCCCGCTCGGCCCGCGAACCGCGCCGCGAAGCCGCCGTTTCAGTAGTTGAGGAGCCGGCACCGGCAATTGCTGCGGCCCCGGCCCCCACGGTAGAAATATTGGACTCTATTGAGGGCTTGGCCTTGGTTGCACCCTCCGAAGCCACTGGTGCTACTTTGGCCCAGGCCCCGGCTACTGCCGAAGAGACTGCCGCCCCGGCCGCCAGCGCCGACGACCAGAACGGTGCTGCTGCCCCCCGCACCGACCGCCCCCGCCGGGAGCGCGTCGACCGCGCCGGCCGGCCCATCACCGAGCAGCGTGCCGCTGAAATGGCCGCTGAAAAAGCTGCTAATGAAGCCGCGGCGGCTGCCGCACCCGCTGCCGAACCTACCGCTGATAACCGCGAGGGCAACGGCAACGGCCGCCGCGAGTTCGGTGGTAATGGCTTTGCCGACCGCCGCGAAAACCGCGCCGACCGCTTCGAGCGCGATAACCGCGAAGTGCGCGAGCCCCGCCAGGACCAGCCCCGCCCGCCGCGCCAAGACCAGCAGCCCCGCGAAAATCGCGACAATCAGCCGCCGCGCAACGACCAGCCCCGCCAAGAGCGCGAGCCGCGCCAGGACCAGCCGCGCAACGACCAGCCCCGCGGCGAAGGCAGCAATAACAACAACCGCAACCTGACCCGCGAGGAGCGCTACGCCCAGCGCGACCTGCAACGCCAGCAGCGCCAGCAAAACCCCGACGGCTCGCCCCGCACCGACCAGCCTCAGGGCCAGAATCAAGGTCAAAACCAAAACCAACAGCAAAACCAGCGCCCCCAGCGCCAGGAACTGGATTTGGTGGTGCCCGGCGGCGGCACGTTTGAGCTGATGCCCGACGGCGGCTACGGCTTCCTGCGCTCGCCTTATTACAACTACCTCAGCTCGCCCGACGACGTGTACGTGTCGCCGCAGCAGGTGAAGCAGTTCGCCATGAAGCCCGGCGATACGGTGGTGGCCACCATCCGGCCGCCGCGCGAGGGCGAGAAATACTTCGCCTTGGTGGGCGTGGAAAGCATGAACGGCCGCACCGTGGAGGAAGTCCGCGACCGGGTGCCGTTCAGCCACCTCACCCCGCTTTTTGCCGACCACCGCATGAAGCTGACCACCAAGCCCAGCCAAATCAGCACCCGCGTGCTCGATTTGTTTGCGCCCATCGGCAAAGGCCAGCGTGGCCTCATCGTGGCCCAGCCCAAAACCGGTAAAACAGTGCTGCTCCAGGAAATTGCCAACGCCATTGCCGAGAACCACCCCGAAGTCTACCTCATGGTGCTGCTCATCGACGAGCGCCCCGAGGAAGTGACCGACATGGCCCGCACCGTGAAAGCCGAAGTGCTCAGCTCGACCTTCGACGAAACGGCCGACCGCCACGTGAAAATTGCCGAAATGGCGTTGGACAAAGCGCGTCGTTTGGTTGAATGCGGCCACGACGTGGTGATTCTGCTCGACTCCATCACCCGCCTCGCCCGGGCTTACAACACGGTACAGCCCAGCTCGTCGCGCATCCTGTCGGGTGGTATCGATGCGGGCGCGCTGCAAAAGCCCAAGCGTTTCTTCGGCGCAGCCCGGAACGTGGAAGGCGGCGGCTCGCTCACCATCATCGCCACGGCCCTCATCGAAACCGGCTCCAAAATGGACGAGGTTATCTTCGAAGAATTCAAGGGCACCGGCAACATGGAACTGCAGCTGGACCGCAAGCTGGCCAACAAGCGCGTGTTCCCGGCCATCGACATCCCGGCTTCCGGCACCCGCCGCGAAGACCTGCTGATGAGCAAGGACGAGTTGAACCGCGTGTGGGTCCTCCGCAAGTTCATGTCGGACATGACGGCCACCGAGGCCATGGAATTCCTCAAGGACCGCATCAAAGGCACCAAGGACAACGAAGAATTCCTGCTGGCTATGAACGGCTAGTAAATCTGATTGTTAGAAGCAAAAAAGGCCCGTTGCAGCAGTGCAGCGGGCCTTTTCTTATTTATTAGTCTACTGGCTGGTTGATTGAATTATTCAATTTATTGGAATAATTCAATCAGTGCGAATTAGGCCCGAAAAAGCCCGTTACATTGCTGTAACGGGCCATCGGTAGAATAACAATCGTTGATAATAATAGATGGACGTATAAAAATTGTCCACTTGAATAGTGCTAGGTATCACGGAGCAAACTCTGGGTCGAAGGAATAAATTCATCATCGCTGAAAATAATTTTCGCTTGCCTCATATAAGCCGGCGGGCGAGCAATAGGGCGCTATTTTTGGCAGAAAATATTTGCGTATGAATCCCGAAACCATCGTCCCGCTGCCCGAATTGCTCTACGTTCACGACCCGCTGTGCGGCTGGTGCTATGGCATGAGCCCGGTCATTAGCCAAGTGCAGCGGGAGTTTGCAGGGCGCGTTGATGTGTCGGTGCTGTGCGGCGGCATGGTGCTTGGTGATGATGCCGGCCCGATTTCTGAGAGC
>JAQBNT010000189.1 GCA_028288445.1 Hymenobacter sp. | reverse complement strand
CGGACATGGGCACAAATAAAGCGCCCCGCCCCGAAGTGTCCGCGCGGGGCGCAACATTGGCCCGGCCGGCCACGTCTTTGGCTTGGCTGAACTTCATTGGCCTCTTTTCCGGTTTCTTTGCCACACCGGCCGCCACTGCCCGCGGCTTTTTTCTTGCTTATGACGTCGAATTTCTCCCGCGTTTCGCTGCCGCTGCTGCTGGCGGCCACGCTGTTTTCCTCTTGTGCCCGCCGGCCCCTGGCCACCACGCCCACCGCCTCGACTGCCGTGAGCGTGCCCGTGGCGGCCCCGGCGCCGGTGGCTCCCGAAACCCCGGCCCCCGCCAGCAAGCCCGCCCCCATTGGCGACCAAAGCGCGGCCCAGTGGTATTTGAAAGACCCACAGCTTGACAAGGTGCCCGGCGTGGGCGCCACCCGCACCTATGCCGAGCTGCTAAAATCCCTCACCCCCACCCCCGTGGTGGTGGCCGTCATCGACTCGGGCATCGACACGGCGCACGTCGATTTGAAGCCAATTTTGTGGACGAATACGAAGGAGATTCCCGGCAATGGCATCGACGACGACAAGAACGGCTACATCGACGACGTGCACGGCTGGAACTTTCTCGGCGGGGCCGATGGCCGCAACATCAACGCCGAAACCTTGGAAATGACGCGCATCGTGGCCGCCGGCCGCAAGCGCTTCAAAGGCATCACCGCCAAAACCGTGAAGCCGGCCGATAAGGCTGCCTACGCGCTGTATCAGAAGGCGGAGAAGGCTTATTCGGCCCGCCTCAAGGAGGAAACCGAGCGCAGCAAGCAGGTAGAGGAAATGAGCGGCCCGCTCACCATGATGGTGACCAACATGAAGCAGGCCCTCGGCACCGACAAGCTCGACACCACGGCCCTCAAAAACGCCAACACCACCGACCCCAACCTGAAACGCGCCGTGGCCGGCATGCTCGACATGATGCGCCAGACCGGCGCGGCCGACGCCGACGCCCTCCTAAAAGAGCTAAACGACGGCCTGAAGCAGGAGCGCAGCATGCTGGATAATTCGCTGAACCTGGACTTCAACCCCCGGGCCGACATCATCAAGGACAACCCCGAGGACGTGAGCCAGCGCTTCTACGGCAACAACGACCTCCACGGCCCCGACCCCATGCACGGCACGCACGTTTCGGGCATCATCGCGGCGGTGCGTACCAATAACCTCGGCATCCAGGGCCTCGCGCCGGACCCGGTGCGCATCATGATGGTGCGCGCCGTGCCCGACGGCGACGAGCGCGACAAGGACATCGCCAACGCCATCCGCTACGCCGTGGACAACGGCGCGCAGATTATCAACATGAGCTTCGGCAAGGAATTCTCGCCCCAGCGCCCCGCCGTGGAAGCCGCCTACAAGTACGCCGCCCAAAAAGGCGTGCTGCTGGTGCACGCCGCCGGCAACGAAAACCACAACCTCGACGTGGCCGACAACTACCCCGCCTCGTTCTACATCAACAACACCACCATCCCGAACCTGCTCACCGTAGGCGCATCCGGCCCGAAGGACAACGTGAACCTCACCGCCGACTTCTCGAACTACAGCAAGAAGGGCGTGGACGTCTTCGCGCCCGGCGTGGGCATCTACAGCACGCTGCCCGGCAGCACCTACGGCAACGAAAGCGGCACCAGCATGGCCTCGCCCGTGACGGCCGGCGTGGCGGCGGTGCTGAAATCCTACTTCCCCAAGCTCACGGCCACGGATTTGAAGCGCATCATCATGCAGAGCGCCCAGGTGCACCACACCAAAGTCCAGACACCCGGCACCGATAAGCAGGTCGATTTCTCGACCCTGTCCGTGACCGGCGGCGTGGTGGATATGTACGAAGCCGTGAAGCTGGCGCAGAAGGCGTCGCTGTAGTCGTCTGTCATTGCGAGGAGGCACGACGAAGCAATACGTCCTGTCAAAGCCAGACACACTTTTTTACCAGAAAGCCCCGACACTGCACAGTGTCGGGGCTTTCTGTTGTTGATAAAAGGCTTTATCACATCTCAGGGCTAGTCGCATTGAGAGGATTGCCGCGCTGCATTTCGCTACGCTCCATTTCACTCGCAATGACAGACGTTACCCCACGTCCACACCCTTTTCTTCTTTCTGAAAGCTACTCAGCACCAGCCGGTCTGTTATGCCGGGCAGCCATTTATTGAGGAAAACCACCAGCTTGCCCTGGCCCGTGAGCACCAGCGTACGCTTGCGCTGCTGCACGGCTTTGAGGATTTCACCGGCCACGGCCTCGCTGCTCATCATGGCCCCTTCATCGCGCGGCGACTCGCCCTGCGAAGACCCATCGGCCGCCAGCGCCGTGTTGCGGATGTTGGAGGCCGTGAAGCCGGGCGCGGCCGTGAGCACGTTCACGCCCTGGTCGAGCAGCTCCGTGCGCAGGGCTTCGAGGAAGCCGTTCATGGCAAACTTGGAGGCCGAGTAGCCGGTGCGCCCCGGCAGCCCTCGGTAGCCCGCAATGCTGCTGATGCCCACAATGGTGCCCTTGCTTTTCAGCAAATGCGGCAGCGCGAATTTGGTGGTGAACACAGTGCCGAAGAAATTGGTCTGCATCAGGCGCTTGATGACTTCAAGGTCGGCGTCCTGAAAGCGGGCGCGCATGCTGATGCCGGCGTTGTTGAGCAGCACGTCGAGGCCGCCGAAGCGGGCCACGGTTTCGGTTACGGCGCGCTCGGCGGCGGCTTCGTCGCCCACATCGGCCCGAATGGAGAGGTGGGCCACGCCGGCAGCGGCCAGGGCGGCGGCGGTGTCAGCCAGTTTAATTTCGTCGCGCCCGGTGATGGCCACCTGGTAGCCGGCCCGGCCGAAGGCCAGCGCGCAGGCCCGGCCAATGCCCGACGTGCCGCCGGTGATGAGAACAGTGGGAGTTGGCATAAACTAAAATAATGCCCCAGCCGGGCCGGGGAGAAAGATGGGCGGATAATCCCGGCAAACTTACGGCTGGGTGGTGCGATTTTTGCGCCGCCCGATTAAACCTCCTTCGCGGGTTCTGGTCAGCTACTTGCCGGCCGGGCAGCGGCGGGTATTAGGCGAACCCGCGTGCGGGGTGGCCGACTCAGAACGGGTAATGGGCGATTGCGGCGGGGCCATCCCCGCTTTCTGCTTACATTTATCCGTTGAATTCAATTGCATTCTTTCAAAGTACCGTATGCATCCACACCTACGTTCCTGGTCCCGGTTTACGCCGGGTTTTATTGCTGTTTTGCTGGGACTGGGCGTAAGCTCAGAGGCCGCCGCCCAAACCACCTGCCCCATCGCGGCCGTGTGCACGCCGGGCAACGCCAGCAACGGCCAGGCCAACCTGTACGGCATGGGCATTCTCAACGTTACCGTTGGGAACAACCTCATCACCAACACCACGGGCAACTACATTGACGGTTACCGCGACTACGGCTGCACCGTCAACGCGGCCCTGACCGTGGGCCAGACCTACACCATCAGCGTGCGCACCGGCCCGAACGTGAACGAGAACGTGAAGGTCTGGATTGACTACAACAACGACGGGGCCTTCACCGGCAACAACGAGCTGGTGCTCGATGCGCCCAACACCATTCTGCACACGGGCACGTTTGCGCCGCCGGCCACGGCCGTGCTCAGCACCAACCTGCGCATGCGGGTGTCGTCGGACTACGCGCTGGGCGTCGTGCCCACCTCGTGCTCCACGCCCCAGTACTCGCAGGTGGAAGACTACAGCGTGCGGCTGTCGTCGAACGTGAGCGCGCCGGTGGCGGCCTTCACCACCAACGCCACCACCACCTGCTCCGGCACCGTGCAGTTCACCGATGCCAGCCAGAACCTTCCCACCTCCTGGCTCTGGACCTTTGGCGACGGCACCACCAGCACCCTGCAAAACCCCTCGCACACCTACGCCACGGCCGGCACCTACGCCGTGACGCTGCGCGCCACCAACGCCGTGGGCAACAACACCAGCGCCGCCACCACCATTACCTATAATGCGTCGGTGCCGCTGGCCGCCAGCTGCTCGCCCCAGACCACCAACTACTTCGCCAACTACGGCATCACCCGTTTCCGGCTGGGCACCATCGATAACACCTCGGCCGACGGCAGCGCCGGCTATCAGGATTTCACCTGCCCGCAGCGCACCGAGTTGATTGCGGGCGTGAGCAACCAGATGATTATCAACACGGGCGGCGTGAACCCGCACGACATCCGGGTGTACTTGGATTTGAACAACAACGGGGTTTTCGCCACTTCCGAGCTGCTTTATACGGGCCTGAACACGGCCCCTCCCGGTGTCACCACCACCCTCACCCTGCCCACCGGCACCACGCTCAACCAGCCCCTGCGCCTGCGCATTGTTGCCGATGCCATTGGCAACACGGCCGGCCCGTGCGTGAGCCCGGTGAGCGGCCAGGTGGAGGACTACACCGTCATCGCCCGGCCCAACACGCTGCCGCCCATCATCAACTTCAGCACCAACTACGTGGTGGGCGGCTGCGTGAACCCCATCGTGTTCACCGACCTCACCACCAACCTGCCTACTGGCTGGCTATGGGCGTTTGGCGATGGCACCACCAGCACCCTGCAAAACCCCACGCATACCTACACCGCCTCGGGCACCTATAACGTGACCCTCACGGCCACCAACGGCAACGGCACGGCCAGTGTGACGCGCCTGAACGCGGTGACCATTCAGGTGCCCTGCCTCACGTTCTGCGCCGCGAATGGCACGGGCGGCACCGGCCCCACCGGGCAGCAGCTGCCCAGCCCGTTCTTCATCACCACCGTAGCCATTGCCAACGCTACGCCGGCCTTCACCAACAGCAGCAGCGTGGCCACGGGCGGCTACGCCAACTACACGAGCATGGCCCTGGCGGCCTACGCAGGCAACTCCCTCAGCCTGACCGTGGCCACCAACCTGGGTGCCAACCACCGCACCTCGGCCTGGGTGGATTGGAACCTGAACGGCACGTTTGAAACCTCTGAGCTGGTGGTGAACGGCATTGTCACCGCCAACACGTTTACGGCCCCCTTCACGGTGCCCACCGGCACGGCCGGCATCAACCCCCGCATGCGGGTGATGGTGGTGGCCAACGCCACCGGCGGCACCCCCAGCGCCTGCGCCACCAACGTCCTCAACGCCGAGGTGGAAGACTACCAGCTGCGCATCCTGGGCCTGGCCACCCGCGAGGCCCAGGCCCTGCCCACGCTCAGCCTGTTCCCCAACCCCACCCTGGATGGGCGGGTGGGCCTGCGCCTGCCCGATGCCAGCGCGGCCGGCCTCTATACCACCGAGGTGCAGAACCTGCTGGGTGCGACGGTGCTGCGCACGGCCCTGCGCCTGGGCCCGGCCGCCGATGCCCAGCTGGACCTGAGTGCCCTGCCGGCCGGCGTGTACGTGCTGCGCCTGCGCGATGCGCAGGGCCAGACCGCCCTACGCCGCCTAGTACGCGAATAATTAAGCCATTCTTTCGGGCCACTACATGGTCCGAGCTCAACATCTAACCGCCCCGGCCGCCTTCTGACGGCCGGGGTCGTTTTTCAGTTTTCCTACCCTTCATTTTTTTGTATGCCTACAACCTTACTACGGCGTTTCTTTGGGTCGATGCTACTGCTGGCGCTGCTGGTAGTGGGCGCACGCCCGGCGCAGGCCTCGCACCTGCTGGGCGGCGAGATGAGCTACCGCTACCTGGACGCGACTGGCCCAACGGCCACGCCTTTCCGCTACGAAATCACCCTGACGGTGTACAGCAATGGCCTGTACACCAATGCCAACCCCAACGGCATTGCGGCCCCGCCCACCAACGCGCCCATTGACATCTACAACCGGACCACCGGGGCGCGCATTGCCGGCTACACCTTCAACCGCACGTCGCCCACGCCGACCAACGCCAACCTGCCGCCGCCCATTGCCCCGCCCGTGCCCCTGGGCTGCGCGGTGAGCGGCCCCAGCCAGCCGTTCTACCTCTGCAAATACGTGCAGGTGGTGAACCTGCCGGTTTCCTTCGATGGCTACTACGCCGTGTACTCGGTGAGCGCCCGCAACAACACCCTCACCAACATCAACAACCCCAGCGGGGGCACCGGCGGCAACGTGCCCCTGACACTATACGTGAGCATGGCTCCGCCGCTGATTTACAACCGCTCGCCCGTGTTTTCGGATACGGCCGTGGCCATCGTGTGCCAGAACGATACCACCATTTCGCTCAACAACGCCTTCGACCCCGACGGTGACCGGCTGGTGTATTCCTTCGGCACGCCCTACGGCTTCCTGACCAGTACTTCTACCTTCCCGCCCCTGCCCCAGGCAGTGCCTTACTACCCGGCCTACAGCGCGGCCAACCCGTTCGGGACGGGCGCGGGCAACTTTGCCACCATCAATGCCAGCACGGGCATCGCCAAATACGGGGCCCGCACCAACGGCCTCTACGTGGTGGCGGTGGACGTGGCGGAATACCGCTCCATCAACGGCGTGGAGGTACTGATTGGCACCACCCGACGAGACTTGCAGCTGGTGGTTTCGACCTGCCCGCCCACCACGCCGCCGCTGCTACCGGCCGCTACCCTCACGCCCCGCAACTATACCATTGAGGAAGGCCAGTCGCTGAGCATCCCGATTACGGCCACCCAGGCCAGCGGCAATCACCCGCTGGTGCTCACCGTGAACAGTGCCCTGCTCGACGGCAGCGGGCCGTTCAACACCACCTTCAACGGCAGCACGGGCGTGGTGCAGGCCGGCAACCTGACCGGCACGGCCACGGCCTCCGGCACCGGCTCGGTATCGGGCACCTTCCTTTATAACTCCGGCTGCGGCCAGGCCCGCACCACGCCCTACGACCTGGGCGTGACCGTGAAGGACAACGGCTGCGGCGGCAAGCTGGCGTCAGATATTTTCCGGGTGACGGTGACCCGCGCCGCCGGCCCCAACGCCATTACGGGCCCGGCTACGGTGTGCGACCCGGCCACGGTGCG
>JAQBNT010000183.1 GCA_028288445.1 Hymenobacter sp. | reverse complement strand
CGCGGGCCACGGGGGCGCGGCTGGCGGCGCGGGTGGGGCGGCCGGCGCGTACGTCGGCCCCCAACTCGCGCAGGGCCCGCAGGGCCGGCAGGTATAAGCCCGGCCGGGTAAGGGCCGCGCCGGCCAGCACGGTGCCGGCTTGGTCGAGCACGGCGGCATCGGTGGGGCGGGGGGGCTGGCCGTTATCGGCCGCCGCCAGCCAGCGCAGCGCGGCGCGGATGGCAGGCTGCGGGTTGGGGGCGGGCAGGGTTTGCTGGCGCTGGGGCACGGCGGCCCCGGCCAGCTCGCCGGTGAGGCGCAGGGCGGCCTCGGGCATGGGCGGCGGGCTGAAACCGGCTTTCTTGACGAAGGCCCGGGTTTGCTGCTGCACCTGCTTGAGCAGGCGCAGGGCGCGGTACTCGTAGGGGAGGGCCTCGCGGAGCTGGCCGGTGCGCAGGCGCAGTTCGGCGGCCCACATCTGGTCGAGCACGGCGCGGAGCTTGGTTTTCACGGCGGGCTCCAGGAAATCGGCCGTTTCGGCGTCGTCGTGCTTGTGGATGTAGGGGTCCATCAGGGCGTCGGTTTCGGCGGTGGGCGAGGCCTTGGCGGGCGAGGTGGGCGGGGCGGCGTGGTCGTGGTGGTCGTCGGGCTCGGGCGCTTCGGCGGTGGGGGGGGCGGGCACGTCCTCGTCCTCGGCGATGGGCGAATGGACTGCCTCCGCGCCGATGCCGGCTTCGGCTTCCTCGCCCATAAACTTGCCGTAGCGCAGGCGCAGGCTTTGCTGGTCGAAGCCCAGGGCGTTGGCCCGGCCGGCCACGGTGGCGGCATCCAGCTTAGGCTTTTCGGCGATGAGCTTTTCAGTGTCGATGATAATCTGGCGCTCGCTGCGGAAGTAGGCCGGGGCCACTTTCACGCCCATGCCCATGTCGATAGCGCCGTCGGCCACGGCGGTGTCCTGCCACTGCACCAGGTAGGAATCGGTGCGGGCGGTGTGGCCGTGGTTGTCGCGGGCGGTGAGGTAGAAGTAAAGCTCGTCGCCGTAAGTCAGGCCCAGCTTGGGCAGATTCAGCACGCTGCTCAGGTTGGCCTGCGTCCCGCCCAACCCCGCGCTCAAATCGCGCCGCACCTCGCGGAACTTCACCGCCTCGCCCTGGCCCTGGGCCACGGTGATGACCAGCTCGGCCCGGCTCAGCCCATAGTCGTCGTGCACCGTGGCGCGGATGGGCACCTCCGGCCGCTGCCCCAGCGCCGCCACCAGCGTGTAAGGCTTCGGCGTGACAATGCGCAGCACCGGCGCAAGGTCGGGTCGCACGTCGATGGCGTAATCATCCGAAACCGTGCCCGCGTAGCGCAGCCGGTAAAGCGTGGAAGTGTTCAAAACCAATTCGATGGCAAACAAGTCCGGCTGCCCGGCCACGGCTTGCAAGCGTTGCCGCCGCGTTCCTAATTCCAGTTCAGGCGCGGGCTGACGGCCACTTACGCGCACCAGCCAGCGCACCCGCGCCCCCTGCGGGCATTGAAACGAAGCCTGGGCCGGCGCGAATTCCGCCAGGTGGGTGTAGGCTGGCGGCGTCACCAGCAGAGTGGTTTCGGTGATGCGTGGCGCGGTTGCTACGGACGGGACTTGCCGCCGGGCATCGGGGGTGAAGTGCATCGCCACGGCCGATGGTTTCGCTGTTGGCCGGGCTTGTGGTAGTAGAAAGAATAGCGCCGCGCCCAGCAGCAGCACCGTGCTTAGCACCAAAGGCTTTTTAAAAGAAACCGGCAGCAGGGCCGGGCCGTCGGCCATTAGCTGCGCCAGCTGCCGGGCCACCCGCCGGAACTGCAGCTGACTCAAAAACAACAAGCTGGCCGGGCTTTGCAGCAGCAGGCCGGTGCTGTCCTGCAAGTCGGCAAACTGCCGGTCCAGCCGCCGGGCCACAGCGGCGCGGTCCAGCCGCCGCAACGGCAGCAGCCACCACACCGCCGCCGCCAGCAAGCCCAGCATAGCTAAGCCAGACCAAATCGAGGAGATGGACGGCCAGTGGTGGGCCAGGGCCATCACTAGCGTGCCGGCCGCTACCAATGGCCCCAGTCCGGCCGCGCCATAGCGCATGGCATAGCTCCGCCGCACCGCTTGCAGGTGGGCGGCGGCCTGGCCTTGCGCGCTAAGCAGGCTGGTTTCGGTCGAGCTGTCGACGGTTTGCATCATGCCGTAGCAGGTAATATAATTTCCGCCTGCCGACGTGCCAGCAGGCGTTCAAGCAGCAGCAGCAGCCCCGCCAGCAGCACCAGCCACGGCCGCAGGTCGGTTTGGCGGAACGATGGTTGGGCATTGGCGGTAATCGGTTTGGCCGGGCTGGCCGAAGCCGTGGGCAGCTGCACCGGGGCCAGCGCCCGGCGGTCGTGCGCGGCTTCGGCCTCGGCCAGCCGGGTTTGATTTCGGCCAGTGTTGGCGGTTGGTTCCGGTTGCAGCAGCTCCAGCAGGCGGGCGGGGAGCTGCGGGTCGTCGGCCAACTCGCTCCAGGCTGGGTTCAGGCGGGTATGGAGCTGGTACAAGGAGCCCCGGCCCAGCCGCTGGCGCACGAGGATGGCGCGGCCCCGACCATCGGCCCAAACCGTTTCGCTGCCTTGCATGGCGGGGCTGTTTACCCGGCGAAATACGCTGATGGAAGCCGCTGCCGCATCGGCCGGAACCAGGTAGGTGGTGTCGGACACGCCCGGTGCAGCGGCCTCTCGCCAGAGCTGCCGGGCGTGTCCGGCCACGTCTTTCTGCCAGTTGGCCGGCAAGGGTTCATCCGAAAGCCAGAAAGTCCAGTGCGCAGTCAGTTGCGTTGGCCGCAATTTTACCCGGCGCAGCCGGGGCGTAATCGAAAGCCCGGCCGCTGCCGCCCGCAGGCCCGCTTCCAGGTAGCGGGCATCGGCCGCGTAGTCTGGGGTGGCATAAAGGTCGATGGACATTGGTGCTGCGTCAATGCCGATTTCGTCAACGGGCTGCGGCGTTTTACCCGCCGCGACGCGCACCAGGTATTCGCCGCCTTGTTTGCCCGGCTGAAAGCGCACCGGGCCCAAGCCTGCCACCCGAAACGGCTGCCTGTTGGGCCGCACCGGTACTTTTTTTCGTTGGTAAGTTGTCTGCATTTCGCTGCTGCGGCCCACGAGTAGCTGCAGGCTGTCGCCCACCTGCTCGGCAGCACCGAGCCAGGAAGTTGTCGTGGTATCCGGCAGCGCCTGCCAGGTCACGGCCGCCGGCAGCGGCGCATGGCTGCCCTGGAAGTTGCACAGCGCGGCACTCGTCACCACAAAAAGCGGCTGGCCGGGGAAAACGTCGGCGGCCTGTTGCACCCGCGCCCAGGCAAATGGCCTGGGCGCGTTCGCCACCGAATCGGCCGCGCTGCTGGGGCGGCCCGCCGCCAGCGCCCGCCAGGCGGCCCCCGTCACCCGTGGGAAGCCGGCCGCCAGCCAGCGCAGCGCATAGCCTTTGCGCCGCAACGAGTCAATAGTCGGTTTCAGGCCCACCAACGCCGGCAGGCGTGCGGCCTCGGCACTCAGCAGCACCACGCCGCGGCTGGTGGGCTGGCGCTGCTGCCACACCGGCCCGGCCACTGCTACCGCCAGCACCGCCAGCAGCGCGGCGCGCAGCAGCAGCAGCCAAAGCTGCTCCAGCTTCAGGTTGCGCAGGCGGCGATTGGCACCCGCGGCCAGCCAGCGCAAGCTGCCCACGGCCACCTCGCGGCCCGGCCGGCGGTTCCAAAGATGAATGGCCACCGGCACCAGCAGGCCCAGAAGGGCCAGCAGCGCGGCAGGGTTAAGCAGGGTGAACAATGGATAGCGGAATCAGAATCGCAGTAACAGATGGTAAAACAGTGGCGAAGGTGGCTTGCGGGTTAACTACCAAGGTTGCGCCGCCTGATAAACTCCCGCATCGCGGCATCCAGCGGCTGCGAGGTGTCCAATAGATGGTAGTCGAAGCCCTGGCGGCGGGCCTGCCGGGCCGTCTCTTGCAGCCACGCCTGCAACTGCTGCTGGTAGGCGGCGCGCTGCTGGCCGGCGTCGATTTGTAAGGTTTTGCCGGTTTCCAAATCCCGGAAAGTAACCGCGCCCTGGTAGCTGAATTGCAATTCATTATGCGCCATCAGGTGCAGCAGCAGCACGTCGCCGCTGGTGGCGCGCAGGCGCGTGAGCAGGGCATTGATTTCGGTGTCTTCCTCATACAGGTCGCTCACGCACACCGTGAGGGCGCGCTGCCGCCGCGCCGTGAGGGGGGCCAGCGTTTCAGGTGGGGGGAAGTGGCCGGCGGCTTCAGCCGTTTCCAGTGCGTGGTAGAGGCGTGGGAGCTGGCGGGCATCGGCGCGGGGCGCGAGGTGGCGCAGGCCAGCCGGACTAAGAATGGTCAGGCCCACGGCGTCGCCCTGCTGGGTGGCGAGGTAGGCGAGGGCAGCCAGCAGGAGCCGGCCGTAGTCGAGCTTGGTGAGGCCGTTGTCGTCGCGGTGGTTCATGCTGGCGCTGGCATCGAGCAGCAGGTGCACGGTCAGGCTGGTGTCGATTTCCGATTCGCGCAAATAATACCGGTCCGACCGGGCGGCCAGCCGCCAGTCGAGGCGGCGCAGGTCGTCGCCGGGCTGGTAGGGGCGGTACTGGCTGAACTCCATGCCCGCGCCGTGCCGCCGGCTGGCGTGCGAACCGTTGAGGAAGCCCTCGGCCGCCTGCCGGGCGGCGAGGGAGAGGTTGCGCAGGCCGTGCAGGAGTTCGGGGGTGAGCATTGGGATTAATGAGGAACGAAGAATGAGGAATGAGGAATTGGAGCTGAAGAATCATGAGGCGCGATTCTTCACTTCTCATTCCTCATTCTTCATTAAGCAAAGCGTACCGCTTTCAGCAGCTCCATCACCGCGTCATCCGGTGTCAGGTTCTCGGCTTCGGCGTTGAAATTCAGCAGCACCCGGTGCCGCAATACCGGCGGGGCCAGCGTGCGGATATCCTCCAGCGTGGCGGCGAAGCGCCCGTGCAGCAGCGCCCGCGCCTTGGCGCACAGTATCAGCGCCTGCCCTGCCCGCGGCCCCGCGCCCCAGCGCCCGTAGTCCTTGATGAACTTCACCTCCGACGTAGACGGGCGGGTGGCGCGCACCAGCCGGTTCACAAAATCCATCAGCTCGGGGCTGAGGCTTACCTGCCGCACCAGCGCCTGCAAGGCCCGGATATCGGCCCCGCCCAGCACCGGCTGCACCGCCCGGCCGGCCGCGCCGGTGGTGCCGCGCAGCACGGCCAGCTCCTCCTCGGCCGTGGGGTAGCCGATGCGCACGTACAGCAAAAACCGGTCGAGCTGGGCCTCGGGCAGGGGGTAGGTGCCGCTTTGCTCGATGGGGTTTTGGGTGGCCAGCAGGAAGAACGGCTTGGGCAGCGCGTGCTCCTGCCCGGCATAGGTGACGTGGCCTTCCTGCATGGCCTCCAGCAGGGCGGCCTGGGTTTTGGGCGGCGTCCGGTTGATTTCGTCGGCTAGCACCAGGCTGGCGAAAATGGGGCCGGGGTTGAACTTGAACGAGCGGCGGCCCGTGCCGTGGTCTTCCTCCAGTACCTCGGTGCCGAGAATATCGGTCGGCATCAAATCGGGCGTGAACTGGATGCGGCGGAAGGGCAAATCCGTGGCGGCGGCCAGCGTGCGGACCAGCAGGGTTTTGGCCAGGCCGGGCACGCCTTCGAGCAGGGCGTGGCCGCCGGCTAGCAGGGCCACCAGCACCTCATCGAGCACGGTTTCCTGGCCCACGATGACCTTGGCAATTTCGGCCTTTAGCACCGGCAGCTTGGCCAGGAGCGTGTTTACTTCTTGTTCGGTCATTGGGTGTTAAGGTCGAGGCGCAAGTACGTCATGTTTCGCTGCGCTCTGCATGACGTCCCGCGGTCATCGTTCAAGTCAGGGCATACAGCAAAATATTCACCCCAAACTTCGTGTTGTCTTCCGCCAGAAAGCGCTTGTTGCGGAAGTCGTAGTCCCACTCGCAGCCGTAGTCCTTATTAGAATACAGCACGCCGATGCGGCCCTTGATTTCCACTGCTTTCAAGTAGTCGTGCACGAGGTCATCGCCCCAGCCATTTAGCTCAAACCCGGTGTTGGGCGGGCCGTCTTTGAAGGTGAAAAACTGGGAGTAGATGGGGTGGGTTTTAGGAATTTTCTTCAGCGCGCCGCTGCCGAAGCACTGGCGCATCTGCTCCTCAAAAGAGCGAGCGAACAGGCCGTCGATGTCATGGTTGCAGTCGTCCACAAACACGAAGCCGCCGTTGCGTACATACTGGATAAAGTTCTGTTTCTCAGTGCCCGAAAACTGCACCAGCCGGTGCCCACTCAGGTAGCAGAACGGGTAGTTGAACAGCTCCGGGCTGTCCAGTGCCACCACTTTTTCCTTGGGGTCGACGGGGACTTTGGTGTACTGCACCAGCGAGTGCAGCAGGTTGGCAGGCATGCGCTCATCCACCGCGTCCCAGTCGCCGGAATGGTATTTCAGGCGCACAAAAGTGAATGGAGCAGCGGGCACAGCAGAAAGGGTAGCAGCGAAGGGAAAAAACTGAAAGAAAGCCAACGAGACGCTAATACGATAGTCGGCCGGGAAATAAATCAGTTGCGCGAAACGTTGAAATCAGCCGCAATAAAACACGCGCCAACATGGAGCCGCAACCTTTTGCCGGCCTCCAACTGTATTCAAGGCGACGTTTCCGGTCCGGTAGTTGCCGAAGCTACGACTGAAATCACGGATTGATTCGGCCTATTACCACCACCCTATAGCCATTGTTTTCTATGAAAAAGCTGCTGATAATCGCATTACTGAGTTTTGGTCTGATGCCGCTGGCGCACGCGCAGTTCGGCATTAAAGGCGGGTTGAACGTGGCGGAAATGACCGGCCGCGACGGCGAAAGCGCCTCCTACAAGCCGTTCTACCACGTCGGGATTTTCTATCAGGCCAACATCCTGGGGCCACTGTCCATCCAGCCCGAGGTGCAGTATTCGGTGGCCGGCGGCAACCTGAAATCGGCCGTTACCAACTACGACAGTGAGTTGCACTACCTCACCGTGCCCATCCTGGCCAAGCTCACCGTGGGGCCGGTATTTATAGAGGCGGGCCCACAATACGGTGTACTCCTCAGCGCCAATCAGTCGGGTACTATGCAAATCGGTTTCGCCTCCGACGGCCAGCCGGCCTATGGCAACCAGTCGCGGGCGGCCAGCAGCGAGTTCAAGCGCAGCGATTTCAGCGTAGTGGGCGGCGTGGGGCTGAAACTGGCTAGCGGTTTCTCGCTGGGCGGTCGCCTCGTGGCGGGTTTGAACGATATCAACGACGCCAAAAACCTGTCGGGTATCAACGACCCGCGCCTGCAAAACCGCGTGTTTCAGGTGTACGCGGCGCTGCAGTTTGGCGGGAAAAAGTAGCGCAAAACCGCCTCTCATCCTGAGCACAGCGAAGGGCCTTGTCACATTTGAATGAATTGTTCAAACGTGACAAGGCCCTTCGCTGTGCTCAGGATGAGAGGCACTTGCTAAATCGCATCCGACAGGCTCGTGAACGTGAAGTCCCGGATTTTCAGCGGCGGAATCAGGCAGCCAGCCAGGCGCTGGGGCCGGCCGATGGCCTCGATATTATTCAGCATGATAATCGGGCTTTCGTTGAAGCGCAGGTTCTTGATGGGGAACTTGATGGCCCCGTTTTCGATGTAGAACGTGCCGTCGCGGGTGAGGCCGGTGTAGAGCAGCGTCTGCGGGTCCACTTCGCGGATGTACCATAAGCGCGTCACCAAGATGCCTTTGGCAGTGCTCTTGATGAGCTCGGCGGTGCTTTGGGTGCCGCCCGCCATGATGAAGCCGCTGGGGAAAGCCGTGGCCGCCACCTTGTTTTTCTCGGCCCAAAAGCGCGAGTAGTACAGCTGCTTCACCACACCTTTCTCAATCCAGCTCAGGCGCTTGGTAGGCAGGCCGTCGCCGTCGAAGGCGCTGCCGGGCACCTCGGCGTTCATGGGGTCGGAGTAGATGTTGATGCGCTCATCGAACAGCTTTTCGCCCTTGCGGTTGCCGCCGCCTTTCTTGGTCATGAAGCTGCGGCCTTCGTCGGCCGAGCGGGCATCCAGCCCATACATCAGCCCGCCGAGGAGCGACAAATCGCCGCCGTCCATCAGCGCGGCCGGCTCCAGAATCACGGTGTATTTGCCCGGCTCGATGGCCTTGGCGTTTACCGAGCCCAGGGCTTTGTCGGCGGCGCGCTGCGTCAGGGCTTTGGCGTTGAGCTTGGCGGGGTCGGTCACGTCGGCGATGGCGTAGCCCGAGCCGCGCCCGTCGGCGGTGCGCACCGTTACCGAGAAGTCGGTGTTGGTGGATTGCTGGTAGGCTTCGAGGCCCTTGGAGTTGCGGATGGCCTGAAACCGCGTGCCGCCGTCGAGGAAGCCGGCGGCGGTCAGGTTTTTGGCGGCGCACAGGGCCATGCTGTCGGCGGCGGCCTGGGCGCGGGTAGCGGCCGTGAGCAAGGTGGTGGCCGTGGAGGGCGGGCTCACGTAGGTTTGCGGGCCGAGCAGGGGCACGTATTCGGGACTTTCGGGGGCGAGCTTCGCAATTTCCTCGGCCCGCTGCACGCAGCGTTTCAGGGTGGCGTCGTCGAACTCGTTGCAGGTGGCAATGCCGCTGCGCTTGCCGAAGCGGCTTTCGACCACCAGCGACACGGAATTCTGGGCACCGGCCGTGCTCACGCTGTTGCGGGCGTAGCGGATGTTGCCGGTGGTGCGCCCGTTCAGCGACACCGCGCATTCGTCGGCGGTGCTGTAGGCGAGGACTTTTTTGAGTAAAGCCTGGGCTTCGTCTTTGGAGAGAATAGCCATGATGATTTGCAGAAATGTGGGGAAGAAGGCTATACTTTACGAGCAGTGTTGATGACGTTCACGCCATTGAACCGCGTGGTGGCCGAGCCGTGGCTCACCGACGACACCTGGGCCGGCTGGCCCTTGCCGTCGAAGAATGTGCCGAACAGGCGATAGTCCGACTGGTCGCACGAGCCGGCGCAGGCCCCCCAGAATTCCTGGGTGTTCGACTGATAGGCCACGTCCTCCAGCTGCTCGGTGATTTTGCCCTTCTCGATGGCAAAAAACAGCTGCCCGCCAAACTGGAAGTTGAAGCGCTGCTGGTCGATGGAGAACGAGCCGGCACCGGCGATGTAAATGCCTTTGTCCACGCCCTTTACCATTTCGTCGGGACTCATTTTGGCGGTGCCAGGGCGCAGGCTCACGTTGGGCATGCGCTGGAACTGCACGTCTTCCCAGCTCTGCGCATAGGCGCAGCCGTCCGATTCCTTCTGACCCACGATGTGCGCCTGGTCCCTGATTTTCTGGTAGTTCACCAGCTTACCTTCCTTGATGAGGTCCCACTCGCGGGTTTTCACGCCCTCGTCGTCGTAGCCCACGTTGCCCACCGAGCCGGGCTGGAGCTTGTCGGCCACGATGTTCACTTCCTTCGAGCCGTAGGGCAGGTTTTTGGCCTTCCATTCCAAGGTGGCGAAGCTGGTGCCGGCGAAGTTGGCCTCGTAGCCCAGCACGCGGTCCAGCTCCGTGGGGTGGCCCACCGATTCGTGAATCGTCAGACCCAAGTGGCCGGGGTCGAGCACCAAATCATACTTGCCGGGCGTCACCGATTTCATGGTCAGCTTGGCTTTAGCCTGCTTGCCGGCCAGCGCGGCATCGGCCAGGATATCATAGCGCAGCTTGTAGCCGATGGTATCGGTGCCCTGCGGCCCGCGCACCTGCTCGGCCGCGCTGGGCGTGAGGTACTCAAAACCCAAACCCACCGGCGCACTCAGCGAATCGCGCGAGCGGAATTTGCCCGACTTGGTATCTACCGCCGTGGCCGAGAACGTGGGCCAGAGCCGATGAATGTCCTGGTCGATGTACGAGCCGTCGGTGCTGGCGAAATACTTCTGCTCGTTCACCTGAAACAGGGCCGAGTTGATGTAGCTAGCCCCCGCATCGAGCGCGGCAGCGTTGGCGGCCAGCAGCAAGTCTACTTTCTGCTTAATCGGCACCTCGAAGGCACTTTGCTGAATGGGCGTTTTCCAGCTCACTTCGCCATAGCCGGTTTGCGCGGCCAGCTGCACGGGCTCTTTCATTACCAGCTTGTTGGCTTTGGCGATGCTCACGGCCTCGCGGGCGGTGGCGGCCAGGTTGGCCTCCGTTACCACGCTCGTGGAGGCGAAGCCCCAGCAGCCAGCCACCAGCACGCGGATGCCCACGCCGTAGCTCTCGGTGCTCACGATGTTCTGCACCTGCTTCTCGCGGGTGAACACGTACTGGTTCAGCGAGCGGCCGATGCGCACGTCGGCGTAGTCGGCCCCAGCGGTTTTGGCGGCGTTCAGGGCCGCGTCGGCCAGGCGCTTTTTTAGGATGACATCCGCGCCCGGCTCCAGCAGGCGGGCGGGGTCCACGGGTGTGTGGCCGAAGCCCGGCAGGCTCGGCAGAAACAGGGCCCCGGTGGCAAGGCCGGTGAGGCCCACAAAGTCGCGTCTTTTCATATGGTGCAGAGAAAAAGGTTTGGTGAGAAGGGTAAGATTTATAAGAACGTCATCTGAGCGTAGCCGAAGCATCTCTACCGCTTGGTTAGCCATTGATGCACAACGAAGCGGTAGAGATGCTTCGACAAGCTCAGCATGACGTTCTTTTTTTGTAACACTATACCGCGTCCGACAAGCTCGTGAACGTGAAGTCCCGAATCTTGAGCGGTGGCACCAGATTCCCGTTTAGGCGTACCGGTTTGCCAATGGCTTCCAGGTTGTTCAGCATAATCACCGGGCTTTCGTTGAAGCGGAAATTCTTCACCGGAAACTTGATTTGGCCGTTTTCGATGTAGAACGTTCCGTCGCGCGTCAGGCCGGTGAACAGCAATGTCTGCGGGTCGACGGGGCGGATGTACCACAGGCGCGTCACCAGAATGCCCTTAGCTGTGCCCTTGATGAGGTCGGCCGTACTTTGGGTGCCGCCTTCCATAATCCAGCCGTTGGGGCGGGGCAGGTCGGGGATGCCAGCCTTCTGCGCCCAGTAGCGCGAGGAGTAGAGGTTTTTCACCACGCCCTTTTCAATCCAGGTGGTGCGCTGTTGCGGCCGGCCGTCGCCGCTGAAGGTGAGGTCGCTAATTTCCGGGTTCAGCGGGTCGGAATAAATCGTGACCCGCTCATCGAACAGCTTTTCGCCCTTGCGGTTGCCGCCGCCTTTCTTGCTGAGGAAGCTGCGGCCCTCGTCGGCATTGCGCGCATCGAGGCTCTGCATGAGCGCGCCGATGAGCGAGGTATCCACGTTGGAAAGCAGCGCGTTCGGCTCCAGAATGACGGTGTATTTGCCGGGCTCAATGGCCCGTGCCTTCATCGACGAAGCGGCTTTATCAGCCGCGATTTTGGTGAAGCGGGCCGCGTCCATCTTGGCCGCGTCCACGTAGTCGCCCGAGGCGTAGCCCGAGCCGGTGCCGTCCGGCGTGCGCACCGTCACCGAGAACGTCACGTTGCTCACCTGCTGGTAAGCCTCCAGCCCTTTGGAGTTGCGCTTGGCCACAAAGCCGTGCGAATCATCCAGAAAGGCGGCCGAGCTGAGCTTGCGCTGGTCGCACAGCGCCATGCTGGCCCCGATTTGCGCCGCCCGGTAATCGGGCGTGATGCCGGCCGTGGCGGCCACGAAAGAGCGGCTGCCATCGAGGTACTGTTGCGGCCCGAGCAGCGGCATGTATTCCGGGCTTTCGGGCGCGAGGCGGGCAATTTCCTCGGCCCGCTGCACGCAGCGGCGCAGGGTGGCCTCGTCGAATTCGTTGCAGGTGGCTACGCCGGCGCGCTTGCCGAAGCGGCTTTCCACGGCCAGAGAGATGTTATCGCTGGCCCCGGCGGTGCTGATGGAGTTGCGGGCCGAGCGCACGTTGCCGCCGGTGTTGCCCTGTAGGGTAGCGTCGCACTCGTCGGCGGTGCTGAAGCTGAGGACTTTCTTGAGTATCGTTTGGGCTTCGTCTTTGGAGAGAATGGCCATGAGGAAGGGTTGAGTTTTGAGTGCTGAGGGAAGTGACCGGCCGACGGTTACCCGATTTTGCGGGCCGTGTTAATCACATTCACGCCATTGAACCGCGTGGTGCTACTGCCGTGGCTCACCGCCGAGCTCTGGCTGGGCTGGCCCTTGCCGTCGTTGAAAGCGCCGAAGAAACGGAAGTCGCTTTCGTCGCAGGTGGCGGCGCAGGAGTTCCAGAATTCCTGGGTGTTGGCCTGGTAGGCCACGTCTTCCAGCATCTCGGTGATTTAGCCTGTCTCGATGGCTTAGAATACCTGGCCGCCGAACTGGAAGTTTTAGCGCTGCTGGTCGATAGAGAACGAGCCGTTGCCGGCGATGTAAATGCCCTTATCGACCTTGCTCACCAGCTCGTCCACGCTCAGCTTTTCCTTGCCGGGCTGCAGGCTCACGTTGGGCATGCGCTGGAACTGCACGTCCTGCCACGACTGCGAGTAGCAGCAGCCGTCCGACTCCTTCTGGCCCACCATGTGCGCCTGGTCCCGGATTTTCTCATAGTCCACCAGCCGGCCCTCTTTAATGAGGTCCCAGCGCTTGGTTTTCACGCCTTCGTCGTCGTAGCCTACCGCGCCCAGGGTGCCGGGCGTCACCTTGTCGGCCACAATGTTCACCACTTTCGAGCCGTAGGGCAGGCCCTTGGCCTTCCATTCCAGCGTGGCGAATGAGGTGCCCGCGTAGTTGGCTTCGTAGCCTAATACCCGGTCCAACTCCAAGGGGTGGCCAACGGATTCGTGGATGGTGAGGCCCAGGTGGTGCGGGTCGAGCACGAGGTCGTATTTGCCGGGCGTGACGGACTTGGCGGTCAGCTTCTGCTTCACCTGCCTGGCGGCGGCGGCCACGTCCTCCAGCATGTCGTAGCTGTACTTGTAGCCGATGAGGTCGGAGCCGGTGGGGCCGGCCACTTTGTCGGCGGCTTTGGGCGTGAGGTACTCGTAGCCCATGCCCACGGGCGAGCTCATGGCCTGCCGCGAGCGGAACTTGCCGCTGACCCGGTCGATGGCCGTGACGCCGAACGTGGGGTAAATCCGGTGCACATCCTGGTCGATATACGAGCCATCGGTACTGGCAAAATACTTCTGCTCGTTCACCTGAAACAGCACAGAGTTGATGAACGACACGCCCAAGTCTAGGGCCTTCGCATTCACGCCCAGCAGCAAATCCACCTTGTCCTTGATGGGCACCTCGAACGCATTCTGCTGAATCGGGGCCTTCCAGCTCACCTCGCCGTAGCCGCTTTGCGGGGCCAGCTGCACCTTTTCCTTCTGCACTTTGGCGTTGGCCTTGGCAATTTGCACGGCCAGCTGGGCGGCTTTGGCAATGCCGGCTTCGGTCACGTTGTTGGTGGAGGCGAAGCCCCAGGTGCCGTTGGCAATCACGCGAATGCCCACGCCGTAGCTCTCGGTGCTGGCAATGTTCTGCACCTGCTTCTCGCGGGTGAAAATGCCCTGGTTGAGGTAGCGGCCGATGCGCACGTCGGCATAACTAGCGCCAGCGGCTTTGGCCGCGTTCAGGCCGGCATCGGCGAGGCGTTTTTTCTGGGCCACGTCGGCACCGGGCTCCAGCAGGCGGGCGGGGTCCACAAGCGTCCCGCCGAGGCTGGGGAAACTGGGCAGGAACAGGGCCCCGGCAGCGAGGCCGGACAGCCCTACAAAGTCGCGTCTTTTCATTATTACAGGAGAAATGATTTCAAGATTTTCGCCTGTCATGCAGAGCGCAGCGAAGCATCTTTACCTTAATGCTAATCCTGTTGTACGGATTGCGTTGAGTGGTAAAGATGCTTCGCTACGCTCTGCATGACGGCCTTTTTTGCTGTTTCAAATTCAGAATTAAACCGCGTCTGATAAGCTGGTGAAGGTGAAGTCGCGGATTTTGAGCGGCGGCACGAGGCTGCCGTTCAGACGCACGGGCTTGCCCAGCGCCTCCAGGTTGTTGAGCATAATCACGGGGCTTTCGTTGAAGCGGAAGTTCTTCACCGGGAATTTAATCTGGCCGTTTTCGATGTAGAACGTGCCGTCCCGCGTCAGGCCGGTGTAGAGCAGCGTCTGCGGGTCGACGGCCCGAATGTAGTAGAGGCGCGTTACCAGAATACCTTTGGCGGTGCCTTTTATGAGCTCGGCGGTGCTTTGGGTGCCGCCGGCCATCATCCAGCCGCCGGGGGGCGGGATGTCGGGCACGCCCGATTTCTGGGCCCAGAAGCGGGAGGTGTAGAGGTTTTTTACGATGCCCTTTTCCACCCAGGTCACCTTCTGCTGCGGGCGGCCGTCGTTGGCGAAGGTCAGGTCGGGCACGTCGGGGTGGGTGGGGTCGGAGGAGATGGTGACCCGCTCGTCGAAGACTTTTTCGCCCTTCTTGTTGCCGCCGCCTTTTTTGCTGAGGAAGCTGCGGCCCTCGTCGGCGTTGCGGGCATCCATCGCGCCCATCATGTTGTTGAGCAAATCGATGGCGGCGGCCGGCTCCAGAATCACGGTGTACTTGCCCGGTTCGATGGCCTTGGCTCCCACCGACGAAGCGGCCTTATCTGCCGCCACGCGGGTGAGGCGAGCCGCGTCGAACCTGGCCAAATCGGTGTAGTTGGCAATGGCATAGCCCGAGCCGGTGCCGTCGGCGGTGCGCACGGTGATGGAAAAATCAACGCTGCTGACCTGCTGGTAAGCCTCCAGCCCCTTGGAGTTGCGCTTGGCCACGAAGCCGGCTGAGTCGTTGAAGAAACCGGCGGAGCTGAGCTTCTTCTGCTCGCACAGCGCCATGCTGGCCCCAATCTGCTCGCCCCGGTAGTCGGGGGTGATGGCGGCCGTGCGGGCCGCGAACGAGCCCGGCGACGCCAGATACGTCTGCGGCCCGAGCAGCGGCACGTACTCCGGCGACTCGGGGGCGAGGCGGGCAATTTCCTCGGCCCGCTGCACGCAGCGGCGCAGGCTGGCTTCGTCAAATTCGTTGCAGGTGGCGGTGCCGCTGCGCTTGCCGAAGCGCGATTGCACGGCCAGGGCCACGTTTTCGGAAGCGCCGGCGGTGCTGATGGAGTTGCGGGCCGAGCGCACGTTGCCGCCGGTGCTGCCATTCAGCGTGGCTTCGCACTCGTCGGCGGTGCTGAAGCTGAGGACTTTTTTGAGGATGGTCTGGGCTTCGTCTTTGGAGAGAATGGCCATGCGTGGGCGAGTGAAGTGGGAGAGTGGCGGCTCCAATTCGAAGGGAAGCCGCACGGATACGATGGGTAGTTAGATTAATCTGATTGTTAATATGGCTGATTCGGATATGCCCTGACGCAAAACGATGGTGAATTTGGTTGAAACGATTGGTAAATTGCTTGAAACGATAGCGAAATTATCTAAAAGGATGATGAAATTATTTAAGACGAAGAATTGTATCGTTAAGACGAAGGGTAGTGTTATTGAGACGAAGGGTAGTACTATTAAAACGAAGGGTAGTGCTGTTGAGAAGAAGAGTAGTATCGTTGAGACGAAGGGTAGTACTGATGAGGCAAATTAGCCGATTTTGCGGGCGGTGTTGATGACGTTCACGCCGTTGAAGCGGGTGGTGCTGCTGCCGTGGCTCACGGCCGAAACCTGGCTGGGCTGGCCCTTGCCATCGAAGAAGGAGCCGAAGAGGCGGTAGTCGGATTCGTCGCAAATCGCGGCGCAGGAGTTCCAGAATTCCTGGGTGTTGGCCTGGTAGGCCACGTCCTCAATCATGCCCGTAATCTGGCCTTTTTCGATGGCGTAGAACACTTGCCCGCCGAACTGGAAGTTGTAGCGCTGCTGGTCGATGGAGTAGGAGCCGCGCCCGGCGATGTAGATGCCCTTGTCGACGTTTTTAATCAGGTCATCGACGCTCATTTTTGCTTTGCCGGGCTGCAAACTCACGTTGGGCATGCGCTGGAACTGCACCGAATCCCAGGAATCGGCGTAGCAGCAGCCGTCCGATTCGGTCTGGCCGACGATATGGGCCTGGTCGCGGATTTTCTCGTAGTTCACCAGCACGCCGTCCTTGATGAGGTCCCAGCGCTTGGTTTGCACGCCCTCGTCGTCGTAGCCCACGGCACCCAGCGAGCCGGGCTGGAGCTTGTCGGCCACGATGTTGACCAGCTTCGAGCCGTAAGGAATCTGCTTGGCTTTCCACTCCAGCGTGGCGAAGGAAGTGCCCGCGTAGTTGGCCTCGTAGCCCAGCACGCGCTCTAATTCCAACGGGTGGCCGATGCTTTCGTGGATGGTGAGGCCGAGGTGGTTGGGGTCGAGCACGAGGTCGTATTTGCCGGCGGTTACCGATTTCGCGGTGAGCTTTTCCTTAACCTGTTTGGCGGCCAGGGCAGCGTCTTCCAGCATGTCGTAGGAGTTGCGGTAGCCGATGAGGCCAGTGCCCGCCGCGCCCGGAATCTTGTCGGCCGCTTGCGGGGTGAGGTACTCGTAGCCGAGGCCCATGGGGGCGCTCAGGGCGTCGCGGGTGCGGAACTTGCCGCTGGCCCGGTCGATGCCCGTGACCGAAAACGTGGGCCAGATGCGGTGCACGTCCTGGTCGATGTAGGAGCCGTCGGTGCTGGCGAAATACTTCTGCTCGTTAATCTGGAACAGGGAGGAATTGACGAAGCTTGCGCCGTTGTCGGTGGCTTTCGCGTTGGCGGCCAGCAGCAGCTCCACTTTCTGGGCTACCGGCACCTCGAAGGAGTTCTGCTTGATGGGCGTGTGCCAGGTTACTTCGCCGTAGCCTTTTTGCGGGGCCAGCTGCACCTTTTCCTTCTGCACTTTGGCGTTGGCTTTGGCGATGGCCACGGCCAGCTGGGCAGCTTTGGCCATGCCGGCTTCGGTCACGGTGTTGGTGGCGGCGAAGCCCCAGGTGCCGTTGGCCAGCACCCGCACGCCGCACCCGAAGCTTTCGCCGCTGGCGATGTTCTGGACCTGTTTTTCGCGGGTGAAAATGCTTTGGTTGAGGTAGCGGCCGATGCGCACGTCGGCGTAGGTGGCTCCGGCGGCTTTGGCGGCGTTGAGGCCGGCATCGGCAAGGCGCTTTTTCTGGGCCGGGTCGAGGCCGGGCTCCAGGAGGCGGGCGGCATCGACGGGCGTGCCGCCCAGGCTGGGGAAGCCGGGCAGGAAGAGGGCCCCGGCCGCCAGGCCGGATAGTCCCACAAAGTCGCGTCGTTTCAAAAGTGAGTAGGGTTTCGGGTGATAGGGAAGCAGATTCGTAAAGATGGGGCGAAATCTTAATGAAAAAGACAGGGATGCGAACGCAACGTTGCGTGCGCAACCAAAGGCATTGTAGCGCCGAGGCCCTTGCGTAGCCACAGTCCCTTTCCCGCCGGCATCACCCTTAAAATGCAAAAAGCCCCGACACCAGTTAGGGTCGGGGCTTTTTACATTTCAACAACAGATGTCCTACTTCGACGGCCGCCACGAAAGCGTCATGCCCGGTGTGCCGTTGCCGAAATAGGCGGGCGACATGCCGATGTCGCGGCCGATGGACTTGCGGCCCCAGCGGTTGCGGTGGCTCAGGTAGGCCAAGTGGGCGGAGAGGATGCCGAAGCCCGCGCCGGCTACCACGTCGCTCTGCCAGTGCTTGTCGTTAATCATGCGCAGGGCGGCTACGCTGGTGGCAATGGTGTAAGCGCCAATGCCGTACCACTGGCTTTTGTCCCGAAACTCGGTGTGCACGATGCTGGCGGCCAGAAACGCCTGCGCCGTGTGGCCCGAGGGAAACGACAGGTTATCGGCACCGTTAGGCCGGGTTTCGTTGGCGAGGTACTTTACGGCGAAGGTGCTGGCCAGCATGATGGCCTCGCCTTTGGCAATGATGAGCAGCGTGTTGATGCGGTCGTTGCGCGACTCCACGCCCGCCAGCGCCACGGCACCCAGCTCCAGGTAGGGCAGGAAGATGAACGTATTGTCCAACGTGGTGCTCACCGGCCGGAACTGCTTCTGCACAAACGTGCGGGCATCGCGGTTGACGCCCGCATCGCCCTGCGCCGTGATGGCCCCGTAGGTTATCAGCACCGCCGGAATGGCCACGGCTTTGAACAGCTTGCTTTTGAAAAAGGGCTTGCTGCCAGGCGAGGAGACACCGGCGGGGTTTGCGTATTTTTTGGTGGTGTCGGTGGGGGTTGGCTTAATCTGGGCCTGGGCCGGATGGATTGCCCCCAACAACAGCATAGCGGCAGCGAAACGGGTAACTAGAAATGAGCGCATGAAGGTGGAATTAGTGTCAGAACGATTTCGAATTCGTTATTACGGGCTTGTTAACATAAACGTAACAGCGGATTCTGAGGGAAATCTTAACAGATTGACTGTGCGCAAATTATTGCCATAAAAAAAGTCCCCGCCAGTTGGCAGGGACTTTGAAATCTGAGCGAAATCTGTTGATTCTGTGGCTATTCCCAGCCGCCGCCCAGCGCCCGTACCAGCGCTACGCTGGCCCCCAGCAGGTTGCTTTGCGCCTGCGTGAGCAGGGTGGCCGCGTCGAGGGTCTGGCGGTCGGCGTCCACCACTTCGAAGTAGGTGGTGAGGCCGGTGCGGTACCGCTCCTTAGTGAGGGCGCTGGCCGAGCGGGCGGCGCGGTAGGCGCGCTGGCGGGCAGCCACCTGGGCCTGGTACTGGCGCACATCGGCCTGGCTGGTTTCCACTTCCTGAAATGCCCCGAGGGCCGCCTGCCGGTAATCGGCCACCAGCGCTTCCGACTCGGAGCGGGCCACCTGCTCGTTGGCGCGGTTGCGGCCGCCATTGAAGACGGGGATGCTCACGCCGCCGCCCACGTAGTAGGTGTAGTTGTCGGCTACGCGGGCCAGGTCGCCGATTTTGGCGCTTTGCGAGCCGAGGTAGCCATTCAACCGCACAGTGGGCAGGCGGGTGAGCTTGGCCACGTCCACGCGGGCGCTGGCGGCGGCGAGGCGGCGCTCGGCCTGCTGCAAATCGGGCCGGCGGGCGAGCAGGGAAGCGGGCAGCGAGGCCGGCACCACCGGCGCGGTGAGCGGCCCGGCCTGCGCCGGCACCGCGAAGCCGCTGGCTGGCTGGCCCAGCACCGTGGCCAGCGAGGCTTCGAGGCCCAGGCGCTGGCGACGGGTTTCAATAACGCTGGCGTCCACGTTAGCCAGCTCGGTTTCGGCGCGGTGCACGGCAATCTCATTATCGACGCCGGCCTGGTAGCGGGCGCGGGTCAGCGCCAGGCTGCGCTGGCGGTCGAGGCGGGCCGTGTCGAGCACCAGCAGCTGCGCATCGAGCCCGCGAATGTTGAAGTAGTAAGTCGCGGCATCGGCCGTAAGGGAAAGCAGGACCGTGCGGCGGTTGGCTTCCTGTACCTGCGCATCGGCCTCGGCGGCGCGGATGGTGCTGCGAATACGGCCCCACACGTCGAACTCGTAGCTGGCGTTGATGGGAATGTAGTACTGGGTCTGAATCACGCCCAGGTTGTTCGTCGCCACCGGAAACGGCAGCGGCCGCAGCCCCGACAGCCGCGAGCGGTATACCTGCGGGTCCACCGTCACGAGCGGCGAGCGGTAGGAGTTGGCCACGCGCACGTTGGCGCGGGCGCTTTCCACACGGGCCAGGGCGGCTTGCAGACTAAAATTCTGGGCGGTGGCCTGCTGCTCCAGGGTGTTCAGGCCCGGGTCGTTGAAGAGCGTCCACCAGCTGCCGGGCGCGGGCGGGTTGTCGACGGTGGGCGGGGTGGTGCTAGCCACAGCGGCTGGCGGCGTGGTGGCCGTGAGGCTGTCGGCCACGTTTTTCCAGGCGGCGGGCGTGGGCAGGCTGGGCGGCGCGTAGCTGGGCGGCCGCACGCAGCCGCCCAGCAGCGCCAGGAGGAGAAAAGGGGAGAGGCGGAGAGTCATTGGAGGAAGCAATATCAATTCGGCGGTCATGCTGAGCGCAGTCGAAGCATCTCTACCGCCATGGTAATCCAATCAACAAGGTTGCGTTGCGCGGTAGAGATGCTTCGACTTCGCTCAGCATGACCGGCTTTTTGCAATTACTAATACCTACTTAACCGGCGACGATACCCGCGGGGCGTCGGGGTCGTTGGGGCGGGGCTGGGCGGGGGGCGGGCCGGCGGGCTTGGCCGGGGGGATGAAGGCTTTGGTTTGCACTGCCTGGCCTTCAGCGAGGGTTTCGGCGGGGTTCAGCACTAGCAGCTCGCCACCCTTCAGGCCCTGCGAAACTTCGAGCTGGTTGCCGAAATCGCGGCCCGTGGTGATGGGTTGGTAGTGGATTTTGCCGTCCTGCACGGTGGCGACGCGGCTGTCGGTGCCGCCGGGAACCAGGGCGTTGGCCGGAATGATGACGCTGGGCGCGGTGCGCGGCAGGTAGAATTTCACCTGCGCGTAGGAACCGGGGCGCAGCTCGCCGCGCGGGTTCGGAATCTGCACTTCGGTGAGCAGCGTGCGGGTGTTGGGGTCGAGGGCGCCGGCATCGCGCACCACCTTGCCGTGGAAGGGCTTGCCCACAAACTCGGGCACCAGATAATCAGCCGTCATGCCGGTTTTGATGGCGGGGGCGAAGTTCTGCGGTACCTGCACGTAAGCGCGCAGCTTTTCGGTCTGCTCAATCTTAAACAGCTGCGAGCCGGGCGCGTTGCTGCTGCTCACGAGGCTGCCCACTTCCACGTTCCGCTGCGTGACGATGCCGCTGAACGGGGCCGTGATGCGGCGGAAGCCCTGCTGCGCCAGTAGCTGCTGCAAGGCCGCCTGCTGCACCGAAAACTGCGATTTGGCCACGTCCAGCTCCTGCTTGGAGATGGCCCCGGGCAGGGCCACGCCGGCCAGGCGGTTGTAGCTGGTTTTGGCCAGGCCGAGGTTGGCGCGGGCCTGGGCCACCTGCTGGTCGAGCTCGGGGGTGGTGACTTCGGCCAACACCTGCCCGGCGCGCACCTTCTGGCCAATGTCGGCGCTCCAGGATTTCACGAAGCCATTGGCCTGGGCAAACACGAAGGTTTCGCGCAGCGACTTGGTATCGGCGGGCAGGGTGACGGTGGTGGTGTCGGGCGCGGCTTTGGCCGGGGCCACGGTCACGGTTGGTTTCGCGTCGATAACCTGTTTAGCTTCGGCGTCGCGGGCTTTTTCCTGCTTGTGGCGCGGCATATAGCCCAGCACAAACAGGCCGGCGAAGACGACCAGCACGATGAGAATTATCAGCCAGAACCGGCCAGAGGATTTAGAATCAGACATGAGGTAAATAAAATTTCACGCAGTGTTTCGCGGTGTTGAGCGCAGTGGTTCGCAGTGCCGTTCTGGCGTT
>JAQBNT010000173.1 GCA_028288445.1 Hymenobacter sp. | reverse complement strand
GGCACCTCATACGAGCCCACCTTGCGGTCCAGAATCAACTGCTGGGCCATGCCCTGCATCACGGGCGGGGCCAGGTTCAGCTCATCCAGAAACAGCACGCCCTGCCCCTCGCGGGGCAGGAACTCCGGCGCCAGCCAGCGCGACACGCCGGCTTCGGTATCCGCCACGGGCAGCCCGCGCAGGTCCGTCGGGGCCAGCTGCGACAGCCGCACGTCAATAAACTCAAACCCGTGCCGCGCCGCCGCCTGCGCCACAATGCTGGACTTGCCAATGCCCGGCGCCCCCCAAATCATCACGGACAGCTTCAGGTCGTGGGCAATCAGGGCGTCGAGGTAAGCGGAAAGGGCAGCGGGCGTCATGGGGTTTGGTGGGTTGGTGGTGGCGGGTATGGGTATCCACTGTCATCCTGAGCGCAGCGAAGGACCTTATCCCCGAAGAACGGTGCGCAGTAAATCAAACGGCGCATCGGTGATAAGGTCCTTCGCTGCGCTCAGGATGACAGTTGCAAAGCAGGATGACAATTGCGAAGACAATTACTGCATCAAATCCGGCACCTGGCCCGTGGCCTGGCGCTGGCGGGCGGCGGCGCGCACCAGCCGGTGGGCATCCTGGGCCAGGGTTTCGAGCATCTCAGCGGGCAGGTTGGGATTTTCAATCATGGCCAGGCGCTCCACCCAGCCGGCTTTGGGCAGCAGCCAGGCCAGCCACTCGGCGCTGGTGGCCGCGTCGGCCACGGCGCTGGCCCGGCCCAACACGGAAGTGCCTTTTTCGAGGTTGCGGCGCAGGGCGGCCGCCCGCATGACGGGCTTTAGTTCGGGCGGGCAGTCGGGGCGTTGCAGCAAGGCGTAGCGCACCTCGCGGTTGGGGTGCTCGGCGAAGTGGTGCAGGTGTTCGGGGGCCAGCCGGGGGTTGCTCACCAGGCTGAACGCCGTATTGTCGTCGATGCTGGCGGAGTGGTAGCGCGAGCTTTTGCGTTGCGCCTGGGCCAGCAGCAACTCCAATATCTTTTCGAGCAGCTCCGTGGTTGCGTTGGGGTTTTCGGCCAGGTAGCAATACCACCAGGGGGCATCGCCGGCATCGAAGGCGGTCCAGGTATCGAACAAGGCTTCCAGCACTTCTATCGGCGCGGCTTTGTTGTAAGCCAGCGTGTAAGCCAGCGAATTGTCGTATCGATTGGCGGGGATGCGGCGGGCCAGCTCCAGCAGCACGGCCACGGGCGTGTCCTTGAGGCGGGCCATGGTTTTAATTATCTCCGGGTCGTTTTCCTCCAGCAGGATATCCCGGATGAAGGCCGGGCCCTTGTCGCCGTAAAGCAGGTAGTCTTTCGTGGTTTTGTGGGTGATGAAAGGCAGCAGCTGCCGAAACAGCTCGGGGGTGAGGCGCGGGTTTTTGGCCACGTAGCTAGCCGAGCCGGGGTCGGGAAAAGCCACGGCTTCCTGCAACAGCTCGTCGGAGATGTTGGGGTGCTCGGTCAGGTGGTGATGAAGGTACTTGCCGTGCTCGCGCGGCTTCTGCCACAGCCAGGCGATGAGGTCCGGAGGCGTACTTCGGTTCGTCGCCAGGGCATCCCAGGTATCCGGGGCATCGTCGCGCCGGGCTATTTCGCGCAATAGCTCCACGGGGGTATTGGGGTTGCCAGCCAGGGTGTGGCGGGTATTTCTGGAGGCATCCACGTACCAAGCCGTCAATAGCTCCGGCGGGGTGCTCTCGTTCTGGAGCAGGCGGCGGCGCATCTTGGGACCAAACCGGGGCCGGGCGGCAATGCCGGCCAAAGCGGCCGGGGGCGTTGCTTTGTTATAAGCCACGTAGTCGCGCACGGCGTGCAGGCGGTCCTGCGCCAGCACCGCCAGCACCTCGGGCGGCGTATTCGCGTTGCTGCCGACATGCTGGCGCACGGCGGCGCGGCGGTCCAGCGCCAGGCGGGCCAGCACCTCGGCCGGCATGCGCGGGTTGTGGGCCGCTGCGGCCCGGACTTTCGCCACCGGGTCGTCGGCCAGGCGGCGCAGCATATCAAGGTCTTCAAGGTGGTAGCAAAGCGCCGCGCGTAGCCCCGCCGTGGGCGAAGCGGCCCACTCGGCCAGGTCGGCGGGTGTATACTCGCCCCGATACACGCGGTTGATGTGGGCCTCATCGGCGGGCGGGACAGGGGGAGCTGGTGGCAAGGGTGGCAGTTGCCGGGCCCGCCGGTCGGCGGCGGCTTTGGCCACTTTTTCGCGGTGGCGCTGGTCCTGGTGCTGCCGCCAGGGCTGGGTAAGGTCCCAGGCCGGAAACGGCGGGCGCTCGGCGGGTGGGTTACCGCCGTGGTCGTGCGAATAATGCATGAGGTGGTAGGGCGTGCGCCGGTTGAACGCCGCATGGTGGCGCACCCGGCTGCTGGGGTCCACTAATAAGGCCATGTGCAGGGCCTGCGGCAGCCGGGCCGAATCGGCTACCGCCTGCCGCACCTTCTTGTCGGCATCGGCTCCCAACTGTTCCAATGCCGCCAGCGGGCACTGCGCATTGCGGGCCAGGGCTTCCCGCACTTCGGCGCTGGGGTCGGTGGTCAGGGGGGCCAGGGCGGCCGGTGGAGTAGTGCGGTGGCGGGCTGCTGCCCGGCGCACGGCCGGGTCGGCATCGGTGGCGAGGGTGGCCAGGGCAGCCGGGCTGGTGGCCGGATTGCGGGCCACGCGGCGGCGCAGGTCGGCATCGGGGCTGCGGGCCAGGCTGGTGAGCAGGGCCTCCGGGGTGCGCTTGTTGGCCGCCAGCCGCTGCCGGATGGCGGCATCGGGGCCACCGGCCAGCGTGAGGGCCAGCGCCGGCGTCAGCTGCGGATGCCCTGCCACGAGGCGGCGCACCTGGGGGTAAGGGCTGCGCGCCAACTGGGCCAGCACGTCGGCCGGCAGGCTGCGCTGCTGCACTACCCGCAGCTGCCACGCTAGGCTGCCCGTGGCCAGCCGCCGCACTTCGGCTTCGGTCAGCGGCTCGCGGCCTTCCACCCAGGTCTGGTCGTAGCTGCCGTATTTCGACACGTAGGGCTCGGTGCGGCGCTCGCCGTAGGCCCGGCGCAGCAGGCTGCCCACGGCGCGCAGCTCCGGGGCCGCATCGGCACGCTTGCTGCTGGTGAGCAAGGCTCCGCGCAGGGCCGGATTTCTGGTGCCGGCCAGCGTATCGAGCAGCCAGGCCGGCACCACGTCCAGGTCAAGCAGCTCGGGGAGCGTGGCCCGCTGGGCGGGCAGTTTTTCCAGCTCGCGCCGGAGCGTGGCTTGCCAGTCGGCCGCTTCGTTGGCCGCCGGGCTGGCCAGGGTGTCCACGTGAAACTTCGCCCCCTCGCGCACCTCCCTATCCGCGTGCCGGGCCAGGGTTTGGAGGATGAGCGGCGGCACGCCCTCGCGCCGCACCAGTGCCCGTAGCACCCGCAGCGGCAGGCGGTGGGGCAGGCCGGGGTCTTCGAGCAGCAGCAGCGGCAGCACGGGGTTTTCGAGGAAGGGCTGCCAGTAGCGACCGGCCAGCCGCAGCAGCAGTGCGGGCGGCGAGTTGGGGTTGCGGGCCACGGCCTCCTTGATGGCGCGGGAGTTCACCCCATCGCCCAACGCTTCCAATTGAAGGGGGAGCGTGGCGGGGTCCTGCGCCAGCTGGAGGCGCACCGCCAGCGGGGCGGCGTTGGCGTGGGGGTAGTGGGGCTCGGACATGGGCAGTTGGTTAGGAGGAAGAAGCCTGGGAGTGCCAAATACAAAACGCAGGGAGGGCCATTCGGCAGCGACCCCCCGCTTACTCAGCCGCCCTGCCCGGCAGTAGCCAGCCGGACCGGCTGACTGACCGGCTGCGAGCGCATCAGCAGCACGTACACGCCCCCCGACACTGCGAAGCCCACAAACCACGCGTAGTTATACACCGCCACCAGCGCTGGCCACACCGCGCCCTTATCCAGCACGCCGATGGCCGTGAGGAAGCCCGGCACGTTGGGCAGCACCCCAATGATGAGGGCAATAATCGCGGCCGGGTTGAAGCCGCCCCGGTAGGCGTAGCGGCCGTGGTACTGGTACAAGTCGGGCACGTCGAGCTGCTGGCGGCGGATGAGGTAGTAGTCCACAATCATGATGCCGCCGATGGGGCCCAGCAGCCCAGAGTAGCCCACCAGCCAGGTGAAAATGTAGCCCGACGGGTCGGCAATCAGCTTCCAGGGGAATATCAGCACGCCCAGCACGCCGGTGAGGTAGCCGCCGGCCTTGAAGCTGATGCGCTCGGGCGAGAAGTTGGCGAAGTCGTTGGCCGGGCTCACGATGTTGGCCGCGATGTTGGTGGCCAGCGTGCTCAGCGCCACGGCAATCATGGCGAAGCTCACCAGTAGCTTGCTGTCGAAGCGCCCGGCCAGCACCACCGGGTCCCAGATGGTTTTGCCGTAGATGATGAACGTGGCCGACGTCACGACCACGCCCACAAATGAGAACAAGGTCATGGACGCGGGCAGCGCCAGGGCCTGCCCCAGCTGCTGCGCCCGCTGGCTCACGGCGTAGCGCGTGAAATCCGGGATATTGAGCGACAGCGTGGCCCAGAAACCCACCATGCCCGTGAGTGAGGGAAAGAAAAACGCCCAGAACGCCGCGCTGGATGTGAATTTGCTCGGCTGCGCCAAAATTGGTCCCAGCCCGTGCCCGGCCGATATGGCCCACCACAGCAGCGCCAGCGCCGCCACCGGCAGGAAAAACGCCTTGAACACCAAGAGCTTGCGGATGCTCTCGACCCCGAGGTACACCACATACATGTTCAATGCCCAAAACAGCAGAAACACCAGCGCCGGCCCCGTAGCCAGCGCCCAGCTAGCCGGAAAAATGGCCGGTAGCGTGCCCAGCGAAGGCACCCACAGCACGGCCATCTGATATAGCGCGTAGCCGCCAATCCAGGTCTGAATCCCAAACCAGCCGCAGGCGATGATGGCCCGGAGCAGGGCCGGCACGTTGGCCCCGCGCACCCCAAAACTGGCCCGGGCCAGCACCGGAAACGGGATGCCGTAGCGCGCCCCGGCCCGGCCGTTGAGCAGCATGGGGGCCAGCACAATGGTATTGCCGAGGAAGATGGTGAGCAGCGCCTGCCACCAGTTCATGCCGCCCTCGATGAGCGAGCTGGCCAGCATATACGTCGGAATGCACAAGCTCATGCTAATCCAGAGCGCGGCGTAGTGGCCCGTGCCCCAGGTGCGCTCGGCAAAAGGCACCGGGGCCAAATCGAGGCTGGTGAGGCCGGGGGCGGGCAGGGTGGAAGTTTCCGGGGAAGTGCTCATGCGATTATCCGTAAAAAGGCCGGGCTAATGTAGGGAAAACGCGCTGGTTTAACTTGCTGAGCCCGTTTAGATTCCTGAACTAATCGCGCCGCGTGGGCGAATACCAGCCGCCCCGAGTTAGCCGGCCAGCCGGTAGCCCCGCGCCAGCTCCTCAAACGCGGCCACCTGCCGGGCCTGCCAGGCGGCATCGTGGCCCAGCTCCCGGGCCAGCAGGGCGGCCACGGTGGGGGCGGCGCGCAGGGCTGCCGCCACGTCCAGAAACAGCAGGCGCACGCGCCGGGCCAGCACATCCTCCACGGTGCGGGCCAGCTCGTGGCGGGCGGCCCACACCACTTCGGCTTGCAGAAATTCAAACTGCGCATCCAGGTTTGCGCCCAGCGCGGGCACGTCGGTAATGAGTTGGCGCAGGGCCGGCTGGTCGCTGCCATAGGCAGCCAGATGAGCCGGTAGGGCGGCTTTTTCAGCCAGTGCTCCGGCCCCGTGGATGGCCAGATGCGCGGTCTGGCTGCTGGCGGCCGGCAGCTGGCCCAGAGCTATGGCCTGGTCGATGGTATCCTGGCCCATGCGGCGGTAGGTGGTCCACTTGCCGCCGGTGATGGTGATGAGGCCGCTGGCCGAGGCCACGATTTTGTGGCGGCGCGAAATCTCCTTCGTCTGAGTTGAGCCCGCCGTGGCCGCCGCCAGCGGGCGCAGGCCCACGAAGATGCTCAGCACATCGGCGCGGGTGGGGGCGCGGGTGAGGTACTGGGCGGCGGTGCGCAGCAGGAAGTCGATTTCGGCCTCCTGGGCGCGGGGCTCCAGCGTGGCGGTGGGCACGGGCGTATCGGTGGTGCCCAGCACCACGCGGCCCAGCCACGGCACGGCGAATAGTACCCGGCCGTCGTCGGTGTGCGGAATCATCAGGGCCGCCGCGCCGGGCAGAAACGACTGGTCCAGCACCAGGTGTACGCCCTGGCTGGGCTGCACCAGCGGCGCGACTTTGGGCTCGTCCAGCTGCCGGATTTCGTCCACGAAAATGCCGGTGGCATTCACCACGGTCTTCGCCCGCAGTTCGTATTCACGGCCGGTTTCCTGGTCGGTGGTGCGCACGCCGGCCACGCGGCCCTGGGCATCTTTCAGCAACCCGCGCACCGGGAAATAGTTGAGCGCCGTGCCGCCGCCCTCGATGCAGGTCTGGGCCAGGTTCACGGCCAGGCGGGCATCATCAAACTGGCCGTCGTGGTAGCGCACGCCGCCGCGCAGGCCCGCCGGGCGCAGGCCGGGCAGCTGGCGCAGGGTTTCGGCCCGGCTGAGGTGGACGGACGCGCCCAGGCTGAGCCGGCCCGCCAGCAGGTCGTACAGCTTCAGGCCGAGGGCATAAAACGGCCCGCCCCACCAGGTATAATTCGGAATAATAAACGCCTGATTGTGGCACAGGTGCGGCGCATTTTGCAGCATCAGGCCGCGCTCGTGCAGGGCCTCGCGCACCAGCCCGATATCGCCCTGCGCGAGGTAGCGCACCCCGCCGTGCACCAGCTTGGTGCTGCGGCTGCTGGTGCCCTTAGCAAAATCGGCCTGCTCCAGCAGCAGCGTCTTGTAGCCCCGGCTGATGCCGTCGAGCGCCACGCCCAGCCCCGTGGCACCCCCGCCGATGACAATGAGGTCCCAGGCCGGGGTAGCAGTGAGCTGTTGAAGCAGGGTGGCGCGGTGGAAAGGGCTGAGCATTGGCGGCGGGTTGTACAGAATCGCGGCAGGACGGCAATCGCGGCGCGGCGGTTACTTTTGAAGGGCTCAGCCCTGGCTTATTCCAATGGCATTGCGCTTTCGTAAATATGGCAGGGCCGGGGCGGTTCTACGGGCGTTTTTTCCGGGCTCCGTTAAGCCGCCTCGAATTCTCCGTCTTCCTGTTTTGTGCGAAGCCATGCCAGACGCCTATCAGCAGCTCACGATTGTCGAAATCCGGCAGCACGGCCCCACGGCCCGCACGCTGGTGGTGCAGCCGCTGCCCGACGAAAACCTCCCGTATCAGCCCGGCCAGTACCTGACGCTGGTGCGCGAGGTGTACGGGGCCGAAGTGCGCCGCTCGTACTCGTTCAGCTCGGCTCCGGCGCTGGATGCGCGGCCTGCCATCACCATCCGCCGCGTCGATAACGGCCTGTTTTCGCGCTGGCTGGTCGATGAGGTGCGGGTGGGCGATGTGCTGCACACCAGCGGCGTGGGCGGTTTTTTCACGCTGCCGACTAATGTTGATGCCTATCAGCAGCTCGTGCTGGTAGCGGCTGGCAGTGGCATCACGCCCCTGTTTTCGCTGCTGAAAACGGCGCTGGCGCAACAGCCACACCTGGCCGTGATGCTGCTCTACAGCAACCGCACGGCCGCCGACGCCCTGTTTCTGGAGGAGCTGCGGGCGCTGGCTCAGGCCTTCCCGGCGCGGTTGCAGCTGGAGCTCTTTTTCAGCAACGACCCCATCCTCTACCGCGCCCACCTGCACAAGGAGCTGCTGCAAGCCCTTGTGACGCAGCTTGTGCCGGGCTTCCCGGCGCGCACGCTGGCCTACCTCTGCGGCCCCCTCAATTTCATGCGCATGGCCACCTACGGCCTGCACGAAGCCGGCCTGCCCCTGGGCCTCATCCGGCGCGAGCTGTTCTATACCAGCGCCGTGGCCCCGGCCTCCGCTGTGCCGCCCGATACTGCCCCGCACGAGGTCACACTGCGGCTGCGCGGCCAGTCGCACCGGCTGCGGGTGCAGTTCCCCGTCACCATTCTGCAAGCCGCCCGGCGGCACGGCCTGCGGCTGCCCTACAGCTGCGAGGTGGGCCAGTGCGGCAATTGTGCCGTGCGCTGCACCCACGGCCAGGTTTGGATGAGCAACAACGAAGTCCTCACCGACCGCGAGCTGGCCCGCGGGCTGGTGCTCACCTGCACGGGCTACCCCGTGGGCGGCGACGTGCAGCTGGATTTCGACCAGAAAACGGGGTAGAGACGCATAATTGCGTCTCGTCGTCCGCGCCGTTTGCATGTCATCATGCGGTATCGTTCACGCGAAGGCCAGCGAAGCTAACGACGAGACGCAATTATGCGTCTCTACAGCGCCTTTTCCAGCACCAGCAGTACCAGCGGCTGCTTCGGAATGCCGAAGCGCGGGTCGGTGGGGAAGGGCTCGGTGGCCCCGGTGCGGCGGTAGCCGCGCCGCTCGTAGTAGGCAATGAGCTCGGTGCGGACGGAAATAACGGTCATTTTGCTGGTGGTGCAGCCGTGGCGGCGGCCGTAGTCTTCGGCGGCGGCCAGCAGGAATTTGCCTACGCCCCGGGCTTGGCCGGTGGGGGCCACGGCCAGCATGGAGAGGTAGAGCACCTCGCCTTTGGCCTGCGCGTGGAAGCTGCCCAGCAGTTCACCGCTTTCATTCTGACAGAGCAGAATGGCTGCACCGGGCCGGGCCAGCATTTCCCGCATTCCTTCGTCGTCGATGCGCTGGCCGTCGAGCAGGTCGGCTTCGGTGGTCCAGCCCTGGCGGGCGGTATCGCCCCGGTAGGCGGCATTTACAAATTGGGTGAGGCGGGGGACGTCGGCGGGGGTAGCGGTGGCGAGGGTGAAATTCATGGGGGCGAAAGTAAAAGCAGAACGTCATGCTGAGCGCAGTCGAAGCATCTCTACCGCGAGAGTAAATCATTTACTACTGCGGTAGAGATGCTTCGACTGCGCTCAGCATGACGTTCTTTTTGCCCCGTGCTAATTCCGTAAATACCCACCCAAATCCGACAAGCTTACAATGCCCAACCGCTGCGCCTGCTGCCCGCGCATCAGCAGCGCGTAGGTGTTGTTGAAGCCCAGCGGAGCCAGCCACTCCAGCCCGAAGCGCCGCCGGAACTCGGCCCGCACGTAGCCCAGCACCGCCGCCGGCCGCCCGCCCAGCGAATCGACCACCGCCGGCCGGGGCTGCAGCAGCACCAGCAGCCCCGTGCCGGTGTACTCCGGGTACATATCAATGGCCCCGCTCTTCAACGCTTCGAAGCAGATGGTAGTGCCGCCCAAGCCGGTTTTGGTTTCCACGGCCAGGTCGGTATTGCCCCGGATGAGGGCCGCGTATAGCTCGGCCAGGATGTATTGCTCGGCGAAAATCTTCGAGCCCAGCCGCACCACCGGCGCGCCCGCCACGGCCGGCCGCGCCGCCCGCCACAGCCCGCGCCGCCGCAAGAAAGCTTCGGCAATGGCCTTGGGGTCTTGGTGCAGGTAGTCGGCCCGGTAGTTCAAATCCGTCATCACCGAGTCCGAAATCTGCCCGTCCAGCTTCGCCAGCACCGCCCCCAGTTCCGGATGCGCGCGCAGCAGTTGCGGCCGCACCACGGGCACGGCGTAGTAGGGCGGAAACACGCGGCGGTCGTCGCGCAGCACGCGCAGGCCGTAGGCCCGGATGCGCCCGTCGGTGCTATAGCCGTCAATCACGTCCACGTCGGCGTGGCGGGCGGCCTCGTACACCAGCGCGGGGGCCAGCACCACGCTGGGCAGGTGCACCAGGCCGTAGGCCTGGGTGAGGCCCGGCAGCCCATCGGCCCGCCCCACAAACTCGGGGCTGAACCCGGCCCGTAGCCGGCCCGTGGCCTGGGGCAGCAAATACAGCCCGCCCAGCAGCGGCAGCGCCACCAGCACGCCCGCGACCACCCGGCCCAGGCGCTGCGTGCTCAGCTGTTGCACGCCGCCCAGCAGCGCATCAAACGCCAGCGCCAGCGCGGCGGCGGGCAGCGCCCCGGCCAGTATCATCACCGGATTATTGAGCGCGATGCCGCCGAAAATGAACTCGCCCAGCCCGCCGGCCGCCACGTAGGCCGCCAGCGTGGCCACGCCCACGTTTATCACCGTGGCCGTGCGAATGCCGGCCATGAGCACCGGCAGCGCCAGCGGCAACTCCACCTTCCGCAGCACCTGCCCGTCCGTCAGGCCCAGGCCCCGGGCGGCCTCCACCACGGCCGGCGGCACCCCCCGGATGCCCTCGAACGTGTTGCGGATAATGGGCAGCAGCGAATACAGAAACAGCGCAAAAATGGCCGGCTTCGGCCCAATGCCCAGCAGCGGAATCAGAAAGCCCAGCAGGGCAATGCTCGGCACCGTCTGCAACACCCCCGCCACGCCCAGCACCGCCGGCGCCCAGCGCGGCCGGCGCGACAAAAACAGCCCCAGCGGCACCCCCAGCAGCACCCCCAGCAGCAGCGAGCCCGCCGTGAGGCCGATGTGCTGCACCGTTTGCTCGCCCAGCTTGCCGGCCTGCTCGCGCCAGAAAGTGAACAGGGCCGTTAGCGTTTCCATGCGTCCCCCTCCCGTTGCAGCGCCTCGCCGAAGGCCGCCATTAGTTGGGCTACGGTGAAGCGGGCGGCCGTGTTGGGGGCGCTGGTGAGGGCTTCCAGTGCCTCGTGCACGGTAGTCGTAGCGGTTAAATCGAGGGTCGGACCTCCGATTTCGGTTCTCTTTGGCTCGATTTCGAGGATCAGACCCCCGATTTCGACTCTTTTCGGCTCGATTTCGGTCCTCTCTGGCCCGAAATCGGCCTTCGATGGCTCGAATACGACTCTTTTCGGCTCGATTTCGACCCTTTGAGCCTCGAAATCGAGCCTCTTTTGCCCGAAATCGAGCTTCGGGGGCTCGATTTCGGGATTGTCAGTGCTGATGGTTGGCAACACGTCGCCCAGTGTGAGGGTGCGCAGCTGCAACGCCAGCCGCTCGGCCGCGAAGAAGTCCCGCACAAAGGCATTGGCCGGCCGAAACAGCAGCTCGCGCGGCGTGCCCAGCTGCTGAATCCGCCCGGCATCAAGCAGCATAATCCGGTCGGCCAGCTCGAAGGCTTCCGTCACATCGTGCGTCACGAGCACCACGGTCTTGCTTTTTAATTCCTCCAGCTCCCGAAACTCGCGCCGGATACCGGCCCGCGTCACCGGGTCGAGGGCTCCAAACGGCTCATCGAGCAGGATAATGGGCGGGTCGGCGGCCAGGGCACGGGCCAGCCCCACGCGCTGCTGCTGCCCGCCCGAGAGCTGGTGCGGCAGCTGCCCGGCGTAGCGCCCCGGCGGCAAATGCAGCCGCGTGAGCAGCGCCTCGGTGCGCGCCGCGATGGCGGCCGGGGCGTGGCCCAGCAGACGCGGCACCACCGCAATGTTCTCGGCCACGGTATAGTGCGGCAGCAGCCCCACCTGCTGAATGACGTAGCCCATGCCGCGCCGCAACGCCTCGGGGCGCTGGGCCTGCACGTTGGTGCCGTTGATTTCCACGGTGCCGCCATCCGGCTCAATGAGGCGGTTGAGCAGCTTGAGCAGCGTGGTTTTGCCGCAGCCGCTGGGCCCCAGCAGCACCAGCGTCTCGCCGGCCGCCACTTCAAACGACACCTCATTGACCACGGTGTGCGCGCCAAACGACTTGCGCAAACCAGTGGCGCGGATAACAGGCATGGCAGGGAGGAATTAAGAGTTGGAGCGTGTTTGGATTGTGCCTAAGCTACTCCAAAACGTCATGCTGAGCTTGTCGAAGCATCTCTACCGCTTC
>JAQBNT010000301.1 GCA_028288445.1 Hymenobacter sp. | reverse complement strand
GATCCGGTTGTAGTTGCCGTACGGCTCGTCGCCGAACATCGTGATCTCGAACAGCTCCGCCCCGCCGCGGGCGAGGATCTCCTCCACCGCCCGGGCCCCGGCCATGCCGTTGCCGATGACGACGAGGCGTCGCTTCGAGCCCTTCGACAAGCTCAGGGAACGACTCCGCCAAGCGTCGCCTCGTGGTCATCGGCAACGGGATGGCCGGCGCCCGGGTCGTGGAGGAGGTGCTGGCCCGCGGCGGCGCCGAGCTGTTCGAGATCACCATGTTCGGCGACGAGCCGTACGGCAACTACAACCGGATCCTGCTCAGCCACGTGCTCTCCGGGGAGGAGAGCTCCGACGACATCTTCCTGAACAGGATGGAGTGGTACGTCGAGAACGGCATCACCCTGCACGCCGGGGTCCGGGTGAACCGGATCGACCGGTTCGCCAAGGTCGTCCTCTCCGACGACGGCCAGCTGACGCCGTACGACGACCTGATCATCGCCACCGGCAGCCGCTCGTTCATGCCGCCGATGGAGGGCGTGGAGCTGTCCGCCGGCCGGCCGCTGCCGGGGATCTTCGCCTTCCGGACCATCGACGACACCCGCGCGATGGTCGAGTACGCCACCCACGACGACCACTCCAAGGCGGTCGTCATCGGCGGCGGCCTGCTCGGCCTGGAGGCGGCCCGCGGGCTGCAGAGCCACGGCCTCGCGGTGGACGTCGTGCACTCCGGGCGTTGGCTGATGAACGCCCAGCTCGGCCGGGACGGCGGCGAGGTGCTGCGCCGCAGCATGGCCGAGCTCGGCATCGGGATCGTCACGAACAACCGGGTGACCGCGGTCTGGGGTCCGGACCGGGTCCGCGGGGCCCGGCTCCGCGACCAGACCGAGATCGAGTGCGACCTGGTCGTCGTCGCCGCCGGCATCCGGCCGAACACCGACGTCGCGATGACCAGCGGCTTCACCGTCGAGCGGGCGATCGTGGTCGACGACCAGCTGCGCACCGTCGACGACGACGACGTCTACGCCGTAGGAGAGTGCGTCCAGCACCGCGGCGAGGTCTACGGCCTGGTCGCCCCGCTGTGGGAGCAGGCGGTGGTGCTGGCCGACGTGATCACCGGGGCGAACCCGCAGGCGGCCTACCTCGGCTCGCGGATCGCGACGAAGCTCAAGGTCGCGGGGGTCGAGGTGGCCTCGATGGGGATTACCGAGCCGGAGCGCGACACCGACGAGCACATCGTCTTCTCCGAGCCCAAGCGCGGGATCTTCAAGTCGATCGTCATCCGCGACGACAAGATCGTCGGGGCGACCCTGCTCGGCGACAGCCGCAAGGTCGCGTTCCTGCAGCAGGCCTTCGACCGCGGGCTGCCGCTGCCCACCGAGCGGGTCGAGCTGATGTTCGACCTGGGCGGGCCCAGCGAGGAGGTCGGCGTCGCCGAGCTCACCGACGACGCGCAGGTCTGCAACTGCAACGGGGTCAGCAAGAAGACGATCGTCGACTGCGTCAGCTCGGGCTGCAAGACCGTCTCCGGCGTGATGGACAAGACCCGGGCGGGCAAGGGCTGCGGCACCTGCAAGGGCCTGGTCGCCCAGCTGGTCGAGCACGCCGCCGGCGGGGCGGTCGAGGAAGACCCCGCGGCGAGCTACTACGTGCCCGGCATCCCGATGGCCAAGGCGCCCCTGATGGAGATCATCCGCGAGCAGGGCCTGATGACCCCGTCGGCGGTGTTCGCCGCGCTCGCGCCCGACGGCGCGGAGGACGCGAAGTCGAAGATGGGGCTGGCGTCGCTGCTCAAGATGATGTGGGGCGAGGACTACGTCGAGGAGAAGGACTCCCGCTTCATCAACGACCGGGTCAACGCCAACATCCAGCGCGACGGCACCTTCTCGGTCGTCCCGCAGATGCGCGGCGGGGTCACCACCGCCGAGCAGCTGCGCCGCATCGCCGACGTGGCCGACAAGTACCAGGTCCCGATGGTCAAGCTCACCGGCGGCCAGCGGATCGACCTGCTGGGCATCAAGAAGGAGGACCTGCCCGGCGTCTGGGCCGACCTCGACATGCCCTCGGGCTACGCGTACGGCAAGTCCTTCCGCACCGTGAAGACCTGCGTCGGGCAGGAGTTCTGCCGCTTCGGCACGGGCGACTCGACACGGCTCGGCGTGGAGATCGAGACCCGGATGCAGGGCATGGAGTCCCCGGCCAAGATGAAGCTCGCCGTCTCCGGCTGCCCCCGGAACTGCGCCGAGTCGCTGTGCAAGGACGTCGGCATCGTGGCGATCGAGGGCGGCCGCTGGGAGATCTACGTCGGCGGGGCCGCGGGCGCGCACATCCGCAAGGGCGACCTGCTCTGCACGGTCGACACCGCCGAGGAGGCCAAGCTCCTCACGGGCCGCTTCCTGCAGTACTACCGCGAGAGCGCGAGCTGGCTGGAGCGCACGTACGCGTGGGTGCCGCGGGTCGGGATCGAGCACGTCCGGGCCGTGGTCGTCGAGGACTCCGAGGGCATCGCCGAACGCCTCGACGCCGCCGTCCAGCTGCACGCCGACACCCACGTCGACCCGTGGACCCAGGGCCGCGACCCGGTCACCCCCGGTCAGTTCCGGACGGCGCTGCCGCTCGAGGTGCTGCCGCGCGTCCCGGCCGGCCGGGCGAACGAGCTGCTC
>JAQBNT010000042.1 GCA_028288445.1 Hymenobacter sp. | reverse complement strand
GTTATCATAGGCATCGCGTACCACTTCGTACTCCACTTCCTTCCAGCCCTTCAACGATTCTTCCACCAGAATCTGGTCGGAGGTGGTGAAGGATTTCTGGGCCAGCGCCCGCAGCTCGTCCATGTTGTTGGCGAAGCCGCTGCCTAGGCCGCCCAGCGCAAACGCCGCCCGCACGATGATGGGAAAACCGATTTTCTCGGCCGCCGCCAGCGCGTCGTCCATCGTCGTCACGGCCACGCTGCGGGCCGAGAGCACGCCAATCTGCTCCAGCTTCTCCTTGAAAATATCCCGGTCCTCGGTGTCGATGATGCTTTGCACGGGCGTGCCCAGCACCTGCACATTGTACTTCTCGAACACGCCGGCGCGGTACAGGGCCACGGCGCAGTTCAGCGCCGTTTGGCCGCCAAAAGCCACCAGAATGCCATCGGGCTGCTCCTTTTTAATGACTTCCTCCACGAAGTAGGGCGTCACGGGCAGGAAGTACACGTCGTCGGCAATGTTGTCCGACGTTTGCACGGTGGCAATGTTGGGGTTGATGAGGATGGTGCGGATGCCTTCCTCCTTCAGCGCCTTGAGGGCCTGCGAGCCGGAATAATCGAACTCCCCGGCCTCGCCAATTTTCAGCGCGCCGGAACCAAGGATGAGAACTTTGTTGGGTTTGTTCATTCTAAAGGGTGTGTTCTTTTTAAGCTCTGGCGGAATAGAAAGCCCGTCATGTTGAGCGAAGCGCAGCGAAGTCGAAACATCTCTACCGCTTCGTTGATGAAGTAATCAACCAGTCCAGGTTTCTAAATCAATTGCTTGCCACGTCGGATTAAACGCGGTAATCAAAGCGTCTTTCTTGCGGCGCGTCCAGCGTTTCAGCTGTTTCTCGCGCTCTATGGCTTGGGTAGCATCAGGTGAAATTTCAAAGTAGACCAGCAAATCCGTCTGATATCGTCCGGTGAATTTCCCGACGTCGCCTCGGCCGCTGCTGTGCTCGTAAAGTCGCCGCGTGAGGTCGTTGGTGACGCCGATGTACAGAACGGTTTGGGTTTGATTGGTCAGGATGTAGACGTACATGCGGATGGTTTTAGAACGTCATGCTGAGCGAAGCCGAAGCATCTCTACTGCTTCGTTGTAGTCAGTTTAATTACGTCTTTGTCCATAAGACATGACACCAATCATGTCGAAATTCATAGCCTTCGTAAACGAGGTGTCGCATATCATTACATCGGTCGTTTTTAAGAGTGAACTCACTTTGCTTAGTGCTTCATCTAAGGTTGACAAGTGAGAATCATGACGACCAATAATTACATACACTTCCGGCTTGTCGAACAACTTATGAGCGTATTCAGCTACCATCTCAGCTTTGAACTCATTCGCTTTTTCGTGGTCTAAGCCGACGTAAATCAAGTCCGACCAATCCAAATCCTTTAGTCGGTGCTGACTTGAAATGAATATGTTTTTCGCGTCCATGGGCTTGAATGGCTTGACTCGGATTCCGTTTAGGTTGAGGCAGACGAAGCGGTAGAGATGCTTCGACTTCGCTGCGCTCCGCTCAGCATGACGGCCTTTCGTTATCGTTCTACTTTCCCTCCTTGTACTCCGCCACCGCTTTCAAAAAGTCATCAAATAGAAACTCCGTATCCTGCGGGCCGCCGGCGGCTTCGGGGTGGAACTGGGTGGAGAAGAACGGTTTGGTCTTGTGCTTGATGCCTTCGCAGGTGCCGTCGTTCAGGTTCTCGAACAGCATATCCCACTCGGCGGGCAGGGTGGCAGTGTCGACCGCGAAGCCGTGGTTTTGGCTGGTGATGTAGCAGTGCTGGGTGCCGGTGAGCTTCACGGGCTGGTTGTGGCTGCGGTGGCCGTATTTCAGCTTGAAGGTGTCGCCGCCCGCCGCCAGGCCCATGAGCTGGCTGCCCAAGCAGATGCCGAAAATCGGCTTGTCCTGTTGCAGGGCTTTGTGGAGGTTTTGGATGGTGGCCTCGCACATTTTGGGGTCGCCGGGGCCGTTGCTCAGGAACAGGCCGTCGTAATCGAGGGTCGTGAAATCGTAGTCCCAAGGTACCCGAATCAGCTCCACGTCGCGCTCCAGGAAGCAGCGGATGATGTTGGTTTTGGTGCCACAGTCCACGAGTACGATTTTGTGCTGGCCGCTGCCGTAGTGTTGCACGCCGGCCGGGCTCACCTGCGCCACCAAGTTGTCGAGGTTGGGGTCGTGCAGGGGCACGTCGGTTTCGGCCACGATTTTGCCCAGCATGGCACCTTTCTCGCGCAGCTTCTTGGTGAGCATGCGGGTATCGACGCCGAAAATGCCGGGGATGTTATACTCCTTGAGCCAGTCGCCGAGGCTTTTGGCGGCGTTCCAGTGGCTGTGCTCCTCGGAATAGTAGTTCACCACCAGTCCGGCAATGTGAATTTTATCGGACTCGAAAATCTTCGAAATCGACTCGTACAGTTCTTCGCCGGGCACGCCGTAGTTTCCCACCATGGGATAGGTGAGCACCAGAATCTGGCCGGCGAAGGACGGGTCGGTGAGGTTTTCGGGGTAGCCGGTCATAGCCGTGCTGAATACCACTTCGCCCGCAGCAGAGGTGAACGCGCCGAAGGATTCGCCCTGGATTTCGGTGCCGTCTTCGAGGATGAGTTTTACCGGTTTCGTATTTTCCAATGTAGTATTTCTATTAAAAAACGGATGGAAGCTAAGTGCCTCAGCCGCTTTGTTATTGGTGATATTTTACTGACCGTACGGTGTCGTTACGCAGTTTTACGAGTATCGTGCTGCCGTCGGTATCGGGTAATTTATAGGCCATTACCAGTAGTGAATCGCCTTTTGACTTATCCCAATAAACCGAGTCAGGAGTCGACAATGCATTCAGAACCTGTTGCCGCGTCATGCCTTTTTTCGCTTGGCTTATGCGTGTGAAGCTTTCATAAGCCCCAGTGAAGAATTTCAAGTAGAGTCCGTATCCTACCGACAAACAGCAGCAAATAATGATGACAATCCTTGACAATTTCATGGGGTCGGGTTCTTAAATCAAGTTCAACAGTGAGACGCAAATATGCTTCTCTACGGCAGATGATTTAGTCGAGCGCCGAGGCTTGTTGAATTACTTCTGCCGATTTCTCGGTCAGCGCATACAGCGCCTGCAGAAACCGGTCAACTTCCGCCTTCGTGATATTCAGCGGCGGCAGCAGCCGGAGCACCGTCGGGTCCGAAGCGTTGCCCACGAAAATGTGGTGTTCCGAGAGCAGCTTGTCACGCACGCTCTTGATGGGGAAGTCGTATTTGATGCCCACCATCAAGCCCCGGCCGCGAATTTCTTCGGCCCCGGCGTGGGCCAGCAGCTCCGTGCGGAGGTAGTCTCCCAGCTCGGTGGCGTGGGCCAGCAGGTTTTCGTCTTCGATGACTTCGAGCACGGCCAGGGCGGCGGCGCAGGCCAGGTGGTTACCGCCGAACGTGGTGCCCAACAGGCCGTAGGAGGCTTTCAGCTCCGGCGCAATCAGGATACCGCCGATGGGGAAGCCGTTGCCCATGCCTTTGGCCACGGAAATGATATCGGGCCGGATGCCGGCGTGCTGGTGCGCGAAAAACCTGCCGCTGCGGCCGTAGCCGCTCTGCACCTCGTCGGCAATAAGGATGACGCCGTACTGCTTGCACAGCGCCGCCAAGCCTTGTAGGAAACTATCCGATGGCATGATGATGCCGCCCACGCCCTGAATTGGCTCGATAATCACGGCACAGACATCGCCGCCTTGCAGCGTGGCTTCTACCGCAGCCAGGTCGTATTCAAGGAAGCTGATGGCGTGGCCCGCATTGAAAGGCGCGACGATTTTTGGGTTGTCCGTGGCCGCTACCGCGCCCGAGGTACGACCGTGAAAGGCACCTTTGAACGCCACCACGCGGGTTTTGCCGGTGTGGAAGGACGACAGCTTCAGCGCATTCTCGTTGGCCTCGGCCCCCGAATTGCACAGAAACAGCGCGTAGTCTTCGTAGCCCGACACCTGGCCCAGCTTGTGCGCCAGCTGCGTCTGAATCGGAATCTGCACCGAGTTGGAGTAGAAACCAATGTTTTGCAGCTGCTCAGTGAGGCGCTGCACATAGTGCGGGTGGCTGTGGCCGATGGAAATAACGGCGTGGCCGCCGTAGAAATCCAGGTATTCCTGGCCCTGGTCGTCCCACAGCTTCGCGCCGAGCGCCCGCACGGGCGTGATGTTGACGAGCGGATAAACGTTGAAAAGCTCCATGATTTTGGCAATAGTCAGAGCGTAATTAAAATAAGAAACGTAATGCTTTGGCTTCGCTCAACACGGGTGTTCTGCGTCACTACAAAAGCCCAGCTTTTAAATTCAGACCCATCGTTTCCGGTAGCCCAAACAACAAGTTCATATTTTGCACCGCCTGCCCCGAAGCACCCTTCACCAAATTATCAATCACCGAGGTAATCAATAACTGCTTACCCTGTTTCTGCACATGCAGCAGGCATTTGTTGGTGTTCACCACCTGTTTGAGGTGAATTTCCCTGTCTGAAACCGTGGTGAACGGCGCGTCCGCATAAATCTGCTTATACAGCTCCCGCGCCTCGTCCTGCGTCAAATCCGACGGCGTGTAGACGCTGGCGAAAATGCCCCGCGAGAAATTGCCGCGGTAGGGGATGAAGTGAATCTCGGCTTCTGATTGCGGCTGCAGTTGCGCCAGGCTCTCGCTGATTTCGCCGAGGTGCTGGTGCGTGAAGGGCTTGTAGATGGACACATTATTGGTGCGCCACGAGAAATGCACCGTTTCCGACAGGCTCTGGCCCGCGCCGGTCGAGCCGGTGATGGCCGAGACGTGGATGTCGTCGGTGAGCTTGCCAGCCTTGGCCAGCGGCAGCAGCGCCAGCTGAATGGCCGTGGCGAAGCACCCCGGATTGGCAATGCTCTGGGCCTGCTGGATGCGGCTTTTGTTCAGCTCCGGCAGGCCGTACACGAACTCGCGACCTGCAAACTCGGCATCTGCTTGCAGGCGGAAATCATTGCTCAGGTCGATGACATGCGTAGTTTCGGGCAGGGTGTTTTTCTGGAGCCAGGCTTTGGAATTGCCGTGGCCGAGGCACAGAAATATTACGTCTTCGTCGCCGGCCAATTCGGAAGTGAACGCCAAATCGGTTTCACCCACCAAGTCATCGTGCACCTGGAACACGGGATTGCCCGCGTTCGAGGTGCTGACGATGCCGCCCAGCTCCACGAATTCGTGGTGCAGCAGAATACGGATGAGCTCGCCGGCCGTGTAGCCGGCCCCGCCCACGATGCCGGCCTTAATTTTCATCGTTGAGGCTGGCGCTAATTTTCAACTGATTGCCGAAAATCTTGATGAAACCACGGGCGTCTCGGGCATCCCAGGCGTTGTTTTCCTCGCCGTAGGTGGCCACTTTCGACTGCATCATGTCATACTTCGACTCGATGCCGAGCAAATCGAATTGGTAGGGCTTGAGTTGCACGAACACCTTGCCCGAAACGTGGTTTTGCGAGGATTCCAGGAAGGCTTCCATATCGCGCATCACCGGGTCAAGATATTGGGCTTCATGGAGCAAGGTGCCGTACCAGTTGGCAATGTAGTCTTTGTGCAGCAACTGCCAACGGGTGCTGGTGTGCTTCTCCAGCAAGTGGTGGGCCTTAATGAGCATGAGCGGTGCGGGGGCCTCGAAACCCACGCGGCCTTTAATGCCCAGGATGGTGTCGCCGACGTGCGTGTCGCGGCCGATGGCGAAGGCCGAGCCAAGCTCATTCAGCTTCTGAATCAGGGCCACCGGGTCCAGCGTCTCGCCATTCAGCGCCACGGGCTCGCCTTTCTCGAAGGTGATTTCCACGCGCTCCGAATCCTGGCGCTGCAGTTGCGACGGGTAGGCGCTTTCGGGCAATGCCTCGTGCGAAGTCAGCGTTTCCACGCCGCCCACGCTGGTGCCCCAGATGCCTTTGTTGATGGAGTATTTGGCTTTCTCCCAACTCATTTCGAAGCCCTGTTTTTGCAGATATTCGATTTCGGCCTGGCGCGACAGCTTCAAGTCACGGATGGGCGTGAGAATTTCCGTTTTAGGCGAAATAACCGAAAAAGCCACATCGAAACGCACTTGGTCGTTGCCGGCTCCGGTGCTGCCGTGCACAATGTAATCGGCCTCGTTGGCGCGGGCATACTCGGCAATGGCCAGCGACTGAAACATGCGCTCGGCGCTCACGCTCAACGGGTAGGTGTCGTTTTTCAGCACGTTGCCGAACAGCAGGTAGCGCAGGCAGTCGTGGTAAAAGCGCGTGGTCACGTCAATCACCTCGTGCTTCACCGAACCCAATTCGTAAGCGCGCTTCTCGATGGCGGCCAGTTCCTCGGCCGTGAAACCGCCGGAATTGACGATGACGGTGTGCACTTCCAGGTCGAGCTCACGCGATAAATACACGGCACAAAACGAGGTGTCGAGGCCGCCGCTATAGGCGAGAATGGCTTTTTTCTTCATTATGATGCAGAGTCGGTTTCAGAAGCAGGGTTTTGGGGCAAAGGTAGAGTAGGAGTGAGGGCGGCAAAATCAGGTACCTGGACCTGTACCAACTTATCGGCAGCATCAAACAGCATACCCGTGCAGAGGCACATTTTGCGCTCGTTCTCCATCAGGATGCCGTAGTTTTTGCAGCTTCTGCAGCCTTTCCAGAAGTCTTCGCTGGAGGTCAGTTCGGAAAAGGTAACGGGTTCGTACCCGAGGTCGGTGTTGATTTTCATCACGGCCAGGCTGGTCGTGATGCCGAAAATCTTGGCCTGCGGATATTTGGTGCGCGAGAGTTCGAAAACCGCCTGCTTGATAGCCCGGCCCACGCCGCCCTTGCGAATTTCGGCGTTCACAATCAGGCCCGAATTGACGACAAAGGTCTTGTCGTCAAAGGTTTCGATGTAGCAAAAACCCGCCAATTCACCGTCCAAAAAGGCGATGATGCCGTCGCCGCTGGCCATTTTCTGGGCCACATAGGCCGGCTCGCGCTTGGCAATACCAGTACCGCGCGTTTTGGCCGACTCGACGTACCATTGGCATAATTGTTCAGCGTACTGTGCGTCCGCTTCCGTTGCAACCCGAATTGTCATTGATTATAAAATACTTAGGGATAGATGCGTGGCTGCCCGGAAAGCCCGGCCGTTGATTATACGGGGGATTCCTGCTAAAGCCCAAACCTGTCTGTAAGTTGAGCGGATACTAGCCCGGCTCAATAGGGGCTGGCCAAGGGGCCAACATGCGGCTGCTGAAGCCGCTAGGGTCGTCGCACCAGAGCGCACGTCGTTTGGCACACGCCGGCCACCCTTGGCCGGGCGGCCAGAGCGAGCATCGAAGACGTGGAAACGGAGAGGGGCATGGCGAAAACTAAGTCGATTCGGCGCTTTAACGAAGCAGCGAACCAAGTGGTTCAATTCTGCCGCAAAGGTAAAAGCCCCTACTTTTGCCTGCAACATTTCCCGTGGTTTTTTTGAAATAGCGCTGGCCCAACGCTGGGTTTGCGCGTATGTGAAGCAGTGATGAAGCCTGAGTTAAAAATATTTAAAATTGGCGGCGGTATAATTGACAACGAGGCCGACTTGTTGGAATTCGTGCGCCTGTTTTCCGAAATAAATGGTCCGAAAATCCTCGTGCACGGTGGTGGCAAAGGAGCCAGTGAAATGATGGCCAACCTGGGCATTGCGCCGCGCATGATAAATGGCCGCCGAATTACGGATGCCGCAACGCTGGATATTGTGACGATGTTCTACGCCGGCAAAACCAATAAGCAGCTGGTAGCCGCGTTGCAAAGCCGTGGCGTCAACGCTCTGGGCCTCAGTGGGGCCGATGGCAATGTGATTCAGGCCACGAAACGTCCCGTGCGCGATGTGGACTACGGTTTCGTGGGCGATTTGAGCGAGGCCAGCGTGAATGCGGAACTGATTCATCAGTTCCTGGGAATTGGTTTGACGCCGGTTTTCTGCGCTATTAACCACGACGGTCACGGGCAGTTATTGAATACGAATGCCGATACAATTGCGGCTTCTGTAGCCAAAGCATTGAGTGCTAAATATGCGGTGGCGCTGCACTTTTGCTTTGAGAAAAGGGGGGTGCTAACGGATGTGGCTGACGATAAATCGGTAATTAATAAAATTAACCTGGCAGACTATGCCGAATTGAAGGAAAGCGGAATTATTGCCGATGGAATGCTGCCGAAACTCGAAAATGCCTTCGATGCCTTGCAGTTTGGCGTGGATAAAGTAATTATCGAGCATGCGTTGTACATCAACGAAGCCATGAAAACGACGCTATGTCTGAACTGATAAAGCAGCTGAGCGATGATGCCGTTGATTTATTAATCCGGCTGATTAAAACGACTTCCTTCTCGCGGGAAGAGGCTGGGACTGCAACGCTGATTCAGGAGTTTCTGGCGGCGCATGGGGTAGCCGCGCAACGCCAGCATAATAACGTGTGGGCCGTTTCGGCGCATTTCGATGCCAGCAAGCCTACTATTTTGCTCAACTCGCACCACGACACGGTGAAGGCCGGTGCCGGTTGGAGTTACGACCCTTTTGGAGCGGTGCTGGAAGGCGATAAATTGACGGGCTTGGGAAGTAATGATGCGGGGGCCTCGGCGGTTGGTTTGCTGGCTACATTTCTGTATTTTTATGATAAACCGAATGCATTCAATTTAATTTGTGCGATTACGGCCGAGGAGGAAATTTCGGGTGCGAATGGAATCAGAAGTGTGCTGCCGGAATTCGGTAAAATTGACCTGGGAATTGTGGGCGAGCCTACCGGAATGGACCTCGCAATCGCCGAAAAAGGCCTGATTGTACTGGATGCCATAGCCCACGGCAAAACCGGCCACGCGGCCCGCGAAGAAGGCGAAAATGCCCTTTACAAAGCGCTGGATGATATTAAATGGCTGCGCAGCTTCCGGTTTCGGGAGGTGTCGACGTTGCTGGGACCGGTGAAAATGACGGTGACGCAGATAAGCGCCGGCACGCAGCACAACGTGGTGCCCGACCGCTGTCAATTTGTAATTGATGTGCGCACCAATGAGCTGTATCAGAACCAGGAAATTGTCGATTTTTTGCGCGCGAAACTGCAATCAGAAATTGTGCCGCGCTCCACGCATTTGAATTCTTCGCGCATCAGCGAAAGCCATCCGCTAATTAGGAAAGGCGTGGCGATGGGGAAGACGGTTTATGGCTCACCCACACTGTCGGACCAAGCGATGATGCCGTTTGATACCCTGAAAATAGGGCCGGGCGAAAGTGCCCGCTCACATACGCCGGATGAGTTTATCCTGGTGAGCGAAATACGGGCGGGCATCAAGGATTACATTGAGCTGCTGACTGATTTTAGGTTTTAATTACTGGAGTACGCTATGAAAATTTGGGAAAAAGGATTTTCGGTAAACGATACCATCGAAAAATTCACCGTGGGCCAGGACCGGGTGCTCGATATGCACCTCGCGCCGTTCGATGTGCTGGCCTCAAAAGCACAGGCCAACATGCTGGCCAAAGTGGGCCTGATTTCGGAAGCGGAACGGCAGCAGCTGGTTACCGGCCTGGACGAGCTGCTGGCGCAGGTGGCGGCGGGCACGTTTCAGATTGAGGAGGATTTTGAGGATGTGCACTCCAAAATTGAATCGTACCTCACGGAAAAATTTGGCGACGCGGGCAAGAAAATCCACACGGCCCGCTCGCGCAATGACCAAGTGCTGACGGCCATTCAGCTTTTTCTAAAGGATTATACCGAGCGGATTTCGGCCAAAATGCTGGCGCTGACGGAAGTACTGCTGCAAAAGGCCGAGGCGCACAAAAACGACCTGCTGCCGGGCTATACGCACTTTCAGGCGGCGATGCCGAGCAGCTTCGGGCTGTGGTTTTCGGCCTATGCCGAGCATTTGCTGCTGGATTTGGCGCTGTTTGAGGCCGCGCATAAGGTGGCCGACCAAAACCCGCTGGGCTCGGGCGCGGGCTTCGGCAGCAGCTTCCCGATTGACCGGGAGATGACGACCCGGGAAATGGGGTTTGGCAGTGTGGCAGTGAGCAGCGTGGGCGCGCAGATGCTGCGCGGCAAAACCGAAAAAACGCTGGCCTTTGCCATCGCGGGCGCGGCCGGCACGCTGGGCAAGCTGGCGTATGATTTGGTGCTGTATAACAGCCAGGATTTGGGATTCGTGAACCTGCCGAAGGAGTTCACAACGGGGTCCAGCATCATGCCGCACAAGAAGAACCCCGACGTGTTTGAGCTGGTGCGCGGCCACGCCAACCGGCTTCAGGCGCTGCCTAATGATATTATTTTGGCCACCAGCAACCTGCCCAGTGGCTACCACCGCGATTTTCAGCTGCTGAAGGAGCTGCTGTTTGGCCCGATGATGCAGTTTGCCGATTTGCTGGATATGCTGCTGTTTGCGCTGCCCGAAATCAAGATTAAGGAGGGCGTGATTGAGCAGGCGAAATATGACCCGATATTTTCTGTCGAAAATATCAACCAGCTCATTATTGCCGGGGTGCCTTTCCGCGATGCTTACCAGCAGGTGGGCCGGGCCGTGGAAGATGGCAGTTACGTGCCGCACCGCGAGTTTCAGACCACGCACCTGGGCAGCATTCACAATCTGGGGCTGACCGAAATTGCGGCCAAGGTGCGGCGGTGGCGGGAGAGGAGTGAGCTGTTTGGCAAGGCTACTGAATAGCGCCGGGCTTTGCTCGCTTGGTTGGCATTGCTTTCAATGTGACAAGGCCCCGCACTCCTCAGTGCGGGGCCTTGTGGCGCTAGGGGCGTGGTGCGTCGGGATAGCGCATTACTGCGCGATGCGCTGGCTGAACGAACCCGCCGCCGACACCAGCCGCACAATGTAGATGCCCGTCGGCAGTGCGCGCAGGTCCAGCAGCCAGCGGCCGGTTTGGCCGGTTTCGGGTGTGCAGGCCATTGGCAGGCTGCGGCCCAGGGCATCGAACACGCGCACGGTGGCCGGGCCGGTGGCGAGCACTTCGGCGGGCAGGCTGGTGCTCACCACCCACTGCCGGGCCTGGCTGGCCGGGTACACGGCCAGCCCCTCGGCGTTGGGGCTGCCCAGGCGCACGACCTGCACCGGCGAGTAGGCCGTGGTGCCATCGGCATCGACCAGGCGCAGGCGGTAGTAGCTGGTGCCGAAGAGCGGCTGCTCGTCGGTCTGGTCGTAGGTGGTGCGCGATTGGGTGTTGCCGGCCGCCGCCACTGCGCGCAGCGCGTTGAATGTTTTGCTATCGGCCGAGCGCTCAATCACGAACTCCTTGCTGTTTTTCTCCGAGGCCGTGACCCAGTGCAGCGCCACGCCCTGCCGGCCCGTGACGGTGGCCGTGAACAAAGCCAGCTCGACCGGCAATGGGCCGGTGCATACCACCAGGCTCTGGCACTCCTGCTCGGAGTTGTTGGTGGCATCAAGGGGGCCGGGACAGCCGGATGTGGTGCCCCGCGCGCAAACCGTAATGAGGGCAGAAGCACAGTTATTGGCCAGCTTTTGGGTGGCTCCGTTGTTGCCGAACACGCAGCCGCCAATGCGCACGCTGCCCGTGCCGCAGAGGGTGTTATTGGCCCCACCCTTGGTCAGGTCGATGCTGCCGTTGATAATCACCCGGCTGTTGTCAGTAATGTCGGAGTTCACCAAAACCAGGTTGCAGTCGGTGCTGAGCAGGGTGGGGGTAGGTGCCGTGCCCTGGGCCATTACCATCACGTTGCCCTTGTCCACCGTGAGCTGAGCCACGCGCAGGGTGCTGCCCGCGCCCACCATCAGGCGGGTATCGGTGGGGCCGCCGGAGCCGTCGCCCAGCGTCAGGTTGGCCCCGCCAATCAACGAGCCGCCGCCCAGCAGGGAGATAGAGCCGTTTTTGGCTACGGCGTAGTCCCCGTTCAGCACCACGCCAAAGCCGTTGATGACGATGGCAACGTCGCTGTTGGAAACGGGCACTGAACTGGTACAGCGCGAACCGGACACACTCCAAGTAGTAGGGTCGTAAAAGTTGCCGCTTTTCACGGCCGTGAACGTGCATTGGGCGCGGCTCGTGAAGATACTCCCAGGGAGTAGCATAATGGTCATAGCCAGGTAGTTAATAAGATTCTTCATGGCTTCAATCGTTAATTAGTGATTGGGTCTTAGCGTACTATTAATATACGTAATTAATAATATATTGACAGGTGTTATTTAAAAGATGCAATTGCGTTAGAATGGTTATGGCAAGTGCTGATTAGGATGCCGCTTGGCCCTGAATGCAAAAAGCCCCCTGCATGATGAATGCAGAGAGCCGAAATGGTACTTTGGAAGCCCGGCGCGGGCAAGATTACCCGAGGTAATTTAACTAATCCGTGGTCGCACTTACGCCCACACCAGCACCACAGTGCCGGCCAGAATCAGCCCCGCGCCCAGCGCGCCTTTCAGGCTGATGGTTTCGCCCAGAAACGTCACCGCCAGCAGCAGCGATAAGGCCACGCTCAGCTTGTCGACCGGGGCCACTTTGGTTACCGGTCCCAGCTTCAGGGCCCTGAAATAGCACAGCCACGAAGCCCCCGTGGCTACCCCCGACAGCACCAGAAACAGCCAGGTCCGCCCGGTGAGGGCCGGCAGCCCGGCCGTGGCTCCGCGTGCGATGGCAATGCCCCAGGCCAGCAGCAAAATTACCACGGTGCGGATGGCAGTGGCCAAATCCGAGTCGACGCCCTTGATGCCGATTTTGGCGAAAACGGCGGTGAGGGCCGCAAAAAGGGCCGAAAGCAGGGCATAGGGAATCCAGGGAGCCATGAGCAGAGGAGAAGGAGTAGAGGAGAAGAAATGACCGAAAGCGGGCCGAGGAATAGCCGCCAATTTCGGAGGTACGTAAGCCGGCGCATCAGCGCTAATGGCCGGGTAAAATTGCTGGGTGTTGAAGCCATTTCGCGGATTTTCCTGTTACCTTTTCGACCCATCCCGAATCCTGTGCCCGAATCTGCCCCTGACTTCCGCCGGCCCGACCTGCTGCGCCTCGACTACGACACCTACCGCGCCCTGCCGGCCATCGCCAATTCCGACCTCTCGCGCCTGCGCGATGCCCTCGACGGCCGCCCGCCCCGCCCCCAAACCAGCGCCAACGAAGGCGCACTGAGTTTCGGCACGGCCTTCCACACCGCCCTGCTGGAGCCCGCCGACTACGTGGCCGGCCTGCCCGGCCTGAACGACACGCTGGTGTGGTGGCTGGTGGAGGGCGTGAAGCTCAACACCCACCTGGCCGGCCTGCTGGAGCGCGGCACCCCCGAAGTGAGCGTACTCTTCACCGAGCCCGAAACGGACACGCTCTGCAAGCTGCGGGCCGACCTTGTGGTGACCCACCCCGACGAGCCGTTCACCATCATCGACTTCAAAACCACTAGCGCCCGCGACGCCGACCATTTCCTCTGGCAATGCTCGGCCTACGACTACGACCGGCAGGCAGCCTTCTACACCGATGCCCTCAGCGCCGAGCGGTTTCTGTTGGTAGGGGTGCAAAAAAATGAGCCCTTCGGCGTTTTCACCATCGAAGTGAGCGAGCAGATGCTGGCCGAGGGCCGCCAGAAATACCACCGCCTGTTGCGCCTGCTGAAAGCCCCCGGCACCGCACCCGCCTACCGCACCGAAGCCGTGCAGGCCGCTGTGGATGCGCTGGGGCAACATTCGGACGACGAATAAACCGGCGCGAAACCCATTATCCATGCATCCCCGCCCAATTCCGGCGGGGATTTTTTTGGTCAAAAAGAATGAATCAAAACTTACTTACTAGTTAGTAAGTAAAATAAATGTACATTTGTCCCGCCATGCTAACTCCAATTCTACCCGTTACACTGCCCCCCGATACCCGCACCCGCATCCTCGACCTGGCGGAAGAGCTGCTGCTGGAGCGGGGCTTTAATGCCTTCAGCTACCAGCACTTGGCCAAGGAATTGGGGGTGAAGCCGGCGGCCATCCATTACCACTATCCGAGCAAGGACGACCTGGGCACGGCCATTGTGGCCCGGCAACTGCGCCGCCTGCGCAAGTGGCGCGACCTGCCCCGCGTGGCCGACCTGCCGCCTGCCGCCCAGTTTGAAGCCCTGCTGGCAGTATATGATACCCACCTCGGCCACGAGCGCCGCGTGTGCCTGTTTGGGGCATTGGCGGCCGATTTCCGAACCCTACCCGCGCCCATGCAGGCCGAGCTCCGCACCTTCAACCGCGAGCTGACGGAGTGGCTGGCCCAGGTGCTGGCGGTGGGCCGGGCCACGGCCAGCCTGCGCTTCGTGGGCAGCCCGGCGGCCAAGGCGGCACAGGTGCTCACCACACTGGCTGGGGCGCTGCAAGTGGCCCGCGTGCATGACGAAACGCCGTTTCAGGTGATAGTGGGGCAGTTGCGGCTGGAGTTGCTGGTTTAGTCCGTATCGGCATATGCTTTAGGCTGTGCCCTAAGTGGTTACTGTGAAAACACCCGTTTGCCCTGCCGCCGCACAAGTCGAAGCTTGTACTACCATTTCTCGCCCATGATTAATACCTATTCGCCCGCTTATTCCTTGTTTATGGACGAAAGCCCGACGCCCGCCGCGCCGAAAATTCGTTATCCCTCGCCGCCGGCGGGCCTGCGCTGGTTGCGCTGGCAGTTGCGGCTGAAGTGGACGGTGGCCCCGGCATTGGCGTTTCGGCAGGCTTGGAAGCTGTTTGTGACGCCGCGCCGCCTGCCCCTCAAAGCCTGGGAAGCCCCCGCGCTGGCCGGTGCCCGCCGCCGCACTGTGGCCGCTGGCAGCGTGGCAGTGTATGAGTGGGGGCCGGTGGCTGCGCCCGCCGTGCTGCTTGTGCATGGCTGGGAGCACCGGGCCAGCTTCTGGCGGGCCTGGGTAGCGCCGCTGGTGGCAGCCGGCTACCGTGTGGTGGCCCTGGATGGCCCCGCCCACGGCGCATCCAGCGGCCGGCAAGTCACGCTGACCGATTTCGGTGGAGCCGTGCAGGCGGTGGTGGATACGCTAGGGGCGGTGCGCGGCATCGTGGCGCACTCGTTTGGAGCGGCGTCGGTGGCGGGGCTGCCGGTGCGGCTGCCGGCGGGGGCAGCGTTGCCGCGCCTTGTGCTGATTAGTGCGCCGGTGGGGCCGCGGGTAGTGGCCGAGCGGTTTGCCGAGTTCCTGCATCTGCCCCACGGGATGGTGGCGCGGTTTGCGGCCCACATCGAGCAAAATACCGGCCGGCCGGCCGATTCGTTCGCCGTCGCCGCTGCGGGACCTGGCACCGGAGCCGAGCAAGTGCTGGTGCTGCACGATGAGGCCGACGAAATCATCCCCTTTGCCGAAAGCCGGCAGATTGTGGCCGCCTGGCCCGGTGCGGTGCTACACGCCACGCGCGGCCTGGGCCACAACCGCATTCTGCGCGACGCCGGTGTGGTGCAGCTGGCAGTAGCTTTTATTGGCTGAGCAGTACTCAGATGGTTTCCATGCCTTCGGCCGCCAGCTGCCGCAGCACTTCGCGCAGCCCATCGGTGTCCAGCAGCAGCCGGCCGATATGCGCTACGTACTCCGCCTCGGCCCGCAGGTCGCGCTTGAGCTGGCGCAGCTCCAGCTCCTGCTTTTTGCCCGAGGCCGTGACGAAGCCGTTGGGGCCGTATTTCAGCTCGTTCATTTCCTGTTTGAGCTGGGTTTGCTGTTGGAGCAGGGCGCGCGTGTAGCGGGTCAGTACGTCGTCGGCCGCTGCGTCGGCGGGGCCGGATTCGGCCAGCAGCTGGAGCAGCGTGTAGAGGTCGTCGGCCTCGTAGGCTTCGGTGATGCGCTGCATCTGGGCGGTTTTGTCGGCTTGCTTTTGGGGGTCGCGCTCCAGGTCGGGGTGGTGGGTGCGGGCCAGCTGGCGGTAGATGGTTTTGGCGTTGGTTTCGAGCTGCTTCTGGTCGGCCTGCGCGGCAGCTTCCTCCTGGCGCTGGGCCTTTGTTTTGCGGCGGGCGCGGGCGGCGGCGGCGGCCTGCTCGTGCGGCGGCAGGGTAGGGTCGGGAATGAACTCCGGGGCCGAATCCTCGGTTTTTTTGCGCTCAGCGGCGGTTTTAGCCGTTGCGGGACGGTGACCGGCCGGGGCGTATTTGCGAATAATGGCCGCCTCATCCTCCCCAAACCGGTCTTCCAGCGTGCGGGCGTTGCCCAGAATCACGCCCGTAATCTGGGCTTCCTCCAGGCGGCTGAAGTAGCTGAGCAGCAGAGCTTCTTCCAGCGGCGCATACAGCGCGTGGCGGGCCGCTACCACGGCCGTGGCGGCCGGGCCCACCTGCTGCCAGTAGCACCGCCGGGCCTCGGCCTGCTCGGCGCGAAGGTCGCGCAGCCGCTCGCGCAGGTTTTCCACGTCGAGAATGGCCTGACGGAATGCCTGCTGCGCGAGCGTCCCCGTTGGCTGCTCGCTGGTTAGTATGGGAACGGTAATGCGGTCGGGATGCGCGGAATCGGCTTTTTTCATGTAATAGCAAAGGTACAGCCCGTCGCTACGGCCACAGTTCAAAAGCCACCCGGAACGTGTTGCAGTGCGCGTCCACGATGTCGGCCAGCTTTTCCGAATATCCGCCGCCCATGCTCACGACCACTCGCAAACCTCGGGCGCGGCACAGACCCAGCACCAGCTCATCGCGCTGCCGGCAGCCGGCCGGAGTGAGGCCCAGTTTGCCCAATTTATCCGTCGCCAGCACATCCACGCCGGCCTGGTAGAAAATAAAATCGGGCTTCACCCGCTCCACCAGCGGCTCCAGCGTGGCCGATAGCTGCGCCAGATACTCCGCATCGGCAGTCCCCAGCGCCAGCGGGATATCCAGGTCTGACTGCTCCTTGCGCAACGGATAATTCGCCCCGGCGTGCATCGAAAACGTGAACACGCGCGGCTCATCGCGGAAAATGGCCGCCGTGCCGTCGCCCTGATGCACATCTAAATCTACTATTAGAATCTGCTGCGCCAGCTCGTGCGCCAGCAAATGCGCGGCGGCAATAGCCTGGTCGTTCAGCACGCAGAAACCTTCGCCCCGGTCGGCAAAGGCGTGGTGGGTGCCACCGGCTAGGTTCAGGCCGATGCCGCCGCGCCGCGCATTCAGGGCCGATTGCAGGGTGCCCGCGCTGCTGCTTAGGGAGCGGCGCACCAGCTGCGGGCTTTGCGGCAGGCCCAGGTTGCGCACTTCGCGGGGCGTGAGCTGCAAGTCGCGCACACGGTGCCAGTAGGCGGCGGTATGCACGCGCAGCACGTCTTCCTCGGCACACAGGCCAGGCTCGTAGAAATCGGTCGGCTCGGCAATGCCCTGCCACAGGAGCTGCTCCCGAATCAGGGCATATTTGGCAATGGGAAAGCGGTGGCCGGCCGGCAGGTCGAGGGTGTAATGGTCGGAAGTGGCAAGGCGGGGCATAAATAGCAAAGCACGGGCAGCAGTTGGGCGCAAATTGCAATGCCCGCCCGGTGCTTACGCAATAACAGCTCGTGTAGTGCCATAATTACCGCTGCGGAGTAAGTATAGCGCATCATCCAAAGAAATTAATTAGCCGTGAAAAAGCGGGTATTTTCTGTTGGATTAAACTTTTTCGAAATAAATATTAATTATTTTTGAAATTAATTTGCGCAATTAAAATTAATATCCAACCTTTGTCGCACCAAAAGCAAACAACCATGTACCGCCACTTCACATTCACCAGCAATTCGGATAAGATGCAGCCAGAACGGCTGTCTCCGCTCGGTATGTTTGCCTGATTTCAGCCCTTGCTGAAACCCGCCACGCCCGAGCCCACAACGCTCGGGTTTTTTGTTGTTTATCGGTTTGTCAACCGCTTAGCTCATCTCACCCATGCACAGCATCCGCCCCGAATACCTGCCCGAACAGTGCCAGCTCCGCCCCGATGGCGGCTCGCTGAAGCGGCGCGGTCGTGCTTTTCTTCCTGCCTGGATGCGTCGATAAATTCGGCGTAATTCCCGCGAAAAAGAGAAGCCCGGCCCACAAAAGCCGGGCTTTTTCGTGCATTAACTCCCAAATAAAAAACTGTTTTTATTTGTCTGGAAGAGGTATACCTAATTCAAATTAAAAATTAATTAGCCTGGATAATAATTGGTGCTTGATTTCCTTTTGAAGCAACCAACCTGCTCAAATCCTTTCTTCCACTTTCCAAAATTCCCCATTATGCGCTTCAACTTCTTCTCCCGAAACAGCGCGCCCACCGTCAACCACGAGGGGGCGCCCGCCTTCACCCTCACGCCCCAGCTGGAACTGTACGCCGCCGTGGCTACCGCCGCGCTCAGCGACCAGTTCTACGAAACGGCCGACACCCGCTTGCAGCGTCTGCGCGAATTGGTGGCCAAAAACGAGCCCCGGTTCGTGGCCCAATTGGCGGTGTACGCCCGGGAAGTGCTGAATTTGCGCTCGGTGCCGTTGGTGCTGTGCGTGGAATTGGCCCAGCTGCACCGAGGCGACAGCCTCGTGAGCCGCCTGGTGGCCCGCGTGGTGCAGCGTCCCGACGAAATCACGGAGCTGCTGGCCTTCTACGCCCAGGCCAACGGCCGGGGCGGGACCAAAATCCTCAACCGCCTCTCCAAGCAGCTGCAAAAAGGTCTGGCGCTCAGCTTCAATCGTTTCGACGGCTATCAGCTGGCCAAGTACGACCGCGACGGAGCCGTGCGTCTGCGCGATGCCCTCTTCCTGGTGCACCCCAATGCCAAGGATGAGGCCCAGCAAGCTCTGTTCAACCAATTGGTGCGCGGCGAACTGCCCACGCCCTACACCTGGGAAACCGAATTGTCGGCGGTAGGGCAGGGGAGCTACGCCACCGATGCGGACCGGCAAACGGCCGTCCGCACCACTTGGGAAACACTGATAGGCAGCGGCAAGCTCGGCTACATGGCACTGTTGCGCAACCTGCGCAACATCCTCGAAGCCAACGTTTCTGTCGCCACAATGGAGAAAGTGTGCGACACCCTGGCCGACCGATTTGCGGTAGCGCGCAGCAAGCAGCTCCCGTTTCGCTTCCTGGCCGCTTACCGCGAGGTGAAAGCCTTGCCCGGCGGCCATGTGGCGGGCGTGCTGGCCGCCCTGGAAACGGCCATTGCGCACAGCGCCGTGAACCTGCGCGGTTTCGGGCACGACACCCGCGTGGTGGTGGCCTGCGACGTATCCAGCTCCATGCGAAAGGCCATTTCGCCGCGCAGCAAAGTGCTGCTCTATGATGTGAGCCTGGTGCTGGGGATGCTGCTCCAGAGCCGTTGCCAGAACGTCGTCACCGGCATGTTCGGCGATACGTGGAAGCGCATCAGCATGGCCCGTGGGCCGGTGCTGCGCAACGTGGAGGAGTTCTACCGCCGCGAAGGCGAGGTGGGCTACTCTACCAACGGCTACTTGGTCATCAAGGACTTGCGCGACCGGCGCGAGGTGGTGGACAAGGTTCTGTTATTCACCGACGTGCAGCTGTGGAATAGCTCCGGCGACGGCGGCACCCTGGCCCGGGAATGGGCCGAGTACCGCCGCACCGTGGCCCCCAACGCCCGCCTCTACCTCTTCGACCTGGCCGGATACGGTACCGTGCCCCTGGAGGTGCGCCCCGAAACGGGTGTGGCCCTCATCGCCGGCTGGTCGGACAAGGTGTTCGACGTGCTGAGCGCGCTGGATAACGGCGGCTCGGCGCTCAGCGAAATCGAGAAAATTGACTTGTAAAATTTAGCGGCCCGGCCGGGCAATAAAGCGGAACCCCGGCCGTAATTCCATTGACTTGAGGAAGACGGCTGCCCACCTGGGGCAGTCGCCGACCGGGACGCCGCCACCGCCACGGTGGCGCGTTCCACCTCGGCCAGCTCCGCCTGGTTCGGGTGCCGTAGGCGGGCGTTACTTCTGGTTGTTTCCAGTTCTGCTTTATTGGAGAATTGCGGGTTCGAGCCCTGGTCCCAAACCCTGGTTTCGGACGAAACTATACGCCTGTCGCCTGTTGCCCCGAATTTTCGGAGAAAGCCAAGTAGTATAATGTTTCCGGATGGGTGCCGTAGCCGGGCCTTACTTCGTCCCAAATAGGTACGGTTGCGGGTTCGACTCCCGAAGTGCTGCCGCGAGGCAGGGCGAACACACATTGGTAGAGCCGTACCAGTTGGCCGGGTGCCTGTTGCCCCAGCCGGAAACAAAAGCTTGCATTGGGTGCCGTAGGCTGGTGATACTTCGTCATGTTGTTCCGATGGGAACCGGGGGTTCGAATCCCTCCTTCAATTGGTAACAGTGGAAGTGGCTGAGTGGTCGAAAGCGCAATAAATTAAAGTCACCTGCTGCTTTTTGCCCCAATGCATTTTTATTCAACTCCTGTCCGGGTGTCGTAGCCTGGCCATACTTCGCACTTTTAATGCCCAGGTCGCGGGTTCGAGTCCCGCCGGAAGCTGCCCCAAAGCAGTTGCCGTAGCTCAGTTGGTTAGAGCAGGACTAGAAGGCCGGGCGCTTGTTGCCCCGGACAGGCTTTTTACTAATAAAACGGGCTGGTGCCGTAGCACCGCCATACTTCGATTCGTTGGGTCGCGGGTTCGAATCCCGCCTGCCGGCTTGCTGGCAGTAGCTCAGTCTGGTAGAGCAAATGACCACGGCGATGCGCCTTGTTGCCCGGCCCGTTTTATTATTCTTTTCATCAATGATGGAGATGCAAATTCATTTTCTTCATTATCCAATAACCATCATCATGGCCAACATATTACGCGGCAACGACCTTCGCGCCCTCGGGTTCCCGGAAGGTCGGGCCATCGGGCTGGCGCTGGCTCAATTGCAGCGCAAGCACCTCAAAAAACTCTCCCAAACCGACCAGCTTGATTTGCTGGGTCACCTCATTGCCAACCCCGCCGACTACCTCACCCACCTCGACTGGAGCCATACGGCCGCCGCTTTGCTGCCGCCTCCCAACCGCCACATCGCCTTGGTTGAGCGCAAGGAATACGCTGTGTTCGGAGCCGAGCACATCGAGCCGGGCGCGATTCACCAGATGGAAACGGCCATGAAACTGCCCGTGACCGTGGCCGGCGCGCTCATGCCCGATGCCCACCACGGCTACGGCCTGCCCATCGGCGGCGTGCTGGCCACGGACAACGCGGTAATTCCCTACGCCGTGGGCGTGGACATTGGCTGCCGCATGGCGTTGTCGGTGTTCGATTTGCCACCCAAATACCTCACCCAGCGCACCCAGGAACTGCGCAGCCTGCTGCTCGAAAACACCCGTTTCGGCAGCGGCCGGGGCTTCGAGCGGGGCCAGCGGATGGACAACGCGGTGCTTGACCGGGCCGAATTTCAGGAAATCCCTTTTCTGAAAAACAAGCTCGATAAAGCTGCCGAGCAGGTCGGGACTTCCGGCTCCGGCAACCACTTCGTGGAGTTCGGCATTGTCGAAATCACCGACGTGGAAAACGAGCTGGGCGTGCCCGTGGGCCAATATTTAGGTGTGCTTTCGCACTCCGGCTCGCGGGGGCTGGGCGCGGGCATTGCCGAGCGCTACACCAAGCTCGCCAAGGAAGTATGCCAGCTGCCCGGCGAAGCCCAGCACCTTGCCTGGCTCGGCCTCGACACCGAAGCCGGCCAGGAATACTGGGCCGCCATGACCCTGGCCGGCGACTACGCCTCGGCCTGCCACGACCAGATTCACCGCCGCCTGGCCCGCGCCTTGGGCGAAAAGCCCCTGGCGAAAGTGGAAAACCACCACAACTTCGCCTGGAAAGAGCGGCTGGCCGATGGCCGCGAGGTCATCACCCACCGCAAGGGGGCCACGCCGGCCGGTGCGGGCGTGCTCGGCATCATCCCCGGCTCGATGACGGCTCCCGGCTTTATCGTGCGGGGGCGGGGCGTGGCCGAGTCGCTGGCCTCCGCTTCGCACGGGGCGGGCCGGCTCATGTCGCGCACCCGCGCCAAGGCCGAGTTGGGCGAAGCGCAGGTACGCAAGTACCTCGCCGACCACGGCATCGAGCTAATCGGCGGCGGGCTGGATGAGGCACCAATGGCCTACAAGGACATCCACACCGTGATGGCCAGCCAGCGCGAATTGGTGGATGTGCTCGGTTCCTTCACGCCCAAAATCGTGCGGATGGACGGGGCATAGAGAATGCTCTCGCTTTTTGCCATACTTTGAAAAGCGAGAGCAATTTGAAGCGTGGATTTGCTCTACGTTTTTGAGCTTATTCAAAAACGTAGAGCAAATTTTATCGGCCCTTTGCTTCACCTTTTTGAGCTTAACAAAAAAGGTGAAGCAAAGGGCCGACGCGTTTGAAAAAGGAATAAGCCCTGGTCGTTACGGCCGGGGCTTTTCGGGTAGAAAAGTTTGCGTGGCGGGCGGGCTGCTGATGCGTTTCTTTGCCAGATGAGTGAGGTACGCCTGCTGGCCCCGGAACTACGGGAGCAGATTTTTGAGATGCTGCGCGACGAAGCATTGCCCGTGCAGCCGTTTGCGGTTGGATATGGCGACTTTGCCGTCGCGGCCGACGCGCTAACGACGCTGCCGCGCACCAATGCTGCCACTTATCAGCTGCGGCACGCCGGGGCCGAGGCCGGGCAGCGCGATGGCCAGCCCGTGCGCCTGCTGTTACGGCGCGACAGTCCCACGAAGCTGGGCCACGCCTTTCAATACCCACACGGCTGGCGCGACGTGGTGTACAACCTCGGCAGTACCTGGCAGACCGATACCGAAATCCTCATCGGCTTTCGGATGATGAACGGCGGCGCGGGCCGCAACCGTTGGTTTGGGCGGCGCGATGGCAAGCTGGAAACCCGCACGCCCTTCGCAATGGAGCAGCTGGCGACGCGCCTGCGCCAGGAGCTACGCCACGCCTTCGCCGCCGAAAACCAGGCCGCCGACGCCGGCCTGCCCGACCAGTGGCTGACCGTGGCCCGCCTGCCGCTCGCCACGCCCACCATGCTGCAGGCCACCGCCGAAACCAAGACCCTATTGCTGCGGCAGCTGTCGCAGGCGCTGGCGATAGGCGAGGTGCTGCGTCGCCAATCCTTCAACGAAGAAACTCCCGATTCCAATCTGCGCCCGATGACTTACCCGCTCAACCAGATTCTCTACGGCCCGCCCGGCACGGGCAAAACTTACAGCACCACAGCTTGGGCGCTGGCCCTGCTCAATCCCAATAATCTTCCCGTAGAGGAAGTGGTAGCGCATTACGACGGGAATGAGGCCGCGATGCAACAGGCGTTTGAGCAACACCGGCAGCAGGGCCAAATCGGGTTCGTTTCGTTTCACCAGTCCTTTGGGTACGAGGATTTTGTGGAAGGCATCAAGCCCATGCTGAACGACGAGGATGAGGAGGATGGCCAGCTTAGCTACCAGATTGAGGCTGGGATTTTCAAGCGGATGGCGGAGCGGGCTATTTATGGGCTGCAGTTGCAGCGGCAAGCCAGAGAGCTAGCAGCAGGAGTGAGTAGTGCTCCAACTGTTGATTTCGACACGTTATTTACACTATTCGTTGATGATTTAGTGGAGCGGCTGCAGCGTGGAGGGCCAGGAAGCATCGTGCTACCAAGTTCCCAAAAAAACGTGGTGTTTAAAGGACTGTCGCCTACGGGAGCCTTGCGCTTTCATCACCAGGATGGTGATGCAGCGCAAAACATTGCTTTCAGTAAGAATAGCTTGGGGAAAATGTATCGGGCATTTGGTGTTCCAGAAAACCCACTGCTTAATCAGGACATAGCGCAAGTTGTTGGCGGGGGTAATTTGTCGGTAGCACGGGCAGTTTTTCAAGAGTTTAAAAAGTTTGAGCAGCAGGCCCACGCACAACCAGCCGTCAATCAGCAAACTGTAGTCAATCTTACAGAGCAGTTGCATCGTGCTCTCACCCAACCCAAACTCGCCTCCTCCATTGCCCGCAATTTCGATTTCACCCAGATTACGCCCAACGACTACGCTGAAGCGCCGCGCTTCGTGCTCATCATCGACGAAATCAACCGGGGCAACGTGGCCAGCATTTTTGGCGAGCTGATTTCGCTGCTCGAAGACGACAAGCGCGGCCGGCTGCGCGTGACGCTGCCCTATTCCAAGGAAGAATTCACGGTGCCGCCCAACCTGTACGTGCTGGGCACGATGAACACCGCCGACCGCTCCGTCGAAGCCCTCGACACGGCCTTGCGCCGCCGCTTTAGCTTTCACGAGCTGGCCCCGCAGCCGCAGCTGTTGCGCCAAGACGTGGCGGGCGTAAACCTGCGCGCCTTGCTGGCGGCCCTCAACGAGCGGCTCGAAACCCTGCTTGACCGCGACCACCGCCTGGGCCATGCCTGGCTGCTGTCGGTGACTGGTATCGACCAGTTGCGGGACGTGTTCAGCCACAAGATTATTCCGCAGCTCCAGGAATATTTTTACGGGCACTGGGGCCGCATGGGGCAGGTGCTGGGTAGTGCGTTTGTGCGGCGCGTAGCGTCCACGACGGCCCTGATGCCAGGGTTTGACGAAGACGGCGAAGGCGGCGAGCCCCAGCCCCGCTACGAGCTGACGCCGGCCGGCGAGTGGACGGCGGCCACGTTCCAGAAGCTATACGCCCACTAAGATGGCCGCGTCGGTGACCATTGTGGCCTACGAGCACCAAATGCTGCGCGTGGGGCCGGAGCTGGGGCTGCGGCAGGTGCACCTGGCCGCGCTGGCGCGCTTGCAGCAGCGGCACGAGGCCGCGTGGTTCACGCCCTTGCGCCAGGGCCTGAAGCTGGGCAGCTACGTGGGCGTAGTGCAGGTGCCCGGGCTCACGCTCGAAATCCTGCCCAAGACCGACGACCCCGCCCGCCCCGGTACCGGCCCCGGGGCGACCTATTGGCAGAGCGTGCTGCTGCAACTGCTGCGGGCCACGCTTGGGATGCCGGTGGCGGTTCCCGGCGCGGCTGCCCTGGCCCAGGCGCGGCACCCGATGCTCGATTTGTTTGTGGGCGCCCTGCTGACGCAAGCCGAGCTGCTGCTGCGACAGGGCCTGAAAAAGCATTACCACCGCACCGAGGCCAACCGCCGGGTGTTGCGCGGCCAGTTGCTGTTTGCGCAGCAGCTACGGCACAACCTTACCCACGCCGAGCAGTTCTACACCCGCGCCCAGACCTACGACGTGGCCCATCCCTTCAACGCCCTGATTCGGCAGGCGCTGGCGGTGGCCTCGGCGCTGCCGTTGCCCACGGCCCTGGCGGCCCGGGTGCGCTCGCTGCTGCTACACTGGCCCGAAGTGTCGGCCGTGCCGGTACCGGCGGCCCTGCCCGTGCTGTCGCCCGTCGTGGCGCGATACGGCCCGGCCCTGGAACTAGCCCTGCTGTTGCTGCGCCACCACAGCCCCGCCCCACAGGGCGGCACTACGGCCGCCGTGGCCTTGCTGTTCGACATGAACCGGCTGTTTGAAACCTACGTGGCCCAACAGCTGCGCCGGGCCGCGGTGCCGCTGGATTGCCGGGTCGAAACCCAAAGCAGCCGGCCGCTGTGGCACGACGTGCCGGTGCGCCCCGATGTGGTGCTGCGCCTGCCCGGCGGCCGCACCGTGGTGCTCGACACCAAATGGAAGCTGCCCGCCACCCACCGCCCCGCCGCCGCCGACTTGCAGCAGCTTTTTGCTTACTGCCACCTCTGGCGGGCCAGCCACGGCTTACTGCTTTATCCCAACCCGACCACTACCGGCCGCCTCGGTGCCATGCGGCCGTACGCGCCGGGGCATTCGGCGGTCGATGTTCATGGCCATGTTGTGTTTGCAGACATTTTGGGGAAGGAAGGGAAGTTGAATAAGCAATTTGGCACCGAACTGCTGCAAGCACTACTTGCGCTGCCAGCCTGAACAAGGGGTTCCGTAGTCTTATCAGCCGCATAATGGGATGCGCGGACAGGCAGCCCTGCGCAATTTCTAATCGCCGCTGATGCTGAAATAATCAATAGGAAAACCTCAGCCGTAGTCGCTGGGGCTTTTCTATTCCCAAACATCACCCGTAGTGCCGCGTAGAAAAAGCCTCTCACCCTCTTCTAACCTCGCTATGGCAAACCAACTTCGCGGCAACGACCTCCGCAAAATCGGCTACCCCGAAGGCCCGGCCATCAACCGCGCCCTTGACGTGCTGGCTCAAAAGGAATTCAAAAAGATGGACAAAGGCAGTGCCCTGGCCCTGCTCAAGCAAATCAAGGACGACCCGTTCAAGTACGTGCGGGATGAAAACTGGCGGCCCGTGGCCGAAGAGTTGGTGCCCCAGCTCACCCGTGACGTGGCCCTGAACCCCGCCATTAAAGACTACCGCCGCTACGGCAACGACTTCATCGAGGACGGCGCCCGGCGGCAGATGGATGTGGCCATGCAGCTGCCCATCACCCTCGACGGCGCGCTCATGCCCGACGCCCACCAAGGCTACGGCCTGCCCATCGGGGGCGTGCTGGCCGCCGATAATGCGGTGATTCCCTACGGCGTGGGAATGGACATCGGCTGCCGCATGGCGCTGTCGGTGTTCGAGCTGCCGGCCCAATACCTGGAGCAGCGGCGCGACGAGCTGCGCAAGTTGCTGCTGTACCATACCAAATTCGGCAGCAAGGAGGTGTTCAAAAAGGTGAACATGGACGACCCCATTTTCGACCGGCCGGAATTTCGGGAAATTGCCGTGGCGCGCCAGAAACGCGAGTCGGCCGTGAAGCAGTTGGGCTCGTCGGGCTCCGGCAACCACTTCGTGGAGTTTGGCCTGGTGGATATCACCGAGGCGAAAAATGACCTGGGTGTGCCTGTGGGGCAGTATATGGGGGTTCTTTCGCACAGTGGCTCGCGGGGGCTGGGCGCGGCCATCGCGCAGCACTACACCAAAGTGGCCATGGACAAGTGCCCGCTCCCGCCCGAGGCGCGGCACCTCGCCTGGCTGTCGCTCGACTCGCAGGAAGGGCAGGAGTACTGGGCCGCCATGAGCCTGGCCGGCGACTATGCCTCGGCCTGCCACCACGACATTCACCGCCGTCTCAGCCAGGCGCTGGGCGAAAAGCCGCTGGCGCAGGTCGAAAACCACCACAATTTTGCCTGGAAGGAAGTGCTGGCCGACGGACGCACGGCCATCGTGCACCGCAAAGGGGCCACGCCGGCCGGCGCGGGCGTGCTCGGCATCATCCCCGGCTCAATGACGGCCCCGGGCTTTATTGTGCGCGGCCGGGGCGAGCGGGAGTCGCTCAACTCGGCCTCGCACGGGGCCGGGCGGCGCCTTTCCCGCACCCAGGCCAAGGCCAAAATCACCGAAGGCGAGCTGCGTCGCGAGCTGCGCGACCACGGCGTGGACCTCATGGGCGGCGGCCTCGACGAGGCCCCGGCGGCTTACAAAGACATCCGCCAGGTGATGGCCCACCAGCAGGACCTGGTGGATGTGCTCGGTTCCTTCACGCCCAAAAT
>JAQBNT010000101.1 GCA_028288445.1 Hymenobacter sp. | reverse complement strand
GTCATCGACCACGACGATGCCGACGACCTGACCCAGGACACGTTCGTCAAAGTGTGGAACCACCTGGAAAGCTTCCGCCGGGATGCCTCCCTCTACACCTGGATTTACCGCATTGCCACCAACGAGTGCCTGAATTTCCTGAGCAGCAAGCGCCGCAAGTTCCTGCTGCCGCTCACCGACGTGGGGGCGGAACTGGCCGCCAAAATCGAAGCCGACCCCGCCATTGCCGGCGACGAGATTGAACTGAAGCTCCAAAAAGCCATTCTGCGCCTGCCCGACAAGCAGCGCCTCGTCTTCAACCTGCGCTACTACGACGAGATGCCCTACGAGCAAATGGCCGAAGTAACCGGTACCAGCGTGGGCGCGCTGAAAGCCAGCTACCACCACGCCGTGAAAAAAGTAGAAGAATACGTGACCCGCAATACCGACGACTAACCCCGCCCCGCATAATTTTTTACTGGCGGAATTAAACGCTGCCCCCGCCTTTTCATCCAATCATCATGAAAACTGCTTTTAAGCTAGACGTGCATCCCCGGCGGCCCCGCCCGCTGCTGAGTGAGCCGCCCGCGGGCTACTTCGATAAACTGCCGATGCAGATAATGGCCCGGCTGCCCCTGGCCGATGCCCGCGAAACCGCGCCCGGCCGGGGCTGGCTCGGCTTTTTGTCGCCTGCGTTGCGGACCGGGCTGGCCTCGGTGGCCGTGCTGGGCGGGTTTGCCGCCTCGTTCTACATGAGCGGCACCGCGCCGCTTGTGCCTGCCACGGCTGCCACCGCCTCCCTCGATGCCGTGCCGCGTACCGAGCTGGTGGGCTACCTGCTCACGAGCGGTGCCCGCGTCGAAAACTCCGACCTGGCCGTGCTCACCGCCGCCCATCCGGCCATCACCAAAGGCTTCCTGCACGCCTCAGAAGAGGAGTTGAACGACGCGCTCGACGCGCAACCTTCCGACGATTCCACGTACCTCTAATTTCTGTATTACTACACCGCTATCATGTCCGTTTTATCATCCATGTTTCGTTTGTTGAGCCTCGCGGCTTTGCTGCTGCTGCTGGCCCCCGCCGCGCACGCCCAGGGTGGGGTGGGCGGCGGGGGCCGGGGCCAGCGCCTCGGGCAGCTCGAAAACGCCAAAATTGCCTTCATCACCAACCGCGTCTCCCTCACCCAGGACCAGGCCCAGAAGTTCTGGCCGCTCTACAACGAGTTTTCGACCCGCCGTCGCGAGCTCAATCGCAGCGGCCGCCTGCTGCGCCGCGACATCACCGAGGGCATGACCGACCAGCAGCTGCGCGACAACTTCACGCAGTCTTTTAACACTCGCCAGCAGGAGCTGAACCTCGAAAAGGAGTACTTCGACAAATTTCAAAAAGTCATTTCCCTGCGGCAGGTGGCCCAACTGTTTCAAGCCGAGCGCGACTTCACCAAGGAAGTCATTAAACGCGTGGCCGGAACCGGCTCCCAGCCCTCCATTGACACCAACTAAGCACATTTCTTTCTGAGCTATGCCAAGAGGCCGCTGCCCCCGCAGCGGCCTCTTTACTTTTGCGGGATAATCGAAACGAATAACTATTGGTTTAGCAATGGCTTCCATTTGTCATCCCGAGCGGAGCGAAAGACTTTCTCATGTTACAGCAAGCAGTTCAGACGTGAGAAGGTCCTTCGCTTCGCTCAGGATGACAGACGCGAAATCCACTACAAAATCCGACTAATCCGTCAAATCCGATAAATCCGTGGTCCTCACACCCCGCCAATTATTCCTGCGTCACCAGGCCCAAACCTCCGATTTTCCGCTGCTGCTGGAAATTGAGCGGGCCGAAGGCGTGTACATGTACGGCCCCGACGGCCGCCGCTACCTCGACCTGATTTCGGGCATCGGCGTGAGCAACGTGGGCCACCGCCACCCGCGCGTACTGGCCGGCATCCAGGCCCAGCTCGACAAATACCTGCACCTGATGGTGTACGGCGAACTGGTGCAGGCCGTGCCCGCGCAGCTGGCTCAGGCCATCCACCAAACCCTGCCCGCGCACCTGGATTCGGTGTTTTTTACCAACTCCGGCACCGAGGCCATTGAGGGCGCCCTGAAGCTGGCCAAGCGGCACACCGGCCGAACCGAGCTCATTTCCTGCCTCAACGCCTACCACGGCTCCACGCACGGCGCGCTGTCCATCACCGGCTCCGAAGGCTTCAAAAATAGCTTCCGCCCGCTGCTGCCCGACGTGCGCCACATCCGCCACAACGAGCTGGCCGACCTCGCCTTCATCACCGAGCGCACCGCGGCCGTCGTCATCGAAACCGTGCAAGGCGAGGCCGGCGTGCGCGTGCCCGGCCCCGAGTACCTGCCCGCCCTGCGCGCCCGCTGCTCCGAAGTCGGCGCGCTGCTCATCCTCGATGAAATTCAGTGCGGCTACGGGCGCACCGGCACCATGTGGGCGTTCGAGCAGTTCGGCATCGAGCCCGATATTCTGGTGTGCGCCAAGGGCATGGGCGGCGGCATGCCCATCGGGGCATTCATTTCGAGCACCGAAATTATGTCCGGCTTCAAAACTAACCCCATTCTGGGCCATTGCACCACCTTCGGCGGGCACCCGGTGAGCTGCGCGGCGGCCCTGGCCACCTTGCAAGTAATGCAGGAGGAACAACTAGCCGAAGGCGTGGCAACTAAAGCGGCGCGGTTTCGGGGGCAGCTACGGCACCCGGCCATCCGGGCGGTGCGCGGCCGGGGCCTGCTCATGGCCGTGGAGTTCGACTCTTTCGCCGTGCTCAAGCCCATCATCGACTATGCTTTAGAGCACGAAGGCATCCTCACCGACTGGTTCCTGTTCTGCGACAACTCCTTGCGCCTGGCCCCGCCGCTCACCATCAGCGAAGCCGAGATTGATGAAGCCTGCGCCGCGCTGCTGCGGGCCATTGAGCACATTGCCGGTGGGAATGGGGGCGTACCCGGTAGGGCCGGCCAGGCCAATTAACACACCAGCCGCCGACACGACGTACCAACAAAAAGCGGCCCTTGGGCAATCCAACTTCGCATTGCCAAAGGGCCGCTGCTGCTGCGGGATGCCTGGTGAAAATTATTCAACCACCACGTTGGGCCGGGGCAACTCGTTGTAGTTCAAAAATGACGTGCTTTCCTCCTTGATGCGTTCCATGGGCAGGCCAACTTTCACCCCAT
>JAQBNT010000094.1 GCA_028288445.1 Hymenobacter sp. | reverse complement strand
AGGGGGTGGACTTGCTGTACCACGAGGCCACCTTCTTAGAAGACCTGCGCGAGCGCGCCGCCCAAACCCACCACAGCACCGCCCGCCAGGCCGCCCAAATGGCCCACGACGCCGGTGTGAAACGCCTGCTGCTAGGCCACTTTTCGAGCCGCTACAAGGCCCTGGAGCCGCTGCTGAACGAGGCCCACGCCGTATTTCCCACCGCCGAACTGGCCACCGAGGGCCTGACGGTGAGCTTGTAACTGGTTGTAATCCGTCACTATTATATATTGTCATCCTGAGCGGCGCGAAGGATGACACTCGCGTTTTCATGACTCCTTTCGCGCACAAAAAACAGCAGCTGTACCTCGTGCTGAGCGGCATTTTTCTGGTGAATGCGCTGCTGGCCGAAATCATCGGCGTCAAGATTTTTTCGGCCGATAAGCTGATGGGGCTGCCTGGCAACCTCACGGCGGGCGTGCTCATCTGGCCGGTCGTGTTCGTGACTACGGACGTCATCAACGAGTATTTTGGCAAGGCGGGCGTGCTGCGCATCAGCTACCTGACGGTGGCGCTTATCCTGTTTGCCTTTGGGGTCATCTACCTCACAACCAAGCTGCCGCCAGCCGATTTCTGGCTCGATGTGAACAAGGCCGATAATCTCGGCCGGCCCTTCAACATCGACTTTGCCTACCAGAGTATTTTCCGGCAGGGGCTGGGCATTATCACGGGCTCGATTGTGGCCTTTGCAGTGGGACAGGTACTGGATGCCACCATTTTTACGGCCATTCGCAAGGCTACGGGCGGGCGCTACATCTGGCTGCGCGCCACGGGCTCGACCTTGATTTCGCAGCTCGTTGATTCGTTTGTGGTGCTGTACGTGGCGTTTTACGTGTTCGGCAACTGGACTTTCGACCAGGTTATCAGCGTGGCGAATACCAACTACTGGTACAAATTTGCGGCGGCCATCTTGCTCACGCCGGTGCTGTACCTGGCACACTTCCTCATTGACAAATACTTAGGCAAAGAGGAAACATTTGAATTGCAGGTAGAAGCCGTGGAAAACGTGGGCGTGTAACTTTTTCTCGCTCGTCTTCCTTTCACCGCCATGCGACTATCCTATTTCCTGGCAGCCGGGGCCTTTTTGCTGCCCGCCGTGGCCCGCGCCCAGTTTAATTTTGCCCCCGGTACCTACCAGCTGACCAACGGCTCGAAAGGCGAGGCGTCGCTGAAGCTGGCCCTGGCCGAAAACGGCAGCCCGACCATGATGGTGGGCGTGAAAAACGGCAAAGAGCGCAAGTTCCGCGCCGCCGAAGTCACGGCCTTCACCGTGGAAAACCACCGGTTTGTACGGGCGAATGACTTCCGGTTCCTCAGCGGCACCGATGCGGATTTTAAGGAACCTGCGCTGCTCGAAATCCTCGAAACCGGGCCGGTAGAGCTGTTTTACTACTATTACCAAGTGGAGATGGGCACCAATTTCAAAGCCCACGTGAAGCTGCCGGTGTTGCGCAAAGCCGGCACGAGTACGTTCTTTGCGTATAGTCCCGGCCACACGCCAGGGTTCGACCAGAAACTCGCGCCTGGCGGCTTCGTGGCAGCTCTTTTTCCGGCCGACCAAGTGCTCCAGCGGCAATTTGCCACCAATGCGGTCAGCCGGGCTCAACTCGCGGCCGCCGTACACGCTTATAACCAAGGCGTGCGGCTGCCGGCACAGCGGTAACCAGATAGATGGCCAACGCATGAGGCCGGCAATGGGCTGACTACGACCCGGACCGTGAATTTGCAAAGTCCGGGAGGCTAAAAATCCGGGGCAACATAAATTTATTATTCCAACTTTGCAGCCGCTATGCTGCTGGCAGTGCGCTATGCTGCTGGCGGTGGTGGGCTACCGGGTGCATTTCCCAAGAGCCTTGCTACCCGGCCGGAAGCATTGAAGCACACACGCCATTACCTTTCATTCTGATTTACCATTGAAATCTTCACTGCTACTCGTCGCGTTGGCGGCGCTGCCCGTCGTGGCAGCCGCGCAATCGGGACCCGGCACGTATATTCTGGTGGACAACCGCCAGGTACAGTACACCGGCAACCTGGATATTTTTGACCGTGGCCTGACGTCCAAAGAAGGCAAGGGGAAAAAGAAGGTATGGCAAGCCAGCGAGGTGTATTGGGCGAGAATCGGCACGCACCGCTACCTGCCGGTCGGTGGCTTTCGGGTACCGGCGGGGCTGCGCTTCGTCAATGTGGAGCACGGGCTGGCCGAGATACTCGACAGTGGCCGGGTATCGCTGCTGCGCTACGATTATAGCGTGGGTGGGCCCGTGCCTACCGGGCCAGTGGGCGGTTTTAGCACCAGCTCTGTATCGGCCTATCTGCTGCAAGTGCCCGATGAAGAAAAGGCGCTGGTGATTCCCATGAACCGCTTGTCGGGCAAAGGCTCCGAGTTCCGGGAGATGCTGGCTCCCTACTTCGCCACGCGCGCCGACTTGCTTCAGCAACTCGAAAAAGGGGACGTTTCGCGCCGCAACCTGGCCGCGTTCGTCCACGCTTACAATACCAAACAGCCCTTCGTGGCCAAGCCCGAAGACGCCGAAAAAGAATAACCCTTTTCCATATGTCCCGCATTCTTACCGGCATCCAGAGCACCGGCCGCCCCCACCTCGGCAACCTGCTCGGGGCCATTTTGCCCGCCATCGAGCTGTCGAAAAACCCGGCCAACGACTCGCTGTATTTCATCGCCGACCTGCACTCGCTCACCACCGTGCGCGACCCCGAAGTGCTGCGCGCCAACACCTACGCTGTGGCCGCCGCGTGGCTGGCCTGCGGCTTCGACACCGAGAAAAACCTGTTCTACCGGCAGTCCGACGTGCCGCAGGTGACGGAGCTGACCTGGTACCTGAGCTGCTTCACGCCCTACCCCATGCTGGCCAATGCGCACAGCTTCAAGGATAAAAGCGACAAGCTGTCGGATGTGAACGCCGGCCTCTTCACCTACCCGGTGCTGATGGCGGCCGATATTCTGCTCTACGATGCTGACATCGTGCCCGTGGGCAAGGACCAGATTCAGCACCTCGAAATTGCCCGCGACATTGCCAGCGCCTTCAACAACCGCTACGGCGAAACGCTGGTGCTGCCCCAGGCCCGCGCCGATGAGCAGCTGATGACCATTCCCGGCACCGACGGCGCGAAGATGAGCAAGAGCTACGGCAACATCATCGACATTTTCCTGCCTGAGAAAGACCTGCTTAAGGCCATCAAAACCATTATTTCGGACAGTACGCCGCTCGAAGCGCCCAAGAATCCGGATACGGACGTAACGTTCAAACTCTACTCGCTGCTGGCCACGCCGGCCGAGATTGAAACGATGCGCGCCAACTACCTGGCCGGCGGCTACGGCTACGGCCACGCCAAAAAGGAGCTGTATGAGGTGATTCTGCGGCGCTTTGCCGGGGAGCGGGAGCGGTTCGATTTCTACATGAACAACCTGCCGGAACTGGATGCGGCGCTGGCTATTGGGGCCAAGCGGGCGCAGGAGTACGGCGCAGGCGTGCTGGCGAAGGTGCGTCAGAAGGTGGGCTACGGACGGTAGGTTTCGCCTGTCATTGCGAGTGGAGCGCAGCGGAACGCGGCACCCGAAGGACAGCGTAGCTAATCCGTCCTCTGCACGCGACCAGCCCTGAGATGTGAGAAAGTCTTTTTCAATTCAAAAGCCCCAATACTGCATAGTATTGGGGCTTTTTGGTATAAGGAAGTGCTTGGCTTTGATAGGACGGATTAGCTACGCTGTCCTTCGGGTGCTTCGGTTCTGCCTCGCAATAACAAACGGTACCTAAAGCGCCTGCTCGGCCGAGAAGCTGAAACCGACTTTGCTGCCGCGGCTCACCTGCTGATTTTCCAGCTTTTGCTTCACCGAAATTTTCTGAATTTCGGGCAGCGGTGGGGCAATAAGGTCGTTGTTGACGGCGGCAATCATGGCGCTTTCCACGAAGAGACGCATGGATTCGGGCGTTACCGGGTTGTCGCTCATGTCGTTATCTGGCAGCTCGAGCTGCTGCACACCTTCGAGGAAGTAGTGGTTGTTGATGTTGACGAGCAGGCGGCCGACGAGGTAGCCGGGGTCGTTCAGGCGTTGGTACTTGATGCTGTCGGCCATGAAGTTGTAGGCCATGATGTGGCCAAAGAAGCGGCGGCGGAAGTCGGCTTCGACGTATTTGCTGGGCATGGGGCCGTAATCGTCGGGGAAGGTAACGATGTTGGAGTGCATCACGAACACCAGCAAATCGCCCGAAAACCGGATGTGAAACTCCATGTCGTTGATGGAGCGGTACTCAATCACCACACTCGAATCGAGAGGCGTGAGCTTGCGGCTGAGCTCCACCACCAGCTCCTGCGACACCAGGCGCAGGCAGTCGAACGCGGCCTGGGTGTTGCGGTAAATGGCCTGCTTGGCGCTGGATTTTTGCTTGAGGCCCTCAAAAATCTGGTTGAGGCGGTCGGCCGGAGCCTCGGTGGGCGAGCCGGCCTCGGCCGTGGGGCGGTTGTTGGTGGCGGTGGCCCCGGTGTGGCCGGCTTCGGGGGCTGCCGGGCGTGGAGTGCTGGGTTTGGCGGCCGGTGCTTCACTGGCTTTAGGTGTTTTCGCAGCTTTGCGGCGGGCCGGGGCGAGCGTTGGTTGCGGTGTTACTATCGGCTCAGGATTGGTCAACAGTTCCGGGGCGGCGCTTTTTTTGGGAGAGGATTTAGCCATGCGGGAGGGGAATAAGCCGCGAATGAAGCGCGGCACGGGGCAGAAAATTACCAATTAAAAGCACAACAACGTGCGCGGCCACCAGCAGCCACTCAGGTTGCGGGTGGTACGCAAGTAAGCGGGGCCGTAGTTTCATCCGGGGCCGATGAATCCGGCGTGAAGGCGGCACTTGCGGCCGTGCCCAGGCCCGGCGGCACACTCAATTGGCCCGCCACGGCCCACTGCGGGCTGCGAAAAGCCACCGTGCGCAGACCATTCGGGCCGGCCCCGTGGCCGGGCAGCAGCATGGGTTGGGCCGTGGGGTGGCGTAGGGCCTCCCCTACCGTGCGCACGGCCCCGGCGGGCACAGCGCGGCGCTCCAGCGCGGCCAGCAGTTCGTCGCCATTCACCGCAGCAATGGCGGCGGTTAACAGGGCTTCCAGCTCGGGGCGGTGCGCCACGCGGGCCGGGTTGGTGGCGAAGCGGGTATCGCTGGCCCACTCCGGGCGGCCCAGCGTGGCGCAGAGCTGCCGGAACTGCCCATCGGAGCCCACGGCCAGCACCAGCGCCCGTCCCTCGGCGGCGCGGTACACGGTGCCGTAGGGCACGATGCTGGGGTGGCCCGAGCCGAGCGGCTGCGGGTCGTGGCCCGTGACGAGGTAGGTGGCCGCCTGGTTGGCCAGGGCCGACAGGGCGCTATCAAGCAGGCTGACCTGCACCAACGCCCCGCGCCCGTTTTTTTCGCGCTGCAACAAGGCCGTGAGCAAGCCCTCTTTCAACTGGTGCGCAGCGAGCAGGTCGACCATCGCCACGGGCATTTTCTGGGGCGGCTGGCCGGGGCCGGCAGCGTTGAGGTACAGGAAGCCGGCTTCGGCCTGCAACACGGCATCGTAGCCGGCGCGGGCATTGGCGGGGCCGTAGCCGGTGAGGTGACCGTAGACGAGGCGCGGGTTCCCGGCGGAAAGCGTGGTGTAGTCGGCGCGCAGTTTTTCGGCGTCGCCGGGCTTGTAGCTGGCCAGCACGATGTCGGCCTGGGCGGCCAGCCGGTACAATTCTGCCTGGCCGGCCGGGGCGGTCAGGTCCAGCACCAGCGAGCTTTTGCCCCAGTTGGAGGCCGCGAAATAGGCCGATACTGAAGCTACTTCAGTAGCCGATGAGGCGGCGGTTTCGGCACTGGTTTTCCAGGTGCGGGTGACATCGCCAGCCGGGCTTTCGATTTTCAGCACCTCGGCTCCCAGCTCGGCAAAAAACTGGCCCACCTGCGGGCCGGCCAGCACCGAGGCGAGCTCAAGGACGCGAAGATGGGCGAAGGGAAGTTGATTATCCATTAACTGAGTCATCGTTTCTGACATGGTCGTCAGCCCTGATTTTCTTCGCCCAATCAACACATTCCTGCAATTTTACAGGCAGTTCTGTATCGGTACAAGTCGACGCTACCCTGCGCTTGCTTTCGTCGGTGAGCGAAACCGTGAAGTGCCCGTTGGAGCTTTCCGCTATACGCAGGAGCCAACCAGGCAGCGGGGACATATTATCGAAAAACGCCATTGAGGAAGCACCAATTTTAGAAAACCCTGCAACAGGAAGCCGTTTACGAAACCAAATATCCATAATCGCGCAGCTGCTCGCGCACGTCGCCGTCCAGCCGTAGCAGCCGGCCTTGGTGCAGCAGGTACACCACGTCGCAGATGGACAGCACCTCGGTGTAGCGGTGGTCGGTAATGAGCAGGCCTTTATGCTGCTTGAGGCGCTGCATTTCCTCGGCTAGCGTTTCCACGTGCACCGGCATCACGCCCGAAAATGGCTCGTCGAACAGCGAAAAGGCCGTATCGGCGTGCAGCAGCAGTAGCGCCTGCACCAGTCGTGCCGACCCGCCCGACAGTTCGCCTACGCGGCTGCCAAACTGCGACCGCAGCTCCGGGAAGCGAGCGGTGGCCGATTCAATATCCACGCCCAGCAGCCGAGCTGCCCGGGCCAGCGTCAGAGAGGGCGGGAACAGAGGCTCCTGTGGCAGATAATTGAGCAGGCCCGGGTGGCGGAAGGCCGGTACCACGTGCCGGCCGTTCACGCGCACCGAAGCATCGGCCACGGCGCGAGCCCCAAAAATGGTTTGGAGTAACACCGACTTCCCGCTGCCGTTGCGGCCCAGCAGGCCCACAATCTGGCCGGTTTGCACCCGCAGGTAAACACTGCCCAGTACCTGCCGCTCGCCGAATACGATGCGAATGCCGTCTGCCTCCAGCACCTGCGGGCCGGCCGGTTTATCTGAATTCCGGCTCATCACAACACGGTTCGCATTAGCAACGCAGCTCCCAGAAACAGCCCGCCATCGAGCGCCACCACGCCGGTCCACAGCCGCCGCCGCGATACATTCAGGTTGTAATAAAACCAGTACTGCCCCGGCCGCAACTGCTCCGAGAGGTACCATACCACTGGCGCGGTGGCCAGCTTGGTGAGCAGCAGCCCGGGCAGCAGGCCGCCGCTCCAGCCTTCACGGATGGCCGGCAGCAGCACGGCCAGCAGTATCAGGGCCGAGACACCCAGCATAAACGGCGCAACGCCGCGGTAGAACAAGGCCACGGCCCGCAGTTGGGTAGCCAGAATGGGCATCGGAATCGGTTGGTTCGGCGGGTCAACGCGGCGGCGCACCGTTTATTCTACCCGCCCGGCTCGCACAAAAATGGGGAACGTGGCCAGGCGCGTCTGCGGTCCCCACAGCCGCGTCAGCTCATCGGCTACCAGGGCCACCATGTCGGCCCCGGCGTGCTGCCGAGCGTAGTTGGCCGTGGCCGACCAGGTGCGCAGATAATTCAGCATGTCATCCACTGTCCAATGCTTTTCCACGGCAAAACGGGCATGCTTCACGTCGGCAAACGGGAAGGGCAGGTTGGCGTACTCGTTTTCGATGTGGCGGCGGTTGGCATCCCAATACGGGCCGGAGGTGACGTCGTGAAACTCATCGAGCACCTGGTTCAACTCAGCCGTTTCGAGGCGGCACAGCTGGTAGCCCCATTCGGCCAGCACCGCACCGGGGTGGGCCACGCGGCGCACTTCCCGGTGGTAGGCGTCGCTATCGAACCAATGCACGGCCTGGGCCACGGTGATGAGGTCGAAGCGCTGGTCGGGAAAGGGCGTGTGCTCGGCCGTGGCCTGCTGGTAGTGGATGTTGGGACGTGGCGGGGCCTGCGCTAATTGGTTTTCACTGAGGTCGGTGGCATCAACGCGCACGAATGACTCGGCCAGCACGGCCGCTACCTGGCCGTTGCCGGTGGCGCAGTCCCAGGCGCGCTCGCGGCCCGGCACCTGGGGCAGCAGCCAGTCGTAGAGCTCGGCGGGGTAGGCGATGCGGTAGCGGGCATAGTCGGCGGCCTGAGTGGAGAAACGGTCGAGGGTGGGCATGGGCTTGGGTTTATAATAAGGGGTCCGTCTGTCATCCTGAGCGCAGCGAAGGACCTTATCACGCTTGGGCAATTACCGACAAACTTCTCACAATTGGTGCAACCATGAGAAGGTCTTTCGCTGCGCTCAGGATGACAGACGGACCCACCGCTCAACACCCGCCGCCTGCCGTATCTTTACCTCAAATCAAGCGGTTTGCTGACCACGGCATCAAGGTCAGCCCTTTAACAACTTTATTAGCTGAACCTTGACGTTTCACGAATTCAACCTCCACGACGACCTGCTTTCTGGCATCGACGCCATGAACTACCAGCAGGCCACCCCCATCCAGGAGCAGGCCATCCCCAAAATCCTCGACGGCAAAGACCTGATTGCCTGCGCCCAGACCGGCACCGGCAAAACCGCCGCCTACCTCCTGCCGCTGCTCGACAAGATTTCGCACGCCAAGCACGGCCACACCACCACCCTCATTCTGGTGCCCACCCGCGAGCTGGCCACCCAGATTGACGAGCAGGTGATGGGCTTCGGCTACTACGTGGAAGCCAGCTCGATAGCCATCTACGGCGGCGGCAAATCCGAGAACTGGGAGCAGCAGAAACGCGCCCTCACCTCGGGAGCCGACATCATCATCGCCACGCCCGGCCGCCTCATCGCCCACCTGCAAATGGGCTACGTGAAGTTCGACCAAATCAAGTACCTGGTGCTCGATGAGGCCGATAAAATGATGGACATGGGCTTCAGCGATGACATCTTCAACATCGTGCGCCAGCTGCCCAAGGAGCGCCAGACGCTGCTGTTTTCGGCCACCATGCCCAGCAAAATCCGCGACTTCTCGCAGCAGATTCTCCAGAATCCCGAGGAAATCCGCCTCGCTGTTTCCAAGCCCGCCGCCGGCATCGACCAGCAGCTATACATGGCGTATGACCGCCAGAAAATCTACGTCCTCGAACACATCATCAAAACTCAGGATGTGCAGAGCATGGTGCTCTTCACCAGCCAGAAAGCGGCCGTGGGCGGCATCGTGAAAGCGGTTAATAAGCTCGGCATCGAGGCCCGTGGCATTAGCTCCGACCGCACCCAGGAAGAGCGCGAGGAAATCATGCGCGCCTTCAAAAACAAGCAATTCCCCATCCTGGTCGCCACCGACGTGCTCAGCCGCGGCATCGACATCGACTCGCTGAGCCACGTCGTGAACTACGATATTCCGCGTGCTGCCGAAGATTACGTTCACCGTATCGGCCGCACTGCCCGCGCCGCTACCAAAGGCACTGCCATCACCTTCATCTCGGACCAGGACCAGGACCGGGTGCTGAAAATTGAAAAGCTCATCGAGCGCGACCTCGAAAAGCGCGCCATCACCGAGGAGTTGGGCCTGGGCCCCGCCCCCGAGTTCGACCCCAAGCGCTTTGCAGGCCTGGGGGGCAAAATTGGTGGCCGCCCGGCCCGTGGTGGCAGTAGCGGAGGCGGCGGAAGCCGCGACCGTGGTCCCCGCCCCGAAGGCAGCGACCGTGGCCCCCGCCGCGAGGGCAGCGGTGGTGGCGGAGGCCGCGACGGTGGACGTGACGGCGGCAAGCCCCGCCGCGACGCCCCCGACCCTAAAGACCCCAAGCACCTGGAGCGGCTCGCCGCCGCCAAAAATGCTTTGGCGGCCCTCGATGCCGGCCATGCCCCCACCGTGCCCTACCAACGCCCGCCCCGCCCCGAAGGCGAAGAGCGCCGCGACCGGGGCCCGCGCCCCGAGGGTGAGGCCCGCCCGCCGCGTGAGCCTCGCGCTCCCCGCCCGGAAGGCGAACCTCGCCCACCGCGCGAACCCCGGTCGGAAGGCGAAGCCCGTCTGCCGCGTGAGCCGCGTCCCGAAGGGGAAGCTCGCGAACCTCGCGCCGACGGTGAGCGCAGCCGTAACCGCGGCGGCCGCAACCGCAACCGGGGGCCCAAGCCGGAAGGCTCGGCGGCTCCGGCGTCAGGTGAGGCTCCGGCAGCACCTGCGGCGGCCGAATAACGCATTTTATCTCACAAAAAAAGCGGCTCTAATTGGAGCCGCTTTTTTTACGCCGTTTCTGGTAATAGTTGGAGATAGGTTGGTGGCACTTCATCTGCCAGCCAAACGCCGTTGTCAGCCTGATAGAATGGATGCCCGGCCCGGTGCATAGAACCAGCAGCTACAGCAAACATAACCAGTCGGCCATGGCGCCGTCCCACGATGCGGGCCGTGGCAACATCGGCGCTCAGGTGTACGTGGTGGCGCGACATCTTCCGCAATCCGTCGCGCAGGATATCGGATTGATGCTGAACGGCCGTGCCGTGGTATAAA
>JAQBNT010000047.1 GCA_028288445.1 Hymenobacter sp. | reverse complement strand
TTCCTTTTCCGAAGTCAGCCACAATGAATAATATCTTTTCAATATGTTCACATGAGCTTTCATTAAAATAGTCATCAATTAAATCAGTGACTGGGCGCAGTTCAGCTTCTTTTGCTTGGTATTCTTTAGCTTCTCTGTCAGGCGTGTTTGTGTGGAATAATTGATTTTTTTCATCCTTGTGTAATTTATGTACATCTTTCCATTTCCCATACGTGGTTTCATATTTTAGATTTTCACCTTCTCCAAATCCTATTTTGCCCATACTTATCATATGCAAAAGGAAATCTGATTCGTGCTTGTGAGTGAAGGAAGAAACAGTTTCTGCAATATGAGCCTCATAATCGTCTCCAAATTCCTTTTTAACTTGGGTTTCTATATTTTCATTAAAGTCCTTAATAAAATTAACTACAGACAATTGCTCAATCTTTAGATTATTAAGTAAATTTATAAAATTCAACTTAACATAGATTACTCCAGGATGGTATTTGGGCTGAAAAACAAGGAACGTGTCATTTATATCAAAACGACTGAGCTGTCCAGCCATTACTTCTTCAAGAGAATTGCTTACTTCTTGAATAGTCGCTTTGCTCTCAAGGCTGGACTCGATTGTGGACACAGAACTTATTGCTTGGTTATATGCTGCTTTGACGTATGTTGACAGCCCGTAATTTTCTAATTTTTGCTTAGAAATTGATTCAAAATAATTATCTATAAAAGATTTGCCAACTGTTTTGATTACAAGGCCAACTGTTCCGGACGAATTATCTAATAAGTCTTGGGCATGTTTATCAAAGTATTCCTTGGACCAGTCCTTAATGTTGGCAAAAAAGTCTGGTAGTAATTCTAAGGATTTTTGAGCGAGGGTCTTTTTCATGCGGTTTGATATTTTTTGTAATGATACTCAAGTTAGGCTAATTGATACACCGTGCTACGTAAAAATAACTCAGCAAAAAGCCTCACCAGATACTGGCGAGGCTTTTTGCTGCTTCAAGCTACGGCGCGGCTACTCCGGCACCGGGCGTTTCGCTACGGGGCGGGTAGGGGTGGCCTAGCGCGGTGCCAGCTCTTCCGACGAATGCACGCGCAGCCCGCCGCCATCGTCCTCGGCGGCGCGGAGCATGGCGGCGGCCACCGTGGCGCCCGTCACGGGCCGGTACTTCAGCAGCGGGCCGCGCATGAGCGGCCGGAGCGCGCCCAGTAGCACTGCTCCCAGGCGTTCGCCCAGGCGGGGCGCGGCCCGCTCGCCCAGCAGCAGCGAGGGCCGGAAAATGTGGATGGCCCGGAAGGGCGTCTGGCGCACGGCGGCTTCCATCTCGCCCTTCACCCGGCTGTAGTAGATGGCGCTGTCGGCATCGGCCCCCATGCTGGATACCACCATGAATTGCGAGGCAAAGTTGCCGGCCGCCAGCGCCGCCAGCTGCACCACGTACAGGAAATCAACCTTGAAAAAGGCCTCCTTCGAGCCCGCCTGCTTCATGGTGGTGCCCAGGCAGCAAAACACGTCGTCGGCAATGAGCTTGAGGCGCACCTCGTCCAGCTTATCCAGCTCCGTGACCACCTGCACCAGCTTGGGGTGAATGGCGGGCACGGCCTTGCGCCCCACCACAATCACCTTGGCGTAGCGCTCCGAAGCCAGCAGCAGCGGCAGCAGCTGCGACCCAATGAGGCCCGTGGCCCCGGCGAGTAAAGCGGTTTTTTGCATAGGTAGGGGAGTTTGCGGGCCGGTGGGCGTGAATTCCTCTATGCTTACCCGCGCGCCGGAATGAAAGTTTTGCCGGAGCACCGGCAGCCGGTCAATTTGCAAAATCCGCGCTTTGAGCGCCGGGTCCAGGGGCTGGGTCGGCGGGGCTAGCTGGTCGTACGGCTCCGAGGGCAGCGACCAGCTGTAGGGCTCCCACTGCCCGCTCCAGGCAAAGACGAACAGGCCCGCGCTGGCCAGGCCGGGCACCGGGGAGATGGTGCCGGCGTACGGCCGTTGGATTTCCTGCGCCAGCTGGGCGTGGGCGCGGTAGCTGGCCTGCACCGCCTCGGGCACGAAGCCAAAGGAGTCGTTGAAAAAGATGCCAATGTTGCCCTCGGCATCGGCCGCGAACCAATCGAAATCGGTGCCCGCGTATTCGTCCCGAAAGGCGTTGGCGGAGCCGGCCGGCGCGTCCTCGCTGGCCACTATTTCAGCACCGTGGCTTCCGGCTCCAGCAGCACCAGGCCCTGGCGGAACAATGCCCCCAGCGCCTTCTTGAACACCTTTTTGCTCATGCCCACGCGGCGGTACACGTCTTCGGCCAGGCTCTTGTCGCCCAGCGGCAGGCGGCCCCCCGGCGCGGCCTTGATGGCTTTGAGCAGCGTATCCGTGGCCGATTCTACTTCGCCGTAGCCTTCCTTTTGCAGGCGCACGTCGAGCTTGCCATCGGCCCGCACCTGGCGCAGGAAGCCGGGCAGCTGCTCGCCCAGGCGCAGGGGGCGGAACACTTCGTTGTGAAACAGCAGCCCCTGGTGCGTGCCGTTCACGATGACGGGGTAGCCCAGCTCGGTTTCGTCGGCTACCATGAGGCTGACCTCGTCGCCGGGCTCGCCCCGGAAGGGCTCCTGGCTCAGGAACTGCTTCCACTTGGTGGAGGCCACGAGGCGGTCGCTTTCCTCGTCGAGGTACACGTACACGAACACCCGCTCGCCGGGGCGCAGGTCGCGCCGCTGGTTGCGGAAGGGCAGGAGCAGGTCTTTCTCCAGGCCCCACTCCAGGAACGCGCCGGCCGGGCCGTGGTCCTTCACGGTGAGGCCGGCGTAGGAATTCACCAGGGCCAGGGGGCGCAGGTTGGTGGCAATGAGGCGGTCCTCCGAGTCGCGGTACACGAACACGCGCACGATGTCGCCCACGCGGGTGCCGGCCTCCACGTACTTTTCGGGCAGCAGCAGGTCGCCGTCGTCGGAGGTGAGGTAGAGGCCGATGCTGGTTTCGCGGGCTACTTCGAGGTCGTTGTAATCGCCGAGGAGGAGGCTGGCCATAGAGTGCAGTGTTAAGGGGGTGAAGGGGTAAAGGTCGGGAAGAAATGCGTGGCCTGTTGCGGGCCGCTTATGCGCATTGCCTGCCAGGCAAGGGGAGCGCAGCCTGAACGGAGCAGCTCGCGCTCTGAAACGACATCGTGGCCTTGGGGCCTTGAGACGTGCCCTTAGGGTGCCGGGTATAAATACGGGGGGTGAAAATCGGGTGTTTTTACGCTGTTCTCAGGGCAGTGGCAATAGTCTCTTTGCATTAGGCAACCGGGGCGGGTGACTACGGCTCGGCGAGGGTCGTGCCGCCCTGGATAAACGGCCGGCCACGAGGCCGGCCCAGCTGCTTTTTCTTTCCTCCGTTCGTTTCCTGATTCTAATGCAAGACGTGCTTATGACCCAGCTGCTGGCAAAAACCTCCTTTCTGCAACGCTTTGCGGGCAGCACCAGCGCTATCCAAAACTACTGTGTCTGGATTGCCAGCCAGAGCATCCCGGACGATAGCGCCCTAAACAATGTGTTGACCGTCTGTAAAACCGATGCTGCGCAATGGTATAACACCATCTACCCCACGTATCTGGACATGCCGGCCACTATTGCCCGTAGCGGGAGCACCATTACCGGCCTGCTCACGCTGCTTATTCAGCTGGCCAGCCAGCTCCAGGCGGGTAGCTCCCCGGCACTGCTGCAACAAATCGCCCAGAATGCCGCCACGCTGCAAGCCGATGCCAATAACCTGGAAAACCAGCTTAGTGCCCTGGCCGGCCAGCTCCGAACCTTCCAGGCTAACCTAAGCCAAAATGCCCGGGTCAGCATCGTGCCCACGCTGCACAGCGTCCAGCAGCAGATTGCTCAAGGCAATCAGGACCTCAATCAGCTGTATGGCCAGCTCCACAGCCTGCAACACGCGACGTGCCCCAAAAAAAGCCAAATCGCTGCCTGTGAGTATGAAATCCAGCAGCAAGAGCAGCTCCTGAAACGCCTCTTCGTCGGCATGGGAGTGTTTCAGCAAGCCGCGCAGCTGAATGGCGCAGCGAGCACGGGCGCGGCTTATCTGACCAGCTACTGGCAAGGCATAGCGACCGATGCCGCCAGTTGCCAGGCCACGCTGGCAAACCTGCAGCAGCAGCCGCCCCTGATAATGAAGCTGTCGCTGCAAAGTGCCTTGCAGAACTGGAAAGCCCTGTTGCAGCAGTATAGCGGGCTGCCCCCCGCCGCGCGGGCCGGCCGCCAGCCAGCCTAGCTTCTACTTCATCCCCCATATCATTTCAATTCATTTTTTAAAACCCATTTCTCATGCAGCCCCAACCCACAATGACCCTGAACCGGCTGGTAGCCAGCCAGCCCACGCCCCAACAGCTCGTGGACTATGCCAATGCCGTGATTACGATTAATAGCTACGCCTACGCGATTAGCAATCAGTCGATGCCGGTGCTGACGTACCCACCCGCTAACTACGGGGCTTTCACGGAGAGCTTTGCTCCTGCCAAGCAGCACGCCCTGAATTGGACGGACAACATCTTCGTGCTGATGACCCAGCTGCCGGTGACCGTTACCCAACAGGCCGCGACCCTCTTCAACCTGGAAGACACCATGATTAAGGCCTATTTGAACATCCTGATTAGCGACCCGGGCAATGCCGGTGCGAAGGCGGGCCTGGCCACCTCCCTGCAAGCCGTGCAGGCGGTCATTCAAAACCAGGTAACCAGCATTGTTCAAATCCAGAGCTCCTTACAAACCTTCACCACCAATATCGTGGCCGATGCCACCACCCTGACCACCATTGCCGCCCAGGCCACGACCGATTCCGGCGACGACAGCACGAAGATTACCACTGTGCAGGGAGATATCAGAACGCTCAACGCGGATATCAGCACGGCTCAAACGCTGCTGACGGTGGCCGAAATCGGCATGGGGGTTTCCATCTTCGTGGGCCTCATTGGGGGGGTGTGCTGCTTTATTCCGGGCGGGCAGGGCATTGGTGCCGGCCTGATTGTGTTGGCCGTGGCCGGAGAAGCCGCCTCGATTGCCGGCACCGTTATTTTGTCGAGAAAAATTGCCGCTTATCAGGCCGAGATTGAGAGCGACCAGAAGGAGGTGACCGCCCTCAACCAGGATATTATTCTGCTCAATGCCGTCAGCTCGCAGTTTGCCGCGCTCCATACGGCCAACGTGCAGGCGCAGGCCGCCCTGAATACAATATCGCAGATGTGGACCAACCTGGACCAGGAGATTGAGGCCGTGAAGACGGAGCTGGCGGCGGTGGGCACCGACGCTACCGGCGCGCAGTACCAGCAGGCCCTCACCGATTTTCAGGCCGCCGAAACCAGCTGGGCGGATGTGGTGGCCTTCGCCACGGCCCTGGCGGGCCTCAAATACAACTGGCAGGATGCCTCGGGTACCTGGCACGATTATGCCACCGCCTCCCCGTCGATTAATGCGGGCAATATCAACGTTATTCCCACTGCCAGCAGCAGCCTAGCAGCCTAGCAGCATAGGGCCTTTCGGGGACTGGCTTTTCTTATAGATAGAAGAAGGCACGGCCTTTCGGTATCGCATTGGCCCGCTTTAGTCCCCCATCAAATGCAAGAAGTCTCAGCCGCCCCGCTGGGACTTTTTGCGTTTGGTACCTGGCCACAGTACCCACTACGTTAACATCAGTAGGAATTGTGTGAATTATTATTGAAATGAATAAAAATACTTCACACTATCTTGCGTCCATTTGTGAAGTATTATTGTGAATTCAATAAATACTTCACAAGTAGACCATGCCCCGTCGTCCCGCCGTTTCTGATTCCGTGCTGTCCCGCGTGCGGGCTTGGTTTGGGCTGCACCTGCAAGAGTTGGCCCTCTATCTGGGCGTGAGCGCGCCGCTGGTACACGCCATCGAAACCAACCGCCGGTCCATCACGCCCGCCGTGCGCGCCGCCCTGCTGCCGCTGCTGCTCCAGCTGCCGCCGCCCGAAACGCCCGCCGCCGTGTCCCCCGGCGCACCCCTGCCCCCCGAAACGCCCGCCCCCGACGCGGCCGACCTCGACTTCCGCCGCCGCGAGTGCCTGCACCGCGCCGCCCGCCTGCTCGCCCAGGCCGACGCCC
>JAQBNT010000033.1 GCA_028288445.1 Hymenobacter sp. | reverse complement strand
GGGGGTCATTGCCTTCTTTATCGGCAACGTGCTGTTCAACCCCGATTCGGCGGTGCAGTGGCGGGGGCGCACCGTGTTTCACTACTTCGGCAAGATTTCCTACGGCATCTACATGTTTCACGGCTTCGTGATTTTTGCCTTCGTGCGGGTTTTTCCGATGCTCCACACCCCGCTCTTCATTTTGTGGGTGACGCTGGCCACGCTGCTGGTGGCCGCCGCCTCCTACGAGCTGGTGGAAAAGCCCATTCTGCGCCTGAAAAAATATTTCGACGCCTTCCGCCAGCAGCGCGCCCTGGTAGCGCCGCCGGCTCCGGTTGCGGTTGCAGTTGCGGAGCCGGTTAGCGTACCGGGGTAGGGTTGGGGGCATCGGCGTCGGGCTCCGTCGGGGCCAGCCACTCCGGCGTAAACACGGTGTCGTCGGGGCGGCCCAGCTGGTACACGGTGTGGCGCACCTGCCGGGCACCGGCCCGCAGGCGCAGGCAGTAAGCGCCCGGCGGCAGGGTGGGCCAGGCCAGCTCCCAGGCGGGGGCGGGCAGCTGCTGGCCGCTGCGCACCGGCTGGCCGCACAGGTCGTAGAGCGTCCAGCTAAGCGACGAGCGGCCGCTGTCCGGCGAGGCCACCCAGTGGCGCGGCGAGTCCGTGTCGTTGAAGGCCACGAGCGGGGCCAGCCAGCGGCCCCGTACCGGCAGCGGCAGCGAAGCGAAGTCGGGGGGGTTGCGGTTGTAGGCCAGCTCCATGCGGGGGCGTTGGTTGGGGCGCTCCTGCCAGCGCCAGCGCATTTCGGCCGGCGCGGCCCCCAGCACCCCCGCCGTGGTGCGCGGAAATTGCGTGATGCCGGGCGCGGGGGCTACCGGGGCCACCGGCGGGCGGGCCACAGCGCCCCGCGGCTGCTTATACACCCGGATGTAGTCGATGTCGAGCGCAGCCGCCGGGTCCTGCGCCCACGAGCTCATGCCCAGGTTGGAAATCACGTCGAGCGGGCAGCCCAGCGGGAGCAGTCGGGTTTCGTGCCGAATGGCCACCCCATCAAAGTAGTACACCAGCTCCTGAGCCTGCCAGCTCACGGCGTAGGTGTGCAGGCCATCGGTGAGGCGGGAGGGCCCCGGCCAGTAAAAAAGGCTTTGCGAAGCTTCATTGGCGATGCCCGGCCGCCCAAGACGCCAGAACGCGTGGTTCCAGAGAATGACGTTGTTGGAGATGACCTCGGGTGGTGAGCCGGCCTCAAAAACGTCTACTTCATCGGGGTTCCCATACAGCCAAAAGGAGGAAAACGAGGCCGCCGCCCTGGGCAGCCGGCAACGAATCTCGAACAGGCCGTAGGTAAACCCCGTCCGTTGGTCGTCGCAGCCCACCAGCATCAGCGAGTCCTTGCCCGAGCGGCTGAAGAGCATGCCCGAATCATAGAATAACTGCCGGGGCGTGCTGTTGCCCGCCCCGTACAGCCGGGGAGTGGTGCGGCGGCGGGCCCGCAGGTGCAGCAGCCCGGCCGAATCGACGGCAACCTGCTCGCCGGTGTAGTACTGGCCTTCGCCACCGCCCAGGTTGCGCCCCCAGGGATAGGCAAATTGCCAGTGCTTGGCCACCACGCTGCTATCACCGGGCGTGTCAAACTCGTTGGCCCAGTACAGCTGCCAGTCGGCATGGCGCAGGGTGTCCGGTTGGGCCTGGCCATGCGCCGCGCCCACGGCCAGCAGGCAGAGGGCAATACCGAAACCGCAATTTCTCTTCGTCATCACTTGAGGCTTGCCCAAGGTATTGTGGTCAGGCGTGAGGCTCAAATGTACATCCCAACCCTGTTTCATTCGGGGTGTGTGCCACTACCTTTACCATTCGAAATACCGTCCCAGCTCTGCCCGCATCCTTCGCTTCCGTTCCTTTCTTCTCTTCGCTCGGGATTTCCGGCCAGGCTGGGAGCGCCCGCCCGGCGGGTGGTGCTCCTTTCCGGGGGCGGGCCCTTGGCCGGTTGCGCAGCGGCTTGCCACAGGGGCTTGCCCATTATACTCATTGCCTCGGTTACCTATGAAAATTTCGGTTGTCATTCCCGCTTACAACGAGGAGGAAAACCTGCCCGAAATAGCCCGGCAGGTGAAGCTAAACCTGACCGGCCGCTACGAGCGCGAAGTGATTTTTGTGGATGATGGCAGCAGCGACGGCACGGCCCAGGTGCTGCACCAGCTGTGCGCCGCCGACCCGGAGCTGCACTACGTGTCGCTGTCGCGCAACTTTGGCCACCAGAGCGCCCTGCGCGCCGGCCTGGCCTATGCCACCGGCGACTGCGTTATTTCCCTCGATGCCGACCTGCAACACCCCCCCGCGCTGCTGCCCGAGCTGCTGGCGCAATGGGTGGCGGGCTACGACATTGTGTACACGCGCCGCCGCGATGACACCCGGGAGCCCTGGCTGAAGCGCCGCACCTCGCGCGCCTTCTACGAAACGATGAACACGCTGTCGAGCGTGAATTTTGAGCCCGGCACCGCCGACTACCGGCTGCTCGACCGCCGCGTGGTGGACGTCATCCAGGCCAGCCCCGACATCGACTTGTTTCTGCGGGGCTTCATTCACTGGGTCGGCTTTCGGCAGAAGCGCATCGACTACACGCCCGAGCCCCGGTTCCGGGGCAAGACCAAGTATACCGTGCGCAAGATGCTGAAGCTGGCGCTCAGCGGCATCACCTCCTTCAGTGTGCGGCCGCTGCACCTGGCCACGCTGGCCGGGGCGGTGGTGTCGGGCCTGGCCTTTCTGTATGCTTTCTACGCACTGTTTATCCTGGTGTTCACCGACCGGGCCGTGCCGGGGTGGGCCTCGGTGCTGCTGAGCGTGCTCTTTATTGGCGGCATTCAGCTGCTGGTGCTGGGCATTATCGGCGAGTACCTGGGCAAGCTGTTTGTGCAGGCCAAAGGCCGCCCGCCCTACCTGGTGCAGGCCACCGACGCCGCCCTGGGCACCCCCGATAGAAACCCCGGCCACCGCTGGGCTGCCGAAGTTCCGACGGAACCAACTTCCGAAAAATGATAAATCGACTACGCCACTTCTGGCACCGTTACCCCGAGCAAATCACGATTGCGGCCCTGTTGCTCACGCACCTTGTGGTGATGTGCCTGCTCTTTGGGAACGTGTTGCAGCACCCGGCCACCTACATGCTGGCCCCCGGCGGCGATGGCCTCAAAAGCTACTACGCCCTGCTCTACTACGTGCTCTACGACCACGGCATGCAGTTCACCGGGATGCATTACCCCTACGGCGAGCTGTTTATCTATACCGATGGCTTCCCACTGCTGGCCTGGGTGCTGAAGGCCTGGAAAAGCGTGTTCGGCATCAGCAGCGGTGGCATCGTAGCCGCCATGAACCTGACGGTGCTGCTGTCCTCGCTGCCCGCCTCGGCGCTGGTATACGCACTGCTGCGGCGCAGTTCCGTGGGGCGGGTATTCGCGGCGGCAGCGGCGTTGGTCATCGTCTTTTTGTCGCCCCAGTTTTTGCGCACCACCGGGCACCTCACGCTGGCGCTGCCCTTCGTGGTGCCCCTGCTGTGGTACCTCCAGGTGCGGCTAAGCGCTGCCGGGGCGCGGCGGGTGGTGTGGCTGGTGGTATATGTGTTGGTGGTGATGCTGTTAGGCTTTATTCATCCCTACTACTTGCTGCATGCTTTCCTGCTGCCGGTGGTGACGGCCCTGGTACTGGCCTTGCAGCAGCTGGGCCGCCAGCGCGACTGGTGGCGCCTGCCCGTGTGGCTGCTGGCAGCGGGCCTGGCCCCGCTGGTGCTGTTCCGGGTCATCATCTCGCTGCTCGATACCATGCACGACCGGCCCGTCAATCCCTACGGCTTGCTGGCGTTTCATACCAATTTTGCCAGCGTATTCGGCCCGGCCGTCGAGCCGTTCGCCACCGTCTTCCAGTTTGTCTTCAAGAGTGCCCCGCCTATTGGCGAAGGCTTGGACTACGTGGGCCTGCCGGTGATAGTGGCCCTGCTGTTCTGGATTTTCCGGTCGGGCGGGTACCTGCTGCGGTGGCGGCCGGGCCTGGTGCTGCGGCCGGTGCTGCCCGCGCCGCTGCGCGCCACCGCGTGGGCCGTGGTGCCCATCCTGCTGTTTGCCATGGCGTGGCCGTTTGTGTTCGAGCCTTTTGCCGGCTTGCCCGATTTGCTGCCGGCCATCAAGCAGTTCCGGGCCTTGGGGCGCTTTGCGTGGCTGTTTTATTTTGTGATTGGGGTGTGGGCTGCCGTCCAGTACTGGCAGCTGTACCGGCTGCTGCGGCAGCGGCGGCTGGCGCGTTTCGGCACCCTGGTGCTGGTGGTGGCCATTGGCATCTGGGGCATGGAGGCCAAATACCAGCTGAACTGGGTGGTTCCGATGTTTTCCAACAACGAGATAGCCGCCGATTTCCTCTGCACCAACGAGGGCTACGTGGAAGCCCTGGGCCAGGTAGGGCGCTACCCGGACAGTTTCCAGGCCATCATGCCCTTGCCCTACTATTCGCTGGGCTCCGAAAAATTCGGGCTGGAGCCCACGCCAACCAGCAGCTACGAGGGCTTCCGGGCCTCCCTAAACCTGCACCTGCCGCTGGCCGCCACCATGATGTCGCGCACCAGTGTGGAGCAAACGCTGCAGTTGCTGGAGCTTTTTTCCTCCGACCTCACCCCCAAACGCTGGCCCCGCCAGCTGCCCGACCAGCGCCCTCTACTGGTCGTAGCCTCCGCCGTCGACTCGCTGCGGCCCGCCGAGGCCGCCCTGATTCGGCGCGGGGGCAAGTTTCTGGGGCGCTACAAGCAGGTGAAGCTCTATGAGCTGCCCATCAGCGCCTTTGCGACTGACCGCCCCGAGCGCGAGCAAAAATGGTTTGCCGAGCATCAGCCCGCGCTGCTGCACGAAGGCCCGGTGTGGCGCACCGCGCCCGGGGCCTCCGTGGTGTGGCAGTCGTTTGAGCAGGAGCAGGCCCCGGGGGCCGTGGGCTTCACCCAGCCAGGGGCCGCGCACCTGCGCCAAGGCACGCTGCCGCTGTTTGAAGGGCCGCTGCCCAACGCTCTGCCCACCGATAGCGCGACGTACGAGCTGAGCGTGTGGGCGTATGCCAAAAACAACGACTGGCTGCCCATCATCAGCTACTGGCAGTTTGCGCCCAATGGCCAGCAAGTGGCGTTTGTGAATGAAACGCTGAACCGGAGCACCGAAATAAGCGGCAGCTGGGTGCGGTACAGCACCGTGGTGCATCTGCTTGGTCCGGCCAACCGGATTAAGGTTGAAATGGCGGGCAATGACATCATCGTGGATGATTTGCTAATTCGGCCCCGCACCACCAATGTTTACTGGCTGGACAGCGCCGGCCACCCCGTGCTGAACGGCTTCCCATTGGTGACCAGCGCGCCCGCGCCGCGCTAGTCTGTCCCTTTCAACAGGAGTATATTTGTTCGGCTGGCCGGTGTGGCCGGGGCCAAATTATTGCTTCGCTTAGTGTTTACCCCCTTGGAGCTATCCGTCATCATCCCCATCTACAACGAGGAAAGCACCTTGGGTGAGCTGTACCCGCGCGTGCGCAACGTATTGGAAGGCATGGCCCTGACGGGCGGGTACGAAATGATTTTCGTCAACGACGGCTCCCGCGACCGGTCGCTGCCCATGCTGCTGGACTTAGCCGCCCGCGACCCCCGCGTGCGCTACATCGACCTGAGCCGCAACTTCGGCCACCAGATTGCCGTCACGGCCGGCCTCGACAATGCCCACGGCGAGGCCGTCGTCATCATCGACGCCGACTTGCAGGACCCGCCCGAGCTCATCCCCGAGCTCTACCGCAAGCTGCGCACCGGCTACGAGGTGGTGTACGCCAAGCGCCGCTCCCGGCAGGGCGAAAGCGTGGCCAAAAAGTTTACTGCCCGCCTGTTCTACCGCATTCTGGCCAGCATCACCAACGTTTCCATCCCCGTCGATACCGGCGACTTTCGCATCATCTCCCGCAAAGTAGTGGAGGGCCTGAAGCGCATGCCCGAGCAGAATAAATTCCTGCGCGGCCAGATTTCCTGGATTGGCTACCGCCAGACCTTCGTGGAGTACGACCGCGCCGAGCGCGCCGGGGGCGAAACCGGCTACACCTACCGCAAGATGATTCGGCTGGCGCTCGATGGCATCACCGCTTTTTCCGACGTGCCCCTTAAAGCGGCCACGCTCATGGGCTTCACCGTCTCGGGCATTGCTTTTCTGGTGATGCTCTACACGCTCTACTCGCGGTTTATCAGCCACGACTACGAGCCGGGCTGGGCCTCGCTGATGGTGAGCATCCTGTTTTTGGGCGGCGTGCAGCTCATTGCCATCGGCATCATCGGCGAATACATGGCCCGCATGTCGGCCAACGTGCGGCAGCGCCCCCTCTATTTTATCGCCGATACCAACCTACCCACCGTGGCCGTCCCGGATTTAGTGGAGGCTGCTCCGCGCAGCTGAGCAAATCTGGGGGCCGGGCGGGTCGTAAGTTCGTCCCATGCTTCGCATTCAGAATTACCTCAACGGCCAGCTCGTGCCGCCGCAGGCCGGCCGCTACCTCGATAACGTGGACCCCGCCACCGGCCAGGTCTACGGCCAGATTCCCGACTCCGGCCCCGAAGACGTGGCCGCCGCCGTGGCCTCCGCCGAAGCCGCCCTGCCCGCCTGGCGCGCCCTGCCCGCCGAGGACCGGGGCCGCCTGCTGGTGCGCATCGCCGACCTCATCGACGCCAACCTCGACCGCCTGGCCCGCGCCGAAAGCCAGGACAACGGCAAGCCCCTGAGCCTGGCCCGCGCCATGGACATCCCCCGCGCCGCCTCCAATTTCCACTTTTTCGGTACCGCCGCCGGTCACTTCGCCACCGAAGCCCACGTGCAGGAAGGCGTGGCCGTGAACTATACCGTGCGCCACCCGGTAGGCGTAGTCGGTTGCATCTCGCCCTGGAACCTGCCGCTCTATCTCTTCACCTGGAAAATTGCCCCGGCCCTGGCCGTGGGCTGCTGCGTTATAGCCAAGCCCTCGGAAATTACCCCCGCCACTGCCTTTTTGCTGAGTGAGTTATGCATCGAAGCCGGCCTGCCGGCGGGCGTGCTCAACATCATTCACGGCAACGGCCCGAACTGCGGGCAGGCCATCGTGGAGCATCCGGGCATCAAGGCCATCAGCTTCACCGGCGGCACGGCCACCGGACGGCACCTAGCCGCCACCGCCGCGCCCATGTTCAAAAAACTCAGCCTGGAGCTGGGTGGCAAAAATCCCAATATCATTTTCGCCGACTGCGACCTGGCCGCCGCCGTGGCCACCAGCATCCGCAGCAGCTTTGCCAACCAGGGCCAGATTTGCCTGTGCGGCTCCCGCATCTTCATCGAGCGCCCGATTTACGAAGCCTTCAAAACCGGGTTTCTCAAGCAGCTCAAGGGCCAGAAAATCGGCGACCCGCTCGAAGCCGACACCAAACAAGGCGCGCTGGTGAGCGAAGCGCACCTGGATAAAGTGCTGGCCTACATCAGGCTGGCTCACGAAGAAGGTGGCGTGCTCCTCGCCGGTGGCCACCGCGCCGTCGTGCCTGGCCGCTGCGAAGGCGGCTACTTCCTGGAGCCCACCGTATTCGAAAACCTGCCCTTCGACTGCCGCACCAACCAGGAAGAAATCTTCGGACCCGTGGTTACCCTCACGCCCTTCGATACCGACGAGGAAGCCCTGCTGATGGCCAACAGCACCGACTACGGCCTCTCCGCCACCCTCTGGACGCGCGACTTACAGCGTGCCCACCGCGTAGCCCACCAGCTGCACAGCGGCATCGTCTGGATAAACACTTGGTTGCACCGCGACTTGCGCACGCCCTTTGGCGGCATGAAAAACTCCGGCGTCGGCCGCGAGGGCGGGTTAGAGGCGTTGCGGTTTTTCACCGAAGCTCAGAACGTGTGCGTGAAGTTCTAGAACTGAACGCCGGCATACACCTCGGCCAACGGCACCTGGCAGCCGATGCTGCTCAAATCCAGCGTGTCGCTCAAGTCGCGGGTTTCGGTGAGCACCCAGCGGCCCAGGTCGTCCAGCGTGTGCAACTCGGCATGAACGGCTTGGGCATCCAGCGTCAGGTATTGACGCAGGCTGGGTACCTGGCGGTAGAGCATGAATTTCTCGCTGCGGTCGTACTGGCTGGTAGTGGGCGACAGCACTTCCACCAGCAGCATGGGGTTCAGCAGCGTATCGGGCTTTTTTTCTTCGTTGAATTCCGGCTTGCCGCATACCACCGTCAGGTCCGGGTACACGAAGGCGCTGCCGCTCATGATTTGCAGGCGCTGGTCGCTGCCCACTACCGAGCAGCCTTTGCCGCGTAATCGGCTGCCAATTTCGATGGTCAGGTTCGCGCAAATCAGGTTGTGCGTGTAGCCGGCTCCGGCCATAGTGCGGATTTCGCCCTGAAAATATTCGTGCTTGAATTCCGCTTCGCGCTCCAGGCGCAGGTATTCTTCGGGCGAAACGTAGCTGGTGGGTTCGGTTTGGAAGGCGGGCTGAGCCATAATGCAAGCACAATAAGGGAATTACCCAAAAGTACGAAGCCAACCCCGCCCTTGTCCTTACCTTTGCGGGCTAAACCGCCTGCCTGCCCCGAATGCCCCACACCACCCCCGATTATTACGCCCATCCCACGGCCATCCTCGACGAGGGGTGCCAGATAGGCCGGGGTAGCCGCATCTGGCACTTTAGCCACGTCTGCGCCGGGGCCGACATCGGCGAAGATTGCAACCTGGGCCAGAACGTGTTCGTGGCCGACGGCGTGACGCTGGGCCGCAACGTGAAGGTGCAGAACAACGTGAGCCTCTACGGCGGCGTAATCTGCGAAGACGATGTATTCCTGGGCCCGTCGGTGGTGTTCACCAACGTGAAAAACCCGCGCAGCGCCGTGCCCCGCAAAGGCCCCGGCCAGTACCAGACCACTTATCTGGAGCAGGGCGTCACCATCGGGGCCAATGCCACCATCGTGTGCGGCACGCGGCTGGGTCGCTACGCCTTTGTGGGCGCGGGCAGCGTGGTTACGCACGACGTTCCGGCCTATGCCCTCGTATACGGCACGCCTGCCCGTCCGCAGGGCTGGATGAGCGCCTACGGCCACCGCCTTAGCTTTGATAAGCAAGGCCACGCCACCTGCCCCGAAAGCGGCGAAAAATATGAACTGAGTCCCGACGGCCGTACGGTTCGGCCGCTGGGGCGCACTACCAATAAGTTGCCGAAAATCAGCAACTAACCATGAAAATTAGCAACTGAACATTACGCTCGTGTACGACCAACTATTGCGCAAAGAGGCCACCCTGGCCGTCATCGGCCTCGGCTACGTAGGCCTTCCCATTGCCCTCGAATTTGCCAAGCAACTCAAGGTGATTGGCTTCGACATCAACGCCGGCCGCGTGGCCCAGATGAAGCAGGGCATCGACCCCAGCGGCGAGCTCGAAAAGAAGGACTTTGAAGGCTGCGACATCACCTTCACCGATTCGCTGGAGGTGCTGCGCCAGGCGCAATTCTACATCGTGGCCGTGCCCACGCCCATCGATGAGCACGCCCAGCCCGACCTCAAGCCACTGCTCGGTGCTTCCGGCTCGGTAGGCAAGGTGCTGAAAAAGGGTGACTACGTGGTGTTTGAAAGCACCGTGTACCCCGGCTGCACCGAGGAAGACTGCATTCCGGTGATGGAGCGCTTGTCGGGCCTCAAATTCCTGACCGACTTCAAAGTGGGTTATTCGCCCGAGCGCATCAACCCCGGCGATAAGGAGCACACCCTCACGCGCATCATCAAAGTGGTGAGTGGCTGCGACGAGGAGTCGCTCGATGTGATTGCCAAAGTGTACGAGCTGGTGGTGAAGGCCGGCGTGCACCGCGCCAGCAGCATCCGCGTGGCCGAAGCTGCTAAAATCATCGAAAACACCCAGCGCGACGTCAACATCGCCCTGATGAACGAGCTGTCGATGATTTTCGACCGCATGAGCATCAACACCTATGAGGTGCTGGAAGCCGCCGGTACCAAGTGGAACTTCCTGAAGTTCTCGCCCGGTCTGGTGGGTGGCCACTGCATCGGTGTCGACCCTTACTACCTGACCTACAAGGCAAAAGAGCTGGGCTACGACGCGAAGGTTATTCTTTCGGGCCGTACCACCAACGACAACATGGGGGCTTACATCGCCCGCAAAACGGTGCAGATGATGATTAAGAAAGGCAAGGACGTGGCCAAAAGCCGCGTGCTGGTGATGGGCGCTACCTTCAAAGAGAACGTGGAGGACATCCGCAACTCCAAGGTGGCCGACGTGATTCAGGAGCTGAAAAACTTCTCGGTGAACGTCGACATCGTGGACCCGCATGCCGATTCCAACGAACTGCACCACGAGTACGGCTTCCGCCTGACCCACAACGACGATGTGCGCACCGACTACGACGCCGTGATTGTGGCCGTGAGCCACCTGCCCTACGCCTCGAAAGACGAAGCCTACTTCAAGTCCATCACCTCCGACAACGCCGTGCTCGTCGACATCAAAGGCCTGTACCGTGGCAAGATGAAGGAGCTCCAATACTGGAGCCTGTAGTAATTGATAACGCAGAATATGAGCAAGATACTCGTTACCGGCGGCGCCGGCTACATTGGTTCGCACACGGTAGTTGAGCTGAAAAACGCGGGTTATCAGCCCATCATCGTGGATGATTTCAGCAATTCGCAGGAGTCGGCGCTGGCTGGCATCGAGTCGATTCTGGGAACGGCCGTGCCCATCTACCGCATCGATTGTGGCGATGAAGCCGCACTACGCGGCGTATTTGAAGCCGAGAAGGACATCAAAGGCGTCATTCACTTTGCCGCTTTTAAAGCGGTGGGCGAGTCGGTGGCCCGGCCGCTGGATTACTTCCGAAATAACGTGGGCTCGCTGCTGACCTTGCTGGCGGTGATGCCCGATTTCGGGGTCGAAAACCTGGTGTTTTCGTCGTCGTGCACCGTGTATGGCATTCCCGATGCCCTGCCCGTGACGGAGGCCACGCCCACCAAGCCGGCCTCGTCGCCCTACGGCCGCACCAAGCAGATGTGCGAGGAAATCGTGCACGATGTTTCGGCGGCCCCGACCAACACGCTGCGCACCATTCTGCTGCGCTACTTCAACCCCATTGGGGCACACGAGTCAGCCAAAATCGGTGAGCTGCCCTTGGGGGTGCCCAATAATCTGGTGCCGTTTATTACGCAAACGGCGGCCGGAATCCGCGAGAAGCTGACCATCTACGGCAATGATTACGACACGCCCGACGGGACCAACGTGCGCGACTACATTCATGTGGTGGACCTGGCCAAGGCGCACATCGTGGCCGTGCAGCGCCTGCTGGACCGCAAGGCCAGCGAGCCCGTCGAAACGTTTAATGTGGGCACCGGCCGTGGCAATTCGGTGCTGGAAGTGGTGCACGCCTTCGAGCAGGCCAGCGGCCAGAAGCTGAATTACAGCATCGGCCCCCGCCGCCCCGGCGATGTGCCCGCCATCTACGCCGACGCCACCAAGGCCGCAACGGTGCTGGGCTTCAAAACCGAAACTTCCTTGGCCGACTCGCTGGCCAGCTCGTGGAAGTGGCAGCAGACTTTAGCTAAGAAATAAATAGATTATCACAGACCGTTATGTGGCGCATTGCGCAGCATGACAAGCAATTAATACCATGAAAATCCTCATCACTGGCGGTGCCGGCTTCATTGGCTCCCACGTAGTTCGGCTGTTCGTTACGAAATACCCCGAGCACCAGATTCTCAACCTTGACGCGCTGACCTATGCCGGCAACCTGGAGAACCTGCGCGACATTGAGGATGCTGTGAACTATAAGTTCATCAAAGGCGACATTGCCGACCAGAACTTTATCGACCAGCTGTTTGCCAATGAGGAGCCCGATGCGGTGATTCACCTCGCGGCCGAGTCGCACGTGGACCGCAGCATCACCGACCCGATGGCTTTCGTGAAAACCAACGTCATCGGTACGGTCAATCTGCTGAACGCGGCCCGCAACCTGTGGCAGCCCGGCGGCTACGATGGCCACGTGTTCTATCACGTCAGCACCGATGAGGTGTACGGCTCGCTTGATTTCGGCCCCGAGCTGTTCACCGAGGAAACGGCCTACGACCCCCGCTCGCCCTACTCGGCCTCGAAAGCCAGCTCCGACCACTTTGTGCGCGCTTGGCACCACACGTATGGCATGCCCATCAAGCTGAGCAACTGCTCGAACAACTACGGCCCCAACCACTTCCCCGAGAAGTTGATTCCGCTGGCCATCCACCGTCTGCGCACCGGCCAGCCGGTGCCCGTGTATGGCAAAGGCGAGAACGTGCGCGACTGGCTGTTCGTGAAAGACCACGCCACGGCCATCGACGCGGTGTTTCACAAGGGCAAAAACGGCGATACCTACAACATCGGCGGCGTGAACGAGTGGCAGAACCTCAAGCTCATCGAGCTGCTCTGCGACGTGGTGGACGAGAAAACCGCCCAGGCGCAGGGCACTTCGCGCAAGCTCATCAAGTTCGTGACCGACCGCGCCGGCCACGACATGCGCTACGCCATCGACTCCAGCAAAATCATGAACGAGCTGGGCTGGAAGCCCTCCGTGACCTTCGAGCAGGGCCTGGCCCAGACCGTGGACTGGTACCTCGCCAACGAAGAATGGCTCAATAGCGTAACGAGCGGCGCTTACCAAGACTACAACCAGAAGCAGTACGCGGGGCGCTAGCGCGCCAATGAGGAATAAAGAATGAGGAATGAAGAATTACTTCGCCTGATTCGCCAGTAACAATTCCTCATTCTTCATTCCTCATTCTTAATTAATCGAAGTGTACGAAAACCCTTTTCACGAGCAGCCGCTCGATAATCTGACCTTTCTCGTTACCGGCGGCGCGGGCTTTATCGGCTCCAACATCGTGGAGTATCTGCTGAAGTACGGCGTCAAAAAAGTGCGGACGCTGGACAACTATTCCAACGGTTTCCGCAAAAACCTGGCGCTGTTTTCGGGCGATTCCCGCCTGGAAATCATTGAGGGCGACATCCGCGACGCGGCTACCTGCGCCGCCGCCTGCGAAGATGTCGACGTGGTGTTGCACGAGGCGGCGCTCGGCTCGGTACCGCGCTCCATCAAAGACCCGGTACTGACGAACGATGTGAACGTGGGCGGCTTCGTGCAGATGCTGACGGCCGCCAAAGACGCGGGCGTGAAGCGCTTCGTGTACGCGGCTTCATCCTCGACCTACGGCGACCACCCCGGCCTGCCCAAGGTGGAAGACCGCATCGGCAAGCCGCTCTCGCCCTATGCCGTGACGAAGTACGCCAACGAGCTGTACGCCGACGTGTTTGCGAAGACCTACGGCATGGAAATCGTCGGCTTGCGTTACTTCAACATCTTCGGCCCACGCCAGGACCCGGGCGGAGCTTACGCGGCGGTGATTCCGCTTTTTATCGACGCTATTCTGCAAAACACGCCGCCCACGCTCAACGGCGACGGTGGCCAGACCCGCGACTTCACCTTCGTGGAGAACTGCGTAGAGGCCAACATCCGCGCCGCGCTGGTGACGAACCCCGAGGCCCTGGGCCAGGTGTACAACATCGCCGTGGGCGACCGCACCTCGTTGGTGCAGATGTACGACATTCTGCGCGAGGAAGCGGGTTCGGACCTGGCTCCTGTTTTCGGGCCGGACCGCGCCGGGGACATTCGTGATTCGCTGGCCGATATCTCGAAGGCCAACCGTTTGCTGGGCTACCAGCCGCAGGTGCGCATCCGCGAAGGCTTGAAGCAGACGTTGGAGTGGTTCAAGGCCAACCAGGCGTTTATTCAGGAAAGAAATTAAGCACGACGTTCTGAAACTTCTCAGTTCTCCCTTCCTCAACCTATGAAAGGAATTATCCTCGCCGGCGGCTCCGGCACCCGCCTGCACCCGCTCACGCTGGCCGTATCGAAGCAGCTGATGCCCGTGTATGACAAGCCGATGATTTATTATCCGCTGTCGATTCTGCTGTCGGCGGGTATTCGGGAGGTGCTGATTATCACCACGCCCCACGACCAGGAGCAATTTAAAAAGCTGCTTGGCGACGGCAAGAGCCTGGGTTGCGATTTCCAGTACGTGGTGCAGGAGGTGCCCAACGGCCTCGCTCAGGCCTTTGTGCTGGGAGCTGATTTTATTGGCAAAGACAAGGTGGCGCTGGTGCTCGGCGACAATATTTTCTATGGTGCCGGCCTGGAAGAGCTGCTGAAGTCCAACAACGACCCTCAGGGCGGCGTGGTGTTCGCCTACCACGTACACGACCCTGAGCGCTACGGCGTGGTAGAGTTCGACGCCGATAAAAAAGCCCTCAGCATCGAGGAAAAGCCGGCCAAGCCCAAGAGCAACTACGCCGTGCCGGGCCTGTATTTCTACGACAACGACGTAGTGGAAATCGCCAAAAACCTGGAAATAAGCCCGCGCGGCGAGTACGAAATTACCGATGTGAACCGCGAGTACCTCAAGCGCGGCACGCTGAAAGTAGGCATCCTGGGCCGGGGCACCGCCTGGCTCGATACCGGCACGTTCGAAAGCCTGATGCAGGCCGGCGAATTCGTGAAGGTGATTGAGCAGCGCCAGGGCCTGAAAGTGGGTTCAATTGAAGAAGCAGCTTACCGTCAGGGTTTTATCAATGCCGACCAGCTCCGCGCCATTGCCGCGCCGCTGCGCAAAAGCGGCTACGGCGACTACCTGATGAACCTGCCCGAGCAACTGCTGATGGAAGAGTAAAACGCCTGCGGCTTAATGAAGAATGAGGAATTAAGAATGAAGAATTGGAAGCGTGTTCCATTTCTCATTCTTAATTCCTCATTCTTCATTAAGCCGCAGGCGTTATTTATTCGTCCAGATACTGGTGCACGAACTTGATGGCCATGCTGCCCTCGCCCACAGCCGAGGCCACGCGGGCCATAGCCCCGGCGCGGCTGTCGCCGGCCGCAAAAATTCCTGGTACACAGGTTTCTAGCAGATAAGGCTCCCGGTCTTTTTTCCAGATTTCGGCGTAGCGCGGGTCGGTCACGAGGTCGCGGCCGGTGAGGAGAAAGCCTTTGCCATCGCACAGCACTTGGTCGCAAATCCACTCGGTGCTGGGCTTGGCCCCGATGAAGACGAACAGGGCGCGGGCTGGCCGCTTTTCGACGGTGCCATTCACGTCCACCATCACGGCTTCGAGGTGGTCCTGGCCGCACACTTCCTTGATTTGGGAGTGCGGCAGCAACTCGATGTTGGGCGTAGTGCGAATCTGCTCAATAAGGTATGCCGACATACTGGCGGCCAGGTTGGCTCCGCGAATGACGATGAATACCCGGCGGGCGTAGGTGGCCAGGTACATGGCCGCCTGCCCGGCCGAGTTGCCGCCGCCCACAATGTACACGTCCTGCTCGTCGCAACTGCGGGCTTCGGTACGGGCCGCGCCGTAGTACACGCCCGCGCCGCTCAGGCGCTCCATGCCCGGCACGTCGAGGGTGCGGTAGCTCACGCCGGTGGTGAGGACCACGGCCTTGGTACTGATTTCGCGGCCGTCGCTCAGGGTCAGGACTTTGTAGCCGTCCTGTATGCAGAGCTCGGCTACTTCCTGCGGGGCCAGGAACTCGGCCCCGAGGCGCACGGCCTGCGTCCAAGCGCGGAAGGCCAGCTCGGCCCCGCTCAGGCCGGTGGGGAAGCCCAGGTAGTTTTCGATGCGCGAACTGGTGCCGGCTTGCCCGCCGGGCGTCTGGCGCTCCACGATGAGGGTTTTGAGTCCTTCGCTGGCCCCGTACACGGCGGCGGCCAGCCCCGACGGCCCGGCACCTACCACCACCACATCGTACATGGCCTGCAAGGGCTGGTTGGCGATGTTGAGGTGTTCGGCCAGGGCGGCTTTGGTGGGGTTGGCCACGGCCTTGCCATCGGCGCAGATAATCAGCGGCAAATCGGTGGAGGTGAAACCCCGCGCTTTCACCAGCTCCTTGGCTTCGGGGCTGGTTTCGTAGTCGAGCCACTGGTAGCCCACCATGTAGCCGCTCAGGAAATCCTTGAGCTCGTGCGAAAGCGGCGACCATTGAAACCCAATAAGCCGGATGCCACCAAACTTGGGCTTATGCGTGGCCTGCCACGCCGTGAGCAAATCGTGCAGAATCGGATAAAGCAGGTTTTCGGGCGGGTCCCAGGGCTTCATCAAATAATGGTCGAGCCGGGCCGAGTTGATGGCGCGCACGGCGGCCTCGGTGTCGGCGTAGGCCGTGAGTAGCACGCGCTTGGCATCCGGGAAAAACTCGCGCGAGGCCGTGAGCAGCTCCACGCCTTCCAGCTCGGGCATCCGCTGGTCGGCTACGATGAGGGCCAGCGGTTCCTCCTTTTCGTACAGCTCCTTAATGGTCGTGAGGGCCTCGGGGCCGGAGTTTACGCGCAGAATGCGGTACTCGCCGCTGAACTCCTGGCGAAGGTCGCGGGCAATGGCGGCCAGCACCTGCGGGTCGTCGTCGACGGCGAGGATGATGGGTTTTTTGTCAGACATGATGCAGAAGAAGGAGAGTTAATGAGCGACCGGCAGCCAGGCGCAGAATTCGGTGTGGCCGGGTTCGGAATGAACTTCCAGCCGCCCGTCGTGCTGCCGGATAATCTGCTGCGCAATATCGAGGCCCAGCCCCGAGCCGTCGCCGGCCTGCTTGGTGGTGAAGAAGGGCTCGAAGATGTGCGGCAGCACGTCGGCCGGGATGCCGGTGCCGTTGTCAATCAAAAATACGCGCACGAAGCCGCCTTCCCGCTGGGTGCGCAGGGTAATTTCGCCGCCCTGGGCGGGCAACGCATCAATGGCGTTATCAAGCAGGTTGGTCCACACTTGGTTAAGGCTGCTCACCTGCCCGCGAATGGGCGGCAGGCCGGGCGCGAAATCGCGGACAACCCGCACGTTCTTCTGCCGTAGCTGGAAGCCCAGCATATTGAGCGTGCTTTCCAGGCCAACCGTCACATCCAGCGACTCGAAGCCGCTGGCGCGGTCCATGTGTGAGTAAGTTTTTACATCGGCCACCAGCTTGCTGATGCGGCCGCCGGCTTCCTGCACGTCGTGCACCAGCTGCATGGTGGTGAGCTGGCCTTCGAGCCAGGCAAAGGCGGCCGGGCGGGCGGCGGGCGGCAGCAGGTCGGCCACGTTGGCCAGGGCGGCGGGCGTCACGCCGGCTTCGAGCAGGGCCGGGGCCAGGTGGTAGCCGTTGGGTACGGCGTGGGTGGCGAGCCAGTCGGCCAGCTCGTCTTCGCGGTCGGCGCGGGCCAGGGCGCTTTGCGCGGGCTGCGCTTCGGCGCTGGGCACGGCCAGGCCGGTGAGGGCCCGCATGGCTTCGGGCGAGGGGCAGTGGCTCACCAGCTCCACAAACAGCGCGGGCTTGGCCCCCACGCGGTTGGCCAACGCTTGGGCGGCGCGGGCAATGGCGGCAGCTGGGTTGTTCAGCTCGTGGGCCAGGCCGGCCGAGAGCTTGCCCAGGGCGCGCAGCTTGTCGTCGCGTTCCTGAAAGCGTACCTGGTCGCGGCTGCGGTCGTTCATAATGCCGACCAGGCGCTGCACCAGCTCGGGGCTGGCTTGCTCCAGGGCCGGAAAATGGTTGCGGTGCAGCAGATAGAGCAAGGTTTCGCCGGTGGCAGTGCCCTGGTTTTTTACTTCGCGCAGCCGGGAATAGGGCAGCACGCCCGACACCTGCCCGGTTTCGACGCGAAATATCGGCGTGTGCTGCCCGCCCTGCCCAGCGTAAAACTGAATGCCGCCGCGCACCACAGCCATCATAAAATCGGCGGCCGAGCCCGCTTCGATAATGACTTCGTTGGGCGCATAGGTGTGGGCCTCGCCGTGGGCCAGCAGCCAGGCCAGCGTATCATCGGGCAGGCCGGCAAAGGCGATGATGGGGGAGAGGTCGGCGGCGGTGAGAGTAGCAGGAATAGCCATGTTTGCATAACCCCGGACGCGACGGAAAGTTGGTGCGGTTCAGTGCGGGCGCAGGCGTATTTTCGCCAATTCATTCAGTGATGGCCGTGCCGTGGGCAGGCTTTATAATAAGCAATTTCGATGACAGGACTTCTGCAAAAACTCTCGCGGCTGCTGACGGCTGGGCTACTGGTCAGCAGCCTGGCTCCGGCCGCCCACGCCCAGCAGCCGGCCCGCAAAGCCACGCGGGTCGACTCGCTCCGCGCGGCCCGCAACGCGCCCATCACATTCTCGCCGGTGGTCTTCACCATGGTCAGCGGCAAGCAGGTCCGGGGCTACGTCACCAGCTACGACCTGTTTATGCACGACAAGGTGGCGTGCTACGAGCAGCCGCCCAACCAGCTGCCGCCCCCACGCGTGAAGGAGATGGCCGTTGAGCGCATCCAAACCATGACTGTAGAAGGCCACACCCTGGACGCCCTCACCAAAAATGGCAAGCCTCTGGGCATGCTGGCCGAAAACATGACGCCGGGCGGCGGCACCAAAACCTACGGCTACTCCATCACCAAAGCCAACATGTACATCCCCATTCCGCTGCTGGTGGGGGCCGCGTTCATCCCCGTGGGCTCGCACGATAAATACTTCTGGTACGTGCAGCCGGCCGGCGGCATTATTGAGGAGGTGCCGCGCTCCGGCAAAGCCTTCGCCACCCTGATGGCCACCGCCTTTGCCGACTACCCCGAGCTGGCCGCCCGCGTCCGGCAGCAGGCCCCCGATGCCGGCTACAAGAATATGCCGCAGCTGGTGCAGGAATACAAAGCGCACTTTGCCACGGGCAAATAGCCCCACGCTAAGCCGTTTGCGAAGCAACTTTTTCGGGCAAACCGGCCTTATTGCTACACCCCATCAGCCCCTAAAATCTACCCCTTATGGCCAAAGCCAGAACCGTCTATTTCTGCCAATCCTGCGGTGCTCAATCATCGAAATGGATAGGCCGATGCCCCGTGTGCGGCGAGTGGAACACCTACGTTGAGGAAGTCATCCAAAAGGAAACCGTGGCCACCACGACCGGCCAGTGGAAGCCCGCCAGCACCGTGCCCGGCGGCAACCTCACCAAAGCCGCCAAGTCCGTTGCCCTCGGCGATATCCTGGCCGAAGACGAGCCCCGCATCATCACCCCCGACGGCGAGCTGAACCGCGTGCTCGGCGGCGGCATCGTGCCGGGCTCCATCATCCTCATCGGCGGCGAGCCGGGCATTGGCAAAAGCACGCTGATGCTGCAAATAGCACTGAGCCTGCGCAAGATGAAGGTGCTGTACGTGAGCGGCGAGGAAAGCGAAGCGCAGATAAAAATGCGCGCCGAGCGCATGGCCGACGGCCAGCACCCCGGCTGCTACATCCTCACCGAAACCAACACCCAGAATATCTTCCGGCAGATTGACCAGGTGCAGCCCAACATCCTCGTCATCGACTCCATCCAGACCATGCACTCCACGCTGGTGGAAAGTGGCGCCGGCAGCGTGAGCCAGGTGCGCGAATGCACGGCAGAGTTCCTGAAATTTGCCAAGGAAACCAGCACGCCGGTCATGCTCATCGGCCACATCACGAAGGACGGCAGCATCGCCGGCCCCAAAATCCTGGAGCACATGGTGGACACCGTGCTCCAGTTCGAGGGCGACCGGCACATGAGCTACCGCATCCTGCGCACCACCAAAAACCGCTTCGGCAGCACCTCGGAACTGGGGATTTATGAGATGCAGGGCGACGGCCTGCGTCAGGTGAGCAACCCTTCTGAAATCTTGCTCTCGCAGCGCGGCGAAAGCCTGAGCGGTATGGCCATCGGGGCTACGCTGGAGGGCAACCGCCCGCTGCTGGTCGAAGTGCAGGCCCTGGTATCGCCCACGTCCTACGGCACGCCGCAGCGCAGCAGCACCGGCTTCGACGCCAAGCGCCTGCAAATGCTGCTGGCCGTGCTGGAAAAGCGCGCCGGCCTGCGCCTGGGGCAGCACGATGTGTTCCTGAACATCGCCGGCGGCCTGCGCCTGGATGACCCCGCGCTGGATATGGCCGTATGCGCCGCCGTGGTTTCCTCGCTCAATGACCTGCCTATTCCCGGCAACGTCTGCCTGGCGGCCGAAGTAGGGTTGAGCGGCGAAATCCGCGCCGTGAGCCGTCTCGACCAGCGCCTGGCCGAAGCCGAAAAGCTGGGCTTTCAGGAAATGTACGTTTCCCAGTTTAACGGCAAAGGATTGGACTTAGCCCGGTTCGGCTTAAAAGTACACGCCGTGAGCCGGCTCGATGAAGTGCTGAACGGCTTATTCGGGTAAGGAAAAGCAGCTTGATTATCAGCCCATGGCTGCAAAGGTTTGCGGTGGGCAGGGCATAGCTTACCAAGCCAGCCGCGAAAGGCCGGAATTTTGATTTGGATTTTATAAACGAAAAAGCCTTATCTTCGGATTGCTGATAGGCTTTTACCGCGAATGGCCTGGTAAATACCGTCAGTTCTATCCATTGTCCAGTTAGCTGCCGCAGTCGTTAATAACGGCCCGGGGCTGGTTTCTATTGTCATGATATTATCTTTCGTCACTTGCTCGCGCCGGCTGGTTGGGGCGGCGCTGGTTTTGGCTCCGTTGCTGGGGTACGCCCAGGGCCGGACCACAGTAGTGGGTGCCGCCGCAAAAACGGCTTCGGTCGCGGCGGCTACTTCGGCGGGCACGGCCACCCTCACCGGCCGGGTGAGTGGGCCTACCACCGACTCCGTTGCAATTTCGTTGCGCGAAAACCCGCTCGACCCCAAGGAAAAGCTGTTTCGGGTGGCGCTCAACGACAAAGGCGATTTCAAAGTGGTGGTGCCCGTGAGCAGCGCCACCAAGGCCGACCTCGTGTACGGCGACGACGTAGCCCCGCTGTTCCTGGACCCCGGCACCGACATGGACGTGCGCTTCAAGGGCAACGACATGTCGGGTACGCTGCGCTTCAAGCCCAACGATGTGCCCACCGGCTTTGCCACCAAGATTCGTAACCGCGCTAACCTGACCGAAGAGCAGCGCCACCGCCAGCAAGCCGCCAACGCCAACAACTACCTGGTAGAAGCCGATGCGCAGTTCGTGGAAAACGATGGTTTTCAGGTGCTGCCCGATAACATTCAGCTCTACGAAGCGCCGTTCCTGTCGTTCCTGGAGTACCGCCGCAAGCACGAATACGAGTTTCTGGAAGACCACGCGGCCAAGCAGTCGTTCACGCAGGAGTTCTACAACTACGCCCACGCCGAGGTGGTGTACGCCTACGCCAACGACAAGCTGACCTTTCAGGACCTGCGCGAGCAGGTGGTGAACACCGAGGGCCGCCTGAAAATGGCTCCCGACTACTACAACTTCCTGCGCGAGCCCGGCCTGCTCAACGAGCCCAACGCCGTGCAGAGCGAGCTCTACCACGAGTTCCTGCTCAACTACGTGCATTTCACCGTGAGCCAGGACCACCACCAGCGCTCCGACCCGGACTTCTATCCGGCCTGCTACGCGCTGGCCAGCAAAAAGCTCACTGGCCCGTCGCGGGCCATTATCCTGGGCCGTGTGTTGCAGGAGTCGTTCCGGTTTGGGCACGTGAAGCAGTCGGCCGCCATGCTGGCCGATTTCCGCAATTACGACCCGAAGAACCAGTTCTACCCCACGTTGCAAACCGATTTCAACCTGCACAAGGATTTCGCTATTGGTGCGCCGGCTCCCGATTTCAAGCTGCCCAGCGCTACCGGCGACACGGTGCATCTGCACGATTTCGCCGGCAAGCTGGTGTACCTGAACTTCTGGAAGAGTACCAATGGCCTGTGTCTGCGCGACCTGGCGTATGCTCAGGAGCTGATGCGCAAGTTTGAAGGCAAGAACATCACCTTCATCAACATTGCCCTCGATGAAAACGAGCAGGCCTGGAAGCAGTTGGTGAACGTGAAAAAACTGCCCGGTGTACAGGTTCGCATTCCCGGCGGCGGTCTGCGCTCGATGGTGGCTAAGGAGTATGCTTTGCAGGAAGTGCCCACCTATATGCTGGTAGGTGAGGATGGTACCTTCCTCAACACCAAGCCCAAGCGCCTGAGCAGCCGCGCCGCTGTGGACGAAATCAACCAGTCGTTCGGCAAGGCCAGCACCTACACCAGCGCCATCGATTTCCCGGCCACCAAGAAGTAGCCAGTACATTTCCTGTCATCCTGAGCGTAGCGAAGGACCTTATCACGTCAGAGAAGCCGTTAGAACAATTCTAGCGCCAGCTGTTCTGACGTGATAAGGTCCTTCGCTACGCTCAGGATGACCTATTTTTAGCGCTTCCGTCCCCTTTCTCCTATGTCCGTGCTCACCGATAGCCTCAATGTTTTGTCGAAAGCCACCCCGCTGCGGGTCTGGAACGCAACGCAAATCATTGGCTCCTACATTCTGAGCAAAATAACGGGCAAGGCCCGGCTGCGCGGCCTGCCCATGGCGCTCAGCTTCGAGCCCACCACCAGCTGCAACCTGCGCTGCCCGGAGTGCCCCAGCGGCCTGCGCTCCTTCACGCGGCCTACGGGCATGCTGCCGGCCGACTTGTTTAAGAAGACGATTGACGAGGTCGCCAGCCGGCTGTGGTATTTGATTTTCTATTTTCAAGGCGAGCCGTACCTGCATCCGCAGTTTCTGGAGCTGGTGAAATACGCGGCGGATAAAGGCATCTATACCGCCACCAGCACCAACGCCCACTACCTCAACGACCAGAACGCCCGCAAAACGGTAGAAAGCGGCCTCGACCGCCTCATCATCTCCCTCGATGGCACCACGCAGGACGTGTACCAGCAGTACCGCGTAGGCGGCAAGCTGGAAAAGGTATTGGAAGGCACCCGCAACGTGGTGAAATGGCGCAAGGAGCTGAAATCGAGCACGCCGCGCATCATCTTCCAATTTCTGGTAGTGCGGCCGAACGAGCATCAGATTGACGACGCCAAGCAACTGGCCGAGGCGCTGGGCGTGGACGATGTGTGGTTCAAAACCGCCCAGATTTACGACCACGCGCAGGGCTCGCCGCTTATTCCCACCATCGACTATTACTCGCGTTACCAGAACAATGGCGACAACACCTGGAGCCTGAAAAATAAGCTGGTCGACCACTGCTGGAAAATGTGGCACTCCTGCGTCATCACCTGGGATGGCCTGGTGGTGCCCTGCTGCTTCGACAAAGATGCCGAATACCGGCAGGGCGACCTCAAAACCGAAACCTTCCGCCAGCTCTGGCGCGGTCCGAAGTACCAGCAGTTTCGCGGCAGCCTCCTCAAAGGCCGCGACCAGATTGAAATGTGCCGCAACTGCTCAGAAGGCACCAAAGTGTGGGGATAACGCCTTCGGCTTAATGAAGAATGAGGAATGAAGAATTAGCCAAGCGGTAATTCCTCATTCCTCATTCCTCATTCTTCATTAAGCCGCAGGCGTCAAGGTACTACTACGAACGCGGGCAGGCCCAGCTTGCTGCGCCGGCCACCCAGCTTCAGGCCTTCGTCCACGTACTTGCAGTCCTTGCCCAGGGCGTTGGGCTGCTCGATGACGCCGAGGTTGGGGTTGTCTTCGCGGGCCACGTAGATGCGGCCGTCGGGCCCGAGCTGCAGGGCGCCGATTTTGCGGTTGGCCGATTTGCCCACTAGCGTTTTGGCTTTGGTTTTGAGGTCGAACTGCCAGAT
>JAQBNT010000282.1 GCA_028288445.1 Hymenobacter sp. | reverse complement strand
CTTGTAAGGCAGATGCTCTGAACCAGCTGAGCTAATCCCCCGAGTCGTTGTTTCCGTTTGGGATTGCAAAGATGGGGGGACTTTTTGGAAACACAAAATCCCCTGCTGCATTTGGGCGCACATTTCTTCATTTTTCAGCCAAATCCGGCAGCAACAAATTCATTTTCAGCGCAAGAAATTTTTGCTGAATTTCAGAAAAAACCTATTTCACCGGCTCCAATCACGGCAAGCAACGTATTCCGGGCCGCCCCGTTAAGGGGTTGAAACAACTTTCTCACTCAACGCTCCCTTCCCGATGGATACCCAACTCCTCCAGAATTACTCGGAACAAGAAAAAACCGCTTACCTAAGTGCCATTGCCAGCCTGGCCACTGCCGACCGGCAGGCCTCCGGGGCCGAAGGCCAGTTCCTGCAAGCGCTGGCCCAGCAGGCCGGCTTGTCGGGCGGGGCCACCCAGCAAGTGCTGGCTGCCGCGCAGGATGCCAGCAACCAAAGCATTCAGCAGAACCTGGATGTACTCAAAAACAGCGACTTGCGCTTTTCGCTCGTTACCGACCTCATCAGCTTCGCCCGCGCCGATGGTTCGTATGCCAACGATGAGGAGGCCATGATTAGCAAAATGTCCCAATACCTCGGCATCAATCCCGAGCAGAAGCAAACCCTCGAAACCGTGGTAGACCAGGCCGCCAGCGTCCCTCACGACCCGCAGGACCCGGCCAAAACCGGCTTCCTGAGCGGCCTTGGCGACAAGCTGTCCAGCGTGGGCATTCCCAAAGGCGCACTCATGGCCGGCCTGCTGGGCGTAGTAGCCCCGATGGTGATTTCGAAAGTGATGAGCGGCGGCGGCCAGAGCCAAAACGGCTACGGCGACCAAAGCAACTCCGGCGGCGGCTTGCTGAGCAGCGGCATGGGCGGCCTGCTGGGCGGCGCGGCCCAAAGCGGCATGGGCGGCCTGTTGGGCGGCCTGCTCGGCGGTGGCATGCTGGGCGGCCTGCTCGGCGGCGGCAACTCCAACGCCACGGCCAATCTGCCGCAGCAGGGCTCGGCCATTGGCAGCGGCGGGCTGGGCTCGATGATGTCCATTCTGGGCGGCCTGGGTGGGCGGCCCAACTCGCAGCCGGCCAGCGCGGGCGGCTCGGGCCTGGGCGGCCTGCTGAATGGCGGCTTGGGCGGGATGCTCGGCGGCCTGTTTGGAGGCCGCTAGGACCTTTAGCATTATCAAACACAAAAAAAGGCTTGCCGATTGGCAGGCTTTTTTTGTGTTTGATAACAGCCGTTACAGCTAATCCCGGCTTCTCTGCTTAGGCTTTAGCCACGGGGGCCGCCACCACGGGCGCGCCGGCGAACAGGCCGCCGTGCTGCTCCACTACTTCGATGATGCTGTAGTTGAGGTCCTCTTTCACGTTGAGATACTCATCGTAGCTGGTGGTTTCTACGAAGTACTGCACGGTGACTTCCTTGCCGGCGGGCGTGAGGGCGTTGAACTTCATTTGCACGTCCTGGGTCACGAGCGGGTGGGCCTGCATAGCCGCCACGGCCGCGGCGATGATGGCGTGCAGCTGGGCACTGGTGGTTTTCTGGTCGAAGGTGAGGGTGAAGCCCACGCGGCGCGAGGTGCGCAGCGAGAGATTATCCAGGGGCTTGTCAATCATGCTTTTGTTGGGCACGGTGACGTAGCTTTTCTCGGCGGTGCGCAGGCGGGTGCTGCGGAAACCGATTTTCTCCACGGTGCCGCTCACGTCGCCGGCCGTCACGAGGTCGCCCACGCCGAAGGGCTGGTCGAGGAAGATGGTGAACGAGGCGATGAGGTTTTCGAGGCTTTCCTTGGCCGCGAAAGCTACCGCCAGCCCGCCAATGCCCAGGCCGCCGATGAGGGCCGTGACATTCACCCCAAACACCTGCCCCAGCGCCACCAGCACCGCGATGATGATGAAAAACACCTTCAGCAAATCCTTGGCGAAGGGCAGAAACTGGTTATCGAGGCGCGTGGGGCCGCTGGCGGTTTCGCGCAGGGCGGACCGGCGGGCCATCACCAGCAGGGCAAAATCGACGAGGCGCAGGGCCACCCGCGCCGCTGCCACAATAAAGGCCAGCGCCAGCACGCGCAGCAGCAGCACCTCGTGCCAGGGCAGCACGCCCGGGCCGGCCGTAGGGCTGTGCGGATACGTGAGTGTGGCTCCCGCCAGCTCCAGTGTCACAAGCAGCAGCAGCGTAGAAAGCGGCTGAATGAGCAGGTTGTGCAGTTCCTCCTCCGTGACACCGGCGGTGTAACGCTTGGTGAGGGAAAACAGCAGCTTGCTGAGCAGCCGCGAAAACAACCGCCGAAATGCGCTGCCCACCAACAGGATGAGTATCGCAATAAGGTATTGCCCGAGGGTATTGCCCAGGATTTGGTAGTCGAGAAAAGCTGGAAGCGTCATGGGTAGCGGTGAATCGTAGCGCGAACGACAAAGTTCGCGCTACGGCCGCCAATCCCTCCCCTACTTGGCCCGAATGGCAATAACCGGGTCCAGATTGGCCGCCAGCACGGCGGGCACGATGCCCGCGATGATGCCGATGCCCACCGAAATGAGCAGCCCCAGCACCACCCGCGCCGCCGACATGGTGAGCGGCAGCGCATCCTGCGGAATCAGGGTCACGAGCCAAACCAGAAAAATGCCGGCCGCGCCCCCAATCAGACACAGAAACACGGCTTCAAATAGGAACTGGAACAGAATGAAGAAATTCTTCGCCCCCAGTGACTTCTGGATTCCGATGATGTTGGTGCGCTCGCGCACGCTCACAAACATGATGTTGGCAATGCCGAAGCCGCCCACCAGAATGGCAAACGAGCCGATGACGCCGCCCACTAAACCAATGACACTGAACAGCTTGCCCACAGCCGAGGCAATCATTTCGGGGCGGTTCAGGGCAAAATTATCTTCCTCGCGGGGCTTCAGGCCGCGGATGTTGCGCATCACGCCGCGCATTTCGTATTCCAAATCGAGCAGGCCAACATCCTCGTCGCGGCCCTTCACGGCAATGGTGGCGCTGGGGCCGCCACCGAAACCGGTGGTGCTGAGCGCGAACATCTTGGTGAAGGCACCAAACGGGACGATGCAGTTGGCGTCGTTGCTGGAAATGGTGATGAGCTTTTTGCCCTCCTTTTCCATCACGCCAATCACGGTGAAGGTCTGGCCGCGGGCCTTGAACTGCCCGCCCAGCGCATTGCCGTGCGGATACAGATTTTCGGCGATGGTGGCCCCGATGATGGCCACGGGCCGGGCGGCGTCCATTTCCTGCACCGTAAAATAGCGGCCTTCCTTGATGGGCACGTTGCTCACCACGCGAAAGTCGTAGCTCACGCCCTGGAGCACGCAGTCGGCTACCGAGTTGGAGCCGGATTTCAGGGTGTTGCCGCTGTTGGCAGCGAAGACGGCGATGCCTTTATTATTGGGGCCGAGCTGCCGGCGCAGCTGCTGGTACTCGCGAGGCGTGGGCACAGGCCGCTGGAAATACTTCCACCACGGAAAATCCGAATCGAAGGCGAAAGGCCATTTCGAAACGTAGATAATCTTGTCGCCCACAAAGTCGAGGCTGCTGCGCACGTTGGCTTCCAGCGAATCGACGATGGTGAAAACGGCGATGATGGCAAAGATGCCGACCGTGACGCCCAGCAGCGACAAAATGGTGCGCAACAGGTTGGATTTGAGGGCATCCCAGGCAAAGAGAAAGCTTTCGAGGGTGAGGCGCAGGTTCAGCATAAGGGCGGGCGGACACGAGTAAAGCAGCTTCCGGCCCCAAAAGACGGAAACCGGCGGGGAAGTTGCGCACTTCTGTCCTGTCGCCTGTCATCATGAGCAAAGCCAAGGACCTCATTGCGCCTGAACAGTTTGCAGTAATTCAGGTATTATAAACGGGATAGGGTCCTTCGCTACGCTCAGGATGACAGGACGGTAAGTGGATGTCGTTTTTACTCAAAAAAACGAAAACCAAATAAAAGCCGTACTTTTGCCTCCCCAAAATTCCGTATATTCCCCCAAATACTGCCCTATGGCGATGAAATTGCACGAGTTCAAATTTGAACTCCCCGAGGAGCTGGTGGCAATGCACCCCGCCCGCAACCGCGACGAAAGCCGCCTGATGGTGGTGCACCGCGCCACCGGCCAAATTGAGCATCGCAACTTTAAGGATATTCTCGACTATTTCAACGAGGGCGATGTAATGGTGTTCAACGACACCAAAGTTTTCCCGGCCCGCCTCTACGGCAACAAGGAAAAAACCGGCGCCAAAATCGAGGTTTTCCTGCTACGCGAGCTGAACAAGGAGCTGCGCCTGTGGGACGTGCTGGTGGACCCCGCTCGTAAAATCCGCGTCGGCAACAAGCTGTACTTCGGCGAGTCGGACATGGTGGCCGAGGTGATTGACAACACGACTTCGCGCGGCCGTACCATCAAATTCCTGTTTGATGGCACCGACGAGGAGTTCCGCAAGGCGCTGTACGAGCTGGGCGAAACCCCGATTCCGAAAGAGGTTATCAACCGCGAAACCGAGCCGGCGGATAAGGAGCGGTACCAGACCATCTACGCCGAACACATTGGCGCGGTGGCGGCCCCTTCGGCCGGCCTGCACTTCACCCGCGAGGTGATGAAGCGCATGGAAATCAAAGGCATCGAGCCGGCGTTTGTGACGCTGCACGTGGGCCTGGGCACGTTCCGCACGGTGGATGTGGAAGATTTGACCAAGCACAAGATGGACTCGGAGAACTTCATCGTGACGGCCCCGGCCTGCGAGGTGGTGAACAAGGCCCTCGACCAGAAGAAGAAGGTGTGCGCCGTGGGCACCACCACCATCCGCGCCATGGAGGCGTCGGTGTCGGCCAATGCCCGCATGAAGCCCACCCAGGGCTGGATTGACCGGTTCATCTTCCCGCCCCACGATTTCAAAATCGCCAACTGCCTGCTCACCAACCTGCACATGCCGGAGAGCACGCTCATCATGCTGGCGGCGGCCTTCGCCGGCTACCCGCTGCTGATGGAGGCTTATAAGCAGGCCATCAAGGAGAAATATAAGTTCTTCAGCTACGGCGACGCCATGTTGATTCTGTAGTTCGATTAATTGGACAAAGCAAAAGGCCCGGCTGCAATGTGCAGCCGGGCCTTTTGCTTTGTCGGATATTTGCGCCTCTTTCAATTCTGCTGTTTATGGCTTCGCCGCGCCCTTCCATTTATTCCTCTGCTCAGTCAATCACGCACCGGTTTGCCATTCTGGTGGCGGGCGGCAGCGGCACGCGCATGGGGGCCGACCGCCCCAAGCAGTTCCTGCTGCTGCGCGGCGAGCCGGTGCTGCTGCACACGCTGCGCCGCTTTGCCGAGCCGGCGCTGGGCGTGAGCGAAATTGTGGTGGTGCTGCCGGCCGACCAGCTCGACACCTGGCAGGCGCTGTGCGCGCAGTTCAGCGTGGATATTCCGCACCGGCTGGTGACGGGCGGGGCCACGCGCTGGGCCTCGGTGAAGGCGGGGCTGGCTTCTCTAAAAGCCCACGCCGAGGGCCTGGTGGCGGTGCATGATGGCGTGCGCCCGCTGGTGTCGCGGCAGGTAGTGGAGCGCACCTACGCCGCCGCCGCTACCCACGCCGCCGCCGCCGCCGCCGTGATGCCCAAGGACTCGGTGCGGCTGGTGTCGCCCCACGGCTCGGCGGCGCAAAACCGCAGCCGCCTGCGCCTGATGCAAACGCCCCAGACGTTTGAAATCGACCTGCTGCGCCGCGCTTATGCCATGCCCGAGCTGGCCTCCTTCACCGACGATGCGACGGTGGTGGACGACCTGTGCCGCGTGCAGCTGGTGGACGGGGATTATCGCAACCTGAAAATCACCACACCCGAGGATTTGGTGGTGGCCGAGGCGCTGCTGGCGGCGGGGATTTAACCAAAAAAGCCGCCCCGATGAAGGGCGGCTTTTTTGCAGGATTCGAAAAACCGAGCCCGCTGCTAGCGCAGGGCAATGGTTTTGGTGTGGCCGTTTACGGTTACGGTGGCCACGTTGTCGCAGGTGCCGTTGCCGTAGTCCAGGGTCATGGTTTTGTTGTTGGAATTGGTGATGTTGATGGTGCCCGCCGTGAAGTACTTGAAGCAGGTAGAGCTTTTGATAAGAGGGGTTTGCACGGTGGTGGTGTAGCTGACGCCTTTGCGGTTGGTGCCGGCGGCCATGCCCGTCACCCTGTATTCGCGCACGGTGGCCGTCGTGTTGGCCGTGGGGGCGAAGGTCCAGTTGGCGGTCCAGGAATGGGTGCCGCCGTTGTTGGCCCGGATGATGCTGGCGCTATCGACAGCTATGTTAAAGGACCCACCGCCGAGGTCGGTGAAGGTGCGGCGGGCAATGTGCTGGTTGTAATTGACGAAGTAGTTGCGGCGGCGCACCACGGCCCCGGCAATGCGGCGGTTCACGTCGGTGGTGAACTGCACCACAATCTGGCCGCTGCGGAAACGGCCGTCCGCGCACAGGCAGCCGGCGTGGAAGTCGATGATAAGCGTGCGGTTCTGGGCCGTGTAGGTGCGGGTAACGCAGGGACCAAATCTGGCCTGGAATTCCGGGTCGGTGGTGGTGAAGCCGGCGGCGGCGTTGTCTACGTTCTGCGGGGTCGAAACCTGGTAAGCATCGGAGCTGATGGCCGTTTCGATGTTGTCCTCGCTGCGGTCTTCGGCCGTGGTGATGTCGTCGGTGGGCGTGGCGTCGTTGTTACGGTTGCAGCCGGCGGTGAGCAGCGCGCCGCTGGCGAGGCAGGCAAAGGCCAGGGAACGGAGAGAAGGAGTACGCATGACGGGGGTGAGAAAAAGTATGTGAATGGGAATGTTGAGCGGTGGTTTTGGTCGGTTGGAAGCGAAGGTGCCGGGCAGGTTTAACCTGGTTGTAAAAAAAGTTCATCCGGCCCGCAAAGAACCCCACTTGGAGGGAGTCGTATAGCTGGCATATCCAGCCATCTGGCTTATTTCCAACTTACTTCTTATGCGCCCTTCCCCTATTCTTGCGATGCCGTTGCGACTATTTAAATGGGCAGCCGTGGCGCTGCCGCTGCTGGTGGCCTGCTCATCGGGCGGCGGCAATGCCGATGCCGTGGACGCAGCCACGGCCCAGAACGAGAAGAAAATTGATACCGCCGACATCACCAAAAAGCAGGAGGCCGACGCCGAATTCCTGGTGAAAAGCACCAGCAATGCCCTGCTCGAAGTGGAGCTGGGCAAGCTGGCGCAGGCCCGCGCCACCTCTCCTGCCGTGCGCAGCTACGGGGCCCGCCTGGTGCCGCAACGGCTGGAGCTGCTGAGCACGCTGCGCGCCCTGGCCGCCGCCAAGGGCCTGACCGTGCCCGCCGCCCTCGGCGATGACGAGCAGGAGGCGTACCACGAGGCCAGCACCCAAACCGGTGCCCAGATTGACAAGCACCTGATGGCGCTGCTGGTGAAGGCCCAGAAGCAGGACGAAGACGCCTTCGACGACATGAGCGACGATGCCTACGACGGCGACATTCGCGGCTTCGCAGCCAAGTTCCACGGCCCCGTGCAGGAGCAGCTTGATGCGGCCAAAGAAACGGCCGACGTGGCGGAGAAGCTGCCGTAACGGGCGATGCTTCGGCCATTTTTCATCTTGCCGAATTCAATTTACCACTTCCACTTCACCAACCTATTCTCTCCTTCGCTCCTTATGCAACGCCCATTCATCACCCTGCTCAGCGCCGCGATGCTGCTCGTTGCTGCCGCCGGCTGTAGCTCCAACGACTCCGTGAAGGAAGCCCAGAAAACCAACGAAGTGAAAGCCGATAGTGCCACGGCCGATACCGACCTGGGCAAAGTCGAGAAAAAAGGCATGGAATACGACGCTGAGTTTCTGGCCAAGGCTGCCAGCGGCGGCATGCTTGAGGTGGAAATGGGCAAGCAGGTGGCGGCCCGCGCCGTAACGCCCGACGCCAAAAAGTTTGCCGAGCAGATGGTTTCGGACCACACCAAATCGAACGCCGAGCTGATGGCCCTGGCCACCAAGAAGAATGTCACTATTCCCACCGCACTCAGCGACAAGCACAAGGATGTGCTGAAAGACGTAGTGGAAAAGAAAGGCGTGAAAATGGACCAGGAGTACATGAAGGAGATGCTCAAGGACCACCAGGAAGACGTGAAGGAATTCACCGACGCCTCCATCAAAGCCTCCGACCCCGACATCAAAGCCTTCGCGGCCAAGAACGTGCCCGTGCTACAGATGCACCTCGATATGGTGACCAGGATGCAGGTGGCCGTGGACGCGGCCAAGTAGCCGCTCAGCAGGCACACCGACCCTAAACGGGCCTGTTCCTCACGGGGACAGGCCCATTTTTGTGCCCATCGGGGGCACTCCCAAACAGGGCCATTACGCCCAGCCCATGCTAACTGCCCTGCTTCGCCTCGTTCCGCGCCACGCATAACACCGGGCGAGGGCACGGAGCTGATTGAAATGTATTTTATCAAAAGTCCGAATACATTTCACGTTTGAAATGTATTCGGACTTTTGATAAAATACATTTCAGACATGGGTCGGCCTGCGAAGTCGGGGTTGAATCGGGCTGCCGGCTTTGTTGCCGGCTGTGCGCTCAGGTAGCCGAACGCTTTCGCCCCCACGGCCCCACGGCCCCACGGTGAGCGGACGGCCGGCAAAAAGCCGGCGGCCCGCCCTAAACGGCCCCGGATTTGACTTTCTAAACAGGTTCAAAGTAACATTCAGGCGCCTAGCAGCACGTAGTCGAATTCCTTCTACATTTGAAGCATCCTTCCTCTACCACCTAAACGCACCGAGCAAGTATGCTTTTGCGCCAAGCAGTTTCCAGCCCCGAAATCGTTGGGGTAGTGGCGGGTAAAACAGTTGTTTTTCATCTCATTTTACCCAATCCGCATGAAGAAAAAGCTACTCCTGGCCCTGCTGTTGCTGGGCCATGCCACCACCTGGGCCCAAAGCGCCGGGGAATCCCTGATACAGTTCAGCGGCCCGCAGCCAGCGAAGGCCGGATGCGCAAGCAACCAGGCCCTTCTGGTTGATACCCCGCCGACGGTTGCAAATCGCTCCCCTGTTATTGGGGATAACCCGGCAGCGCCCGGCAGCTATTGAATTAAGGCATTCAACTCGTACGAACTGTGTTGCTGGCCTCCTATGCCCGGCCGGTAGCGCGGGGCGGCATCTGGAACCTGGCCAGCATCTGCACGTTCGCGGTGGGCCAGTCGTACTACGTGACCCTGACGGCCACCCGCACCAGCGGGCAGAGCCATACGCTGGGCCGGGTCATCCAGGCAACCCCTGGTACCGGCCTCTCCTGCACGGTGTTACCTGTACTCGAAGACGATTCCGATTCCGAATAGGCTTAACGCTTGTCATTCATTCCGCCACGCCCATGAAAACGTCTCTTACTCTTTTACTGGCCTTCGCCGCCGGCCTGCTGACGCCCATTTCCCCAGCCGTCGCCCAATCCCGCAGCCTTTATGACTGGGCCTGGGTGGCCCGCCTGGGGGCCACCACCCTGCCGGGAAGCACCGGCGGCTCCTCCTTCGCGCCCAGCTTCAATCAGCCCGAGAGCCTGGCGGCCGACGCCACCGGCAACGTGCTGATAGCCGGCCTCTACGACCCCGACGTAATCTTTGGGGCACCCACCCCGCGCTACCAGAACGCCGTGGGGCCGCTGGGCGCGCTCGAAAGCAGCTACGTGGCCAAATACACCCCGGCCGGCGCCCTGGCCTGGAGCCTGAACCTGACCAGCAACGGCGACACCCGCGTAACCGATGCCGCCATGGATGCGGCCGGCAACAGCTACGTTATCGGCCGCTACTACCAGCAGCTGCGCGTTGACGGCACCACGGTGGCCCTGGCCGGCACCAGCGCCCCGTGCTTTCTCGCCAAAATCGGCCCCACCGGCACCCTGCTGTGGGCCACTACCATTGAGCCGGATGCCGCGGGCGGCAGCTCGGTGCAGCTGCAGCGGCTGGCCGTCGATGCCGTGGGCAACAGCGTGGTGCAAGGCGAGTTTGAAGGCTCGGTTACCATCAACGGAACCACGTTTGCGGGAGCCCGCAGCAGCCGGCATGCAATTGTACTTCGTTACAATCAGTTGGGGGGAATCACGGGAGGTTTCGCGGCATATACTACAGCTGGCACTGAAAGTGACCACGGATTTACTGGTATTGCATTAGCCACCACCGGCGAAACCTATCTGGGTGGGTATGTCGCACCTGCTGCCACGCTACAATTTGGCACACTACCGGCTCTTACCGGCCCTGCAAATGCCAACGCGGCTGGCTTCGTGCTGAAATTGAGCGCCGCCAATACTGCTAGCTGGCTGATAAGCACCACCGGCCCAGCCCGCCAAAGCACAACAACTGCTTCCGGACAAGGAGTTGACAAAATTATGATTGGGCCACAAAACCGGTGCTACGCAGTGGGTGGGCTAATTGGCAGTAGCATGGCTTTTGGTGCATTTTCTTTAAGCACTGGTAATCCGGCCGCCGCTACAGGCAAGGATATTTTTCTGGCCCGCATCGCACCAAGCGGCACTATTGAATCGTTGGTGGGTGGTGGGGGTACCGATAAGATATTAGGGCTAGCGCTGGGGCCGCAGGGCGAAGCCACCATTGCCACCGCCGGCGGGCTGGACTGGGGCAACGTGCGCCTGCCGGGCGCGGCCTGGCCCACATCTACCACCACCGGCCTCGTGCAGCTCGACGCGGCTGGCGTGCCGCAGCGCGGCTGGCAGGCCGGGGGCCGCTTTTTCACCGCCGCCGTGGCCGTCGATGGCCTCAACCGGCCGGTGCTGGCCGGCACCTACTTCGAGGCCAGCCCCTTCACGTTTGGCACCCGCCAGCTGGCATCGCCCTATAGCTGGAACACCATCATTGCCCGCACCGCTCTGCTGTCGCTGGCGGCCCGACAAGCCGCCCAAGTGGCGGGACTGGAAGTGTACCCCAACCCCGCCCGTAACGTGGTGGACATCCGCACCGCCCAGGCCGGCCCGGTGCAAGTGCAACTGCTCGATGCCCTGGGCCGCTGCGTACAGGCCCAAACCCTACCGACGGGCCAAACGCGACTGCCGCTGGCCAGCATCGCGGCCGGCTCCTACACGCTGCTGGTGCGGCAGGGCGAGGCCCGCAGCTACCACCGCCTCACGGTGGAGCCCTAATCAAGCTCGTCCTCCCGCAACTGCGGCCGGTCAATTTTCAGCAAGGGCCGACGGATATTCACTGCACCCAATTAATATCCGGGATGGGCATCTACTACCCAAAAAGCCCGTTCCCGTTAGGGCACGGGCTTTTTGGGTAGTAGATGCCGTGCATTTTATTGACAATCAATGGATGAGCTTACTTGCAAAATAGTCTTATCTGCGCAACATCTATCCCTTACTCCCGCGTATTGAATGTATCGCACGGCCTTTTATGGCCCGTAACGTATGCTCTTTTGCGCACCAATCACCTCACTCCCAGCCTTATGAAACGCATCTTCCTTCCGCTGCTGGCCTCGGGCCTGCTCGCCCTCACTTCCTGCGGCGATGCCAACAAGACTGCTGACACCGCCGGCACCGATAGCAACATGGCCAACACGCCAGCCGCCGGGGCCGATACTACTGCGATGGATGCCATGAGCGACACCACCGCCGCAGGCAGCGGCACCGCCATGGGCGACGCCAACGGCCCCACCGGCCCACACAAAGACGACAACGAGTTTATGATGACGGCCGCCCACAGCGACCAGAACGAGATTCAGCAAAGCAAAATGGCCCTGGCCAAGGGCGTGACCGGCATGGCCAAAGAAATGGCCAACAAGATGATTGCCGACCACACCAAATCGACGGCCGACCTGAAAAAGATTGCGGCCAAAAAAGGCATCACCCTGCCCACCGACATGGATACCGAGCACAAAGCCATGGCCCCCGCGATGGAGAAGCTCTCGGGCAAGGATTTCGAAGCCAAGTACCTGTCGCAGATGCAGGCCGACCACCAGAAAACGGCCAACACGATGATGGCCCACGAAAAAATGACCCAGGACGCCGACCTGAAAGCCTTCATCGGCAAGACGCTGCCGGTGGTGCAACAGCACCTGGGCATGGCCCAGAAGGGCAATGAGATGAAGATGTAGCGGTTGCGGGACTGCAATCATGCTGAATGAAAAGCCGCTTCGGGAAACCGGGGCGGCTTTTTCCATTCGGTTGAAACGCTATATTGCAGCACCAGCCTTTGGGCGGGCTGCAACTGTATGGACGGCAACGAGAAAGCTCAGCACAACCGCGAGGCGTTTCAGCTGGAACGCCTGATTCTGTTCACCGACGCGGTGTTTGCCATCGCCATCACGCTGCTCGTGATTGAGCTGAAAGTACCGGAACTGGAACACCGCACCGAGCACGAAGCCAGCAGCGCGCTGCTGCGGCTGATTCCGAAGTTCATCGGCTTCCTCATCAGCTTTTTCATCATTGCCATTTACTGGACGGCGCATCACCGCATTTTCCGTTTCGTGCGGCATCTGGACAACAAGCTGATTTGGCTGAACATGCTGTTTCTGCTCAGCATCGTGCTCATACCCTTCACCACCGCCTACCAGAGCGAATATGGGATGCTGGCCATGTCCTGGGTTCTTTATAGCGTCAATATCATTGCCACGGGCCTATTGCAGGCGCGCATCCAGACTTACCTGCGGCACCCGGCCAATGGCCTCGTGGCCGCCCACGAGCGCACCCATCCCGACCTCGACCTGGTGCGCCCGCTGATGACGCCGCTGGTGTTTGCGGTGAGCCTGGTGCTGGCGCTTTTCGTGCACCCGTGGGTGATGCGCATGGTGCCGGGCGTGGTGTTCCCGTTGCTGGGCTTGTATTTTGGCCGGCGGCGGCGGCGGTTGGAGCAGGTGTACACCAAGCAGGCGGCGATGCACACGGCGCAGCCTTCAGCATAAACGTAAAGAGCCCGGGAAACACTTGTTCCCCGGGCTCTCGAATCCATTTCCCTAGCGCTAGGCGGTGGCGTACTTACT
>JAQBNT010000280.1 GCA_028288445.1 Hymenobacter sp. | reverse complement strand
CCATGAAACACCTCGTCGTTCTTACCGGTGCCGGCGTCTCCGCCGAGTCCGGCATCCGCACCTTCCGCGATACAAATGGCCTCTGGGAAGAGCACCGCGTCGAGGACGTGGCCTCCCCCGAAGGCTTTGCCCGCGACCCGGCTTTGGTGCTCGATTTCTATAACCAGCGCCGCGCTCAGGCCCGCACCGTGCAGCCCAACGCTGCCCACCTGGCCCTGGCCGGCTTCGAGGAAGAACCCAACTGGCGCGTCAGCATCATCACCCAGAACGTGGACGACCTGCACGAGCGCGCTGGCTCCACCGACGTGCGGCACCTGCACGGCATGCTGAACCAGATGCGCTCCGTGGCCGACGAAACCACCGCCTACGACTGTACCGGCGACATCAACGTGGGCGACCTTGCCCCCGACGGCCACCAGCTCCGCCCCCACATCGTGTGGTTTGGCGAGATGGTGCCCGCCATCGAAGAAGCCGCCGAAACCGTAGCCACCGCCGATGCCCTGCTCATCGTGGGCACCTCCCTGCAGGTGTACCCGGCGGCGGGCCTGCTGCACTACGCCCCCGCCACCTGCCCCGTCTTCGTCATCGACCCGCACCAGCCCGAAGCCGGCCGGCGCGGCGTCCGCTACGTGGCCGAGGCCGCCAGCACCGGCGTGCCGAAGGTGTTGCGAGAGCTGGCGGGGTAATTGGCTGCCCCATCTGTCATCCTGAGCGCAGCGAAGGACCTTATCACCGCAGAATAGCTTGCAGTCATTCAGTCGATGCGGACGTGATAAGGTCCTTCGCTGCGCTCAGGATGACAGGCGGAGCCGTACACCATTCGTCGGTCTATTATCAAAAATTCACCTACCAAATACCTTCTGTTTTTTACCTTAGCGCCATGTACAGAATCGTCACCAAATACCAGCTTTTCGGCCTACGCAACGAACACGACGCCGCCCATCAGCACAATCACATGATGCTTAGGCCCGTTGCGGGAATACCCGAATCCTTCGACACCGAGCAAGCCGCCTTCGACTGGGCCCTGAGCAACCACGAAGACCTGCGCCACCACCCCGAATTTGTGGTGCTGCCCGTGCATCACATGGTCCTCACCTGGCAGCCCGAGGATGCCCCCCTCTAAGGGCGGCTTCTGGCCCGAATTCTGGCCCAAAGCCCTTATCATTATTACCATCATCGCCGCTCTCTGGCTGCTGGAACACTACGGCATTATCCGCCGCTGGTAAACACCTTTTTGCGCTGGTCCGCCTGCCTCCGGTAGGCGGACCAGTCGCGTTTTACCCACCTGTTTTCATGGCTTCCGCATTCGGTCACGCCGCTCTGGGGGCCACCCTGGGCAAGCTCCTGCTCCCCCACCGCCGGCACTGGCCCTACTGGGTAGCCGCTGCCCTCTGCGCCGCCCTGCCGGATGTGGATTCGATAGGCTACCGCCTGGGGGTGCCGTACGACAGCCTCTGGGGCCATCGGGGGCTGACGCACTCGCTGCTCGCGGCCGTTGTGGTAGCGGCTTTGGGCACCCTGTTGGGCCAGTTGGCCCGTCCCGGCCAGCGGCCGCCTGCCGGGCGGCTGGCGCTGCTGTTGTTTCTAGCCACTGCCTCACACGGCCTCCTCGATGCCCTGACCACCGGCGGCCTCGGCGTGGCATTTTTCAGTCCTTGGCATCTAGAGCGCTACTTCTTCCCTTTCCGGCCCATCAAGGTATCACCGCTGAGCATCCGAGGGTTCTTCGGAGCCAAAGGGTTGCGGGTGCTGGCCAGCGAAGCCCTGTGGGTGGGCCTGCCGTGCCTGCTGCTGCTGGGCTGGCAGAGGCTATGGGCTGGTCGTAGTAGCCGCGCAGCGGCGAACGGTTTGTAGCCAAACGGAAGATTGGGGTCCAAAGCCGCGTAGCGGCACCAGATTCCCACGCCTTTCTGTCGCCGCTACGCAGCTTTATCGTTTAGGGCAACTCCTACAAACCTGTCGCCGCTACGCGGCTACCTTATAACTGTGATTATGTGATTAATTAAATGTGGGCTACTGCCCCAGCCACTGCCGGGCGTAGGCGGTAAACTCCGCTTCGCTAAATGCAGCCGCCACCAGTCCCACGTAGCCATCGGGCCGCACGAGGTACACGGTGCCCGGCGTTTCGGCAGCGGCGAGAGCAATTTCTGTAGCTGCTACAGAATGCGCCGCCGCCCACGCCCGCGCCGCCGGCACCGGGCCAACGTGCAGCAGGTGCCAGCCCATGGGCCGTAGCGTTTCGTAGCGCCCGGCGGCCCAGGGCAGCCGCTGCCCGCCCACCACGCCGCCGGCCCGCCCCCGGCTCAGGGGCGAATGCGGATACTTGATGCCTATCTGGGAGATGGTGCGAAACATCAGCCGGCGGACGGCGGGCACGCGCACGGCCATCGGCAGCAGCAGCGGGGCCACCCAGGTACGCACGAAGCTGGCCCAGGCCGTGGCCCGCGTGGCCCCAGTGAACGCGCGGTCGGTAGTAGCCACCAGCTGCCGGGCGAAGGGAATGCGCTCCGCTTCGTAGGTATCAAGCAGTGCCTCGGGCGCGGCGTGTAGTAGCACGGCGGCCAGCTTCCAGCCCAGGTTCACGGCATCGCCGAGGCCGGTGTTCATGCCCTGCCCGCCGGCCGGACTGTGGATGTGGGCCGCATCGCCCACCAGAAATGCCCGGCCCTGCCGGAAATGGTCGGCCACCCGGTGATGCACCCGATAGGTGGCAAACCAGCTCACCGACTGCACCCGCACGTGCTCGGCCGCCTCCAGCCCCGGCTGTATGGAGGCGAAGGTGGCGGCTTCCGGGGCCAGCCCATCGGGCAGCAGGCCGATGATGCGCATCCGGCCCTGCGGCATCGGGAAGAAGGCGTTGAAGGTGCGCGGGGCCAGCGACACTTCCAGCAGCCGCCCCAGCCGCGCATCCTCGTCCAGGCCCTCGGTCACGGTATCGGCCACAAAGAAAACCTGCTCATACGTCCCGCCCGGAAAGCCGATGCCCAACGCGTGCCGCACGGCCGAGTGGGCCCCATCGCACCCCGCCACGTAGGCTACGGCCACCGTTTCGGGCGGCTGGCCGGGGGCTTGCAGGGTGGCGGTGGCCCCGGCCGCGTCCTGCGCGAGGCCCGTGAGGCTGGTGTTCCATTCCACCGCCACGTCGTGGGCGGCCAGCGCCTCGCGCAGCAGCCGCTCAGTTTGGTCCTGCGAGATGGTCAGGGCGAAGGGAAACGGGCTTAGGCCCTCGCCGATGCGGCCCAACGGTAGCACGGCCGCCACGCGCCCTTTCCGGCGCAGGGCCGCGCCGCGCACCATTTCGCCCTGCGTGATGAACGTATCGGCCAGCCCGTGGCGGTCGAGCAGCTCCAGGGTGCGGGCGTGCATGACCAGGGCCCGGCTCAGGGGCGACGGGCCGGGCAGCGGGTCGATAATGCGGGGGCGCACGCCGTGGCGGCACAGCTCCAGCGCCAGCATCAGTCCCGAAGGGCCAGCCCCGGCAATCAGCACCTTAGCAGCAGTTGAATTCATCGGTGAAGGCGGTCCGTTGGCCGGTAAATATAGATGAATGCGTCTTTCAGGCCGCCGGAAATAACCGCACCCTAGTCCTCTACCGTAGAAGAGTGTTACATCTTCCTCGCTTATGCCTTTTCACTACGTTCGCGCCCTCTTTACAGGGCTACTTCTTACTGCTTCGGCTCCCGGTTTTGCACAGGCCCCGGCCCATACCGTTTTCCTGTTGGGCAATACCGCCCAGGCCGAATTGCCCGCCGCCCGCCTCAAGCTGCTGCGCGCCACGCTGGAGCAGCAAACCGGCCCTTTTACCGTGGTGCATCTCGGCGACATCGTGGGCAATACCGGCTTGGTGGCCAAAGGCGATACCGCCCTGGCCCAAGCCGAGCGTGACCGCGCCGACCAGCTCATTGCCCTGGTAAAAGGACTGCCGCAGGGTAAAATCTATTTTCTGCCCGGCGATAAGGACTGGGCCAACTCCGGCCCGGCCGGCCTGAAAGCCGTGCGCCGCCTCGAAAAGTACATCGAGAAGCAGCTGCCCGGCCAGAATGCTTTCATTCCCACCAACGGCTGCCCCGGTCCCGAAGTGGTGGACGTAGCCCCGCTGGTGCGCCTCGTGGCCATCAACACGCCCTGGTTCACGCACCCCTTCGACCGCCCCGAAGCGCCCGACACCGACTGCAAGACCCTGACCAAAGAGGAGTTCCGCGAGCAGATTCAAGACCTGATTGACGATACCAAGAACAAGAATGTGCTGCTGCTGGGCCACCACCCAGTCGTAACCAACGGCGTGTACGGCGGCCACGAGCCGCTTTCGCGCCACCTCAGCCCGCCGGTTTTCGGCACCATCTACGCCGCCTACCGCCAAAACGTGGGCACCCCGCGCGACCTCGCCAACCCTCGCTACCAGGAGTTGAAAAAGGAGCTGCTGAATACGCTGCAAAGCAACCCCGGCGTGATTTACGCTGCCGCGCACGATTTCAGCCTGCAGGTCACGCCCTTCCAGGGCAACTACCACATCGTGAGCGGCAGCTTCGCCGAGAGCGAGCATGTGGGGGCCAAAGGCCAGTCGCTCTACAGCAAAAGCGAAGAAGGCTACACGACCCTCGAATACTTTGCCGACGGCACCGTGAAGACACACGTTTTCACCTTCGATGACAAAGGCACGGCCGCCAAAGATGCTTACACTGCCACCCTCTTCCGCTCCGCCTGCGCCGACGGGGGCGACCAGAAAGCCCCCGCCAACCCCTTCATCACCAACTGCCCCGGCGCGACCAAAACCGTAGCCGAGGCCAAGCCCGACGCGCCGTTCCAGGCCACCACCACCGTGGTGCCCGGCCCCGAATACAAGCCCACCGGCAGCAAGACCTTCTTCATCGGTGACATCTACCGCTCGTCGTGGCTGCAACCCGTCACGGTGAAAACGCTGGACTTGACCACCGAGAAAGGTGGCCTGCGCCCTACTGGCAAGGGAGGCGGGCGGCAGACAACTTCGCTCAAGCTCATCGCAGCCGACAGCTCGGAATACGTTTTCCGCTCCGTAGACAAGGACGTGACCAAGATTCTGCCGCCCGAGCTGCGCAATTCCATCGCCTCGGATGTGCTGCGCGACGTGACGGCTACGGCCAACCCGTACAGCAACCTGCCCATCAGCTACATGCTGGACCAGACGGATATTCTCCACGCCCGCCCGCGCCTGTTCCGCCTGCCCGACAACCAGCAGCTCGGCCCCTACCGCGCCGACTACGCCAACCTGCTCGGCACCCTAGAAGACTCGCCCAAAGACCCCAAGCCCAATCTGCCCGGCTTCGGCGGCTCCGATGAGGTGACGCGCAGCTTCGGCCTGTTCCGCAAGCTCTACAAAGACCACGACAACAAGGTGGACGCCCCCGCCCTGGCCCGCGCCCGCGCCTTCGACATGCTGGTGGCCGACTTCGGCAAGCACGAGGACAACTGGAAATGGGCCGGCTACAAGCAAAAGGACGGTGGCACGCTCTACCGCCCTATCCCGCGCGACCGCGACCAAAGCTTCACCCTCTGGAATGGCTTCCTCACCTACCTCGCCAACCGCGAGTGGGCAGTGCCCAGCATTGAAGGATTCAACTCCGAGTTTCAGGACATGAAAAGCCTGAACTGGCCCGCCCGCCACTTGGACCGGTTCCTGCTTCAGGACCTCACCCGCGAGCAGTGGCAGGAAACCGCCAAGTACCTGCAAACCAAAATCACCCCCGCCGTCATCGACGGTGCCACCGCCCAGCTCCCGGCCGAAGTCCAGACCTTATCGGCCCAGGACATCAACCGCAAGCTCAAGGCCCGCATTCAGGAGCTGCCCAAGGCCATTGATGAATACTACCTGCTGCTAGCCAAGCGCGTCGACGTAGTCGGCTCGAACAAAGGCGAGGTATTCCAGGTGAACCGGATGCCCGACGGCCAGGTACGCGTGCAGATGTTTGACCGCGCCGGCGACACCGAAAACCCCAAAGGCGCGGCCCTGTTCGACCGTACTTTCAAGCCCAACGAAACCGAGGAAGTGTGCGTCTATGGCCTCGGCGGCAAGGATATTGTCACCGTCACCGGCGAGGGTGGCAAGCATAGCATTCTGGTGCGCGTGATTGGCGGCGATGGCAAGGACAAAATTGCCGACAACTCGACGGCCAGCGGCCTGCGCGCCCGCACCAAAATCTACGACCTGCCCGACACCGAAATGCAGCTCGGTCCGGAATCGGACAACCGCACCAGCACCAGCCCCGGCGTGAACGAGTATGACCGCGAGCAGTTCGAATTCAACTCCTACCGCCCCAGCATCGGCCTGTTCTACAACGCTAACGACGGCTTCGGAGCCAGCGCGGGCATCACCTTCCTGCGCCAGGGCTTCCGCAAGCCGGGCTATAAGAACATGTACTCGTTCGACGTGCAGGGCAGCCTCAACGGCCTGTTCCAGCTCACGGCCAGCACCCGCCACCGCTACGCCATCGGCAAAATTGATGTGGGAGCCACGGCCAGCTACGGCAGCTACTTCCCCTTCTACCGCTTCTTCGGGCTAGGCAACAACACCGGCTTCGACCAGACGCTCTACGATAACAAATTTTACAACGCCCGCTACCAGGGTTACACCGTGAACGCCTTTCTGGAGCGCACCTTCCTCCAGCGCAGCGTTATTCGCGTTGGCCCCACGTATGAGAATTACACCAGCAGCTTCGGCGACAATACTTACCTCGGCACCATCAGCACCCGCCCCGCCGATGTGCGCCCCAACACCAGCCAGCAGAGCCTAGTGGGCCTGAACGGCGTATTCGACCTCGACCTGCGCAACCGCCCCAGCTTCGCCCAGCGCGGCGTGCGCATCCGGGTGCAGCACGACTCCTACCGCCAGCTCACCAGCACCAAAAGCAACTTTGGCCTCACCCAAGGCTTCGCCGAATACTACGGCACCGCCAAAATCGGTCTGCCCGTCACCCTCGTGCTGAAAGGCGGCGGCGCCAAAAACTACGGCCCCGACAACGACATTCCCTTCTACAAATTCGCTAGCCTGGGCCAGAACGAAGGCCTGCGCGGATACTACCGCAACCGCTTCAGCGGCGACGCCAGCCTCTATTACAACACCGAACTGCGCCTAGCCCTAGGCCAGGTCAAAAATGGCTTCCTGCCCTTCTACTACGGCGTGTTTGGCTTCTACGACCAGGGCCGCGTGTATTACCAGGATGCCTCGCCCGGCGGCTGGCATTCCGGCTACGGTGCGGGCTTCTACATCGCCCCGGTGGTCGAAACGCTGGCCTTCGCTGTGTCCTATCAGAAGTCGGTGGAAAGCTCGCTCATTCAGTTTGGACTAGGTTTCCGATTGGATAAGTAATGAAGCTGTTTAGAAAGTCTGGCTTTGCGACACGTTTGTCATCCTGACTTTCAACAGCTTCAATTGGTAATAACAGTTATTCTAGGCTGGCATGCGTCCCTGATGCATGCCAGCCTGTTTTTTTAACGGTCCCAATCACCGCAACGTCGACCCATACCAGCCATTGGGCGAATGCCTTGCCGCCCGGTGTAACCTTTGGGTAGCTTCGAGGTCTATGCCGTAGCAATCGGCCGAAACCAGTTCGGCTCTTTTCGGTTACCCTCCTATGTTTCCTTGGCTACGGGCCTTTTCTCCACGGCATATCCACGCCAATGCCATCGGGCTGGTCCTCGCCCTGAGCAGTGCCCTGACCGCACAGGCCCAGGAGGCCCCACCCCTCCCGGCGACGGTCGATATCGTGGACGTGGCCCGACTGGCTTTCCCGCGCCTGCCCGCCCACGATTCTCTTTCCCTGCGTCGCGGCCAAAAAGCGCTGCTGGTGGTGCCCGTGCTCGGCTACACCCAGCAAACCGGCGGCATCGCGCAGCTGGCATTCAGCCTGGCCTTCGCCCGCCCGGCAGCCAACGTTTCGACCGTGCTGGCCGGGGCCGCCTATACTGCCAACGACCAGCTCATCATCACGGCCACATCCTCCATCTGGCTGCCCAATAACCGCTGGTATTTCGTGGGCGACTGGCGGATGATGCGCTACCCCCAAAGCACCTACGGCCTGGGCATGCACACCAGCACCACCGACCGCGTGGTGAGCATGAACTACGACTACCTGCGCATCTACGAAAGCGCCCTACGGCGCGTGGCCCCGGCCTGGTACGCGGGCCTGGGCTACCAACTCGACTACCACTGGGACATCGTGAGCCGCAACAGCTTCCGCGAAGTGAGCCGGATTTCGCGCTACCGCTACGGGGTCGAGGGCACGTCCGTGTCATCGGGCCCGGTGCTGGCCCTGCTGCACGACAGCCGCGCCAACGCCATCAACCCACAGGGCGGCGAGTACCTCAGTACCCAGCTGCGCACCAACCTGAAAAGCTTCGGCAGCACCACCGCTTCCGAAATGCTACTCGTGGATGCCCGCACCTACCTGCATCCTTCGCTGCACTCGGCCAATATCCTGGCCCTCTGGTCCTACAACGCCGTCACCATCGCCGGCAATCCACCCTTCCTCGACCTGCCCAGCACCGGCTGGGACACGTACAGCAATACCGGCCGGGGTTTCATTCAGGGCCGGTTTCGGGGCGATGACCTGCTCTACGGCGAGGTCGAATACCGCTACGGCATCACCCGCAACCACCTGCTGGGCGGCGTGGTGTTCGCCAACGCCCAGAGCGTGACCGAGCAGGAAAGTCGGCACTTCGAGAGGATAGTGCCCGCCGCCGGGGCCGGCTTGCGCGTCCGCCTCAACAAGGTCACCAACACCAACTTGGCCATCGACTACGGCTTCGGAGCCGACGGTTCCAATGGCTTGTCGCTAAACCTGGGCGAGGTTTTTTGAGTAAGTGAGTGATATAATATACACTGTGATGCTGGCGCGCGTCTCCGACGCGCGCCAGCATCGCCAAGCGGCTAAGCTGCTAAAATCGATGCCCAAAGCCCCGCCCGGTGGCTTACCTTTGGTTTTTACTTATCCCTTGCCCCTGCATGAATTTTCCCCTTCGCAAGCTCGCCGCCATTGATATTGGGTCCAACGCCGTTCGTTGTCAGATATCGGCCGTGCTGTATTACGAAGGGCGCTACCGCCTCAAGCGCGTTGAGTACGTGCGCTTCCCTATGCGCCTGGGCGAGGACGTGTTTGCCAGCGGCGAGATTTCGCCGGCCAAGGAAGAGAAGTTCGTCAAGTTCCTGCACTCCCTGCGCCTGCTGATGGAAGTGCACGACGTGGCCCACTACCTCGTGTGCGCTACTTCGGCCATGCGCTCGGCGGCCAACGGCGCGGCCATCGTGGCCCGCGTGCGCGAAGAGTTGGGCATGGAAATAAAGGTGATTGGCGGCGAAGACGAAGCTTTTTACATTAACCGGGTCATCGAGCACGTGCTGGAAGACAAGCGCCACTACCTGCACATCGACGTGGGGGGAGGCAGCACCGAGTTCAACATCTACCACGACCGCCGCAAGGTGGCCGCGCAGTCGTTCGAAATCGGCTCCATCCGCCGCATGCAGCAGGAAGAAAGCGGCGAAGCCGGCACCGAAGCCCAAACCGAGCTCTGGACCCGCATGGAGGCCTGGGTGCGCGCCAACGCCCGCAAATACCACGTCACCCGCGCCATCGGCACGGGCGGTAACATCAACAAAATCTACAGCCTCACCTCCTCCGCGCCGGACAAGCACATCACCCGCCGCGCCATCGAAACCACGCTCAAGCGCCTGTCCGGCCTCAGCATGACCGAGCGCGTGAACGTGGCCATGCTCAACCCCGACCGCGCCGACGTCATCATCCCCGCCGGCCACATCTACCTTTCGGCCATGCAGTGGGCCAATGTCACCACGATGGTCGTGCCCGACATCGGCCTGAAAGACGGCATGCTCCAAGCCCTGTTCGAGGAGTTTTTTGACGAGCTGAGCCCCGACGGCGGCCACCCCGCCATCCTCCCCGTCCCCGACGTGCAGAACCAGCCCGCTGAGATGGAGTAGGTATTGGGAGAAGGGAGCGTCCGTCTGTCATTGCGAGGCGCAGCCGAAGCAATCCGTCCTGTCAAAACCAGACACTGTCTTCTACCAGAAAGCCCCGACACTTCACAGTATCGGGGCTTTTTACTTTCAAAAAAGGCTTTAGCTGCGCTGACTTTTGGTTGTTACATCACAAGGTTGGTCGCTCATGAGAGGACGGATTGCCGCGTTCCGCTCCGTTCCACTCGCAATGACAGAGCCGCGCCTAAGCCTACACTTGCGCCGCTCCCACCGCCGCTTCGTCAATGTGCCCCACGGGCGTGGCATCGTCCTCACACACATCATCAGGCTCCCCGCCTTCGCCGAAGGAATCATCCGGCGTACTGGCTTCCACAGATTCCAGCGCAGTGAGCGCGGCAGCGGCTTCCGAGGCTTCCAGGGCGGCGGCTACGTCGGCGCGGCGCTGGGCCTGCACCCCCAGCAGGGCCAGCAGGCCCTCCGCCGTGGCGGTGGCCAACTGAGCCTCGTCACGCTTGAAGAAGTCCTTGTGCACGTTCACCACCGGCTCGCCGGGAGCTGGGTGCTGCCGGATGTAGGCACCATCTTCCCGCATCACGTAGCTATTTTGATTGTCCATCATATTCATCATCAGAATATTGATGGCCTCCCGCTTGAGCTGCGGATTCACAATCAGGAATAGCGCCTCAATGCGGCGGTCGAACGAGCGCACCATGATATCGGCCGAGCCGGCGTACACCTTGGCATCGCCACCATTGTGGAAGTAGAACAGCCGCGTGTGCTCCAGATACTCGCCCACGATGCTGCGCACCTCAATATTCTCGCTCAGGCCCGGCCGCCCCGGCCGCAGGCAGCAAATGCCCCGCACGATGAACCGAATGGGCACGCCCGCCTTCGCCGCGCGGTAAAACTCGTCAATAATCTCCTTGTCTTCCAGCGAGTTCATCTTCATCACGATGCCGCTGGGCAGGCCTTTTTTGGCGTGCTTCACTTCCTCCCGAATGAGGTGAATGAGCTGCTGCCGCATGTCCTTCGGGGCCGTGATGAGGTACTCGTAATCATCGGGCTGCGAGTGGCCGGTGATTACGTTGAAGAACTCGGACACATCATGACCGTACACGTCGTTGGTGGTCAGCAAGCTAACGTCGGTGTAGAGGCGCGAGGTCTGCTCGTTATAGTTGCCCGAGCCAATGTGCACGTAGCGCGTCACCTTCTCGCCCTCCTTACGGATAATCATGAGCAGCTTGGTGTGCGTCTTGTACTTGCTCACCCCATAAATCACGAAGCAGCCCGCCTTTTCCAGCCGTGCGCCCTCGCGGATATTCTTCTCCTCATCAAAGCGCGCCTTCACCTCAAACAGCACCGAAACGTGCTTGCCGTTCTCGGCCGCCTTCAGCAGCGCCGCCGATACGCGGGAGTCGTCGGCCAAGCGGTAAATGGTTTGCTTGATGCCCAGCACGTGCGGGTCCACGGCCGCCTGCTCCAGCAGCCGCACCATCGGCTCGATGCTGTTGTAGGGGTGGTGCAGCAGCACGTCGTGGTGCTTGAGGTATTCAAACAGGTTTTCGTCGGCACCCTCGGGCAGGCTCAGCGGTGGTACTGAAGCCGGAGTTTTAGCAGCGCGGCCCCGGAAATTGGGGTGGCGCACAATCTGCCACAGGCCCTTCAAGTCGATGATAGAATTGATGACGAATACATTGCCGTTATCAATATTCCACCGTTCGCGCAGCACGTTCATCAGCACGGGCGAGGCGTTGGGCTCCACTTCCACGCGCACCACGCGGCCGCGCTTGCGGGTTTTCAGGCCCACCTGAATTTCCTTGATGAAGTCGTTGTCGATATCGTCCGATTCTTCCAGCGTGAAATCCCCGTTGCGGGTAATGCGGAACAAGTCGGCCGACACAATTTCCACGTTGCGGAACAGGCGCGGCAGGAACTCGCGCACCACTTCCTCAATCGGCACAAAAATGACTTTGTCCTTGCGCGTGAGCTCAAAAAACCGGGTCAGGTTTTGCGGAATCTGCACGAAGGTGAGGCGCTCCTGCCCTTTCTCGGCCTCGCCATCCAGGCCCACCGCAATGCCGTTGCCAATGCGCGTGACCACCCCAAAGATGAGCATCTGGTTCATCATCAGTGGGAAGCCGTGGTACGAGTCGTACACCATCGGCGTGAGCAGCGGAAACACGGTGTTCTTGAAGTAGCCGTCGGCCTTCTTCACCTCCAGCTCCGTCAGGTCGCTCATCTTGAGAATATTGAAGCCATTCTTTTCAAAATTCGGCTTCAGCTCATTCAGATAGGTCAGGCTCTGGTCGTTCACGAAACGGTGCGCGAAATCCAACAGCTTGCGCCGAAACGGCAGCTCGCGCAGGCCCGAGTAGTCAATCCGCTCCTTGCCGTAATCGAGGTAATTATACAGCGAGCCCACCCGAATCATGAAAAATTCGTCCAGGTTGGAGCTGGTGATGGCCAGAAACTTAAGCTTATCAAACAGGCCCCGGCTGGCATCCTGTACCTGGTCGAGCACGCGGTAGTTGAACCGCAGCCAGCTCAAATCGCGGCTGATGTACTTGCTTTTGCGGATAAGGTCGGCGGACTTAAATAATTTCATGAATCGCGGAGTTTAGGCAGAGTAAACGAAATACGCGGATTATTGGTGCGCGGAGTCGTCGGCTAGCAAAATAACGACCCAACGGCCATCGGTGGGGGCCTGCTACCAAAAGAATAATCCCGACCGTTGCGAAAACGACACGATTTGGCGGCTTGGCCTAGCACCTTTGGGCCAGACCTTCTGACTGCGCCATGCTCACCAATCCTGCCACCGCCCTTGCCGAAACGCTCCTCTGCGAACGGGAAGCCCATTCACAGCCCGTCGTTACGCCCGCCTACCAAGCAACCCGCTCGAACCTGCTGGCCCGGCTTGCCGAATTCAGTTCCCTTCTATTGCGCCCGGATGATATCGACCCCGACGATGCCCGCGCCGTCCTGGGCCGGGCCACTGCTTTTAGGCTGGGCCACGCCGCTACATCTGGCCCAAACCGCGCCGCCCGCCTCGCCCCGATACTCGCCACCAACTCGTTGCTATTTCCCCCAATTGCCTCGCCCCCCGGCCTGCAACCAATCGCCGCACTCCTCAGCCTGCTGAGCGGCCCCACTCAAGAGTTAGAAATGGACGAACTGACCGAAATAGTGGAAGCCGTGCAGCGAAACATACTTTCCGAAGACACGGAAATGATTTTTGGCCACGGCATTCTCCCCGAAGCGGAAGAAGCCGGGATACTAGCGTGGCTGCTGGTGGGGTACGGATACTCTGCTGAGTAATATCCTTAACCGTTAGCTTTACCCCAAAACCATCTTTAATTAATTCATATCTAATTCATGGACGATATTCCACAACTACTCAATGACATTGGTAAGCAAATTAAAAATCACCAGCAGAATCTATCAGTTGACAACTGTTTCAACGTGTTCAACATACTTCGACAAAGCCACGAGGAAGTGAATCTGCATTCGCGCTTCTTGGCTGAACTTTTGAACCCGCAAGGCCGACACGGTTTAGAAACGACTTTATTAGACCTTTTTATTGAAACTATTCAGTCTGATTTAGTCAGTTTACCCGCAGATTTTACTTTTGCTAAAGTAAGCGTGCGACGGGAACACAAGAACATTGATTTACTGCTTGATGATGGCCGGTATTGGGTCATCATCGAAAACAAAATTTATGCAGGCGACCAGCCTCAGCAACTGTTCCGCTATTACCAAAAGGCTCTAGAAGACAACCGGCAGCCAATACTTTTTTATTTAACCCTCGACGGCCATCCACCTTCTGCACATTCTGTTGAGGGAATTCCGCAAGACGTTCCGGTATATCTTCTAACTTATACCAATCACATCGACGAGTGGCTCACTGCCTGCCTCGAAAGAACTAGGGACTTGCCAAAACTCCATGCAACAATACTCCAATACCAGGAGCTCGTTCGTCTACTAACCGGTAAAACTATGTCCAACGAAAAAAGCTTAATACTTTCTATTCTGACGCAGAATAATAATGCTGAGCATGCTGCGGCGATTGTTCGTCATTGGAAAGACCTTCGCCATCATACTGAATTTCAATTCTGGTTGAATCTGGAGTCATACATCCAGGGCGAAGGGAGCTTTCATATATTACCGGATGCACATTTCACCAGAGAATTAATTAGTCGAGCTATCAATCTTTCCAAAAGCCAGAATACTAACTATGGATT
>JAQBNT010000259.1 GCA_028288445.1 Hymenobacter sp. | reverse complement strand
GGGCGCGCTGTGGCGGCAGCTTAACGAGAGCAAGCCCTACTTCTGGAAGCAGGGCCACACGTTCCCGGAGCAGCTGGCCCCGCTGCACCAGCTCTTTGCCAACGGCGAGGTGGCCTTCACTTTCTCTAATAACGACGCCGAGGTCGACAACAAAATCAACCAGAAGGTCTTTCCGGCCACGGCCCGCGCCTACGTGCCCGCGCCCGGCACCATCCAGAACTCGCACTACCTGGGCATCGTGCGCCACGCCCAACACCCCGAAGCGGCCATGCTGGTGGTCAATTTCCTGGTTTCGCCCGAGGCCCAGCTCAAAAAGATGGACCCCAACGTGTGGGGCGACCACACCGTGCTCAACCTCCAGGCCCTGCCCGCCGCCCAGCGCCAGGCGTTCGAGCAGCTGCCCTCGCGCCGCTACGCGCCCCGGCGCGAGGCCATCCAGGGCCTGGCCCTGCCCGAGCCCGACCCGGAATACATGACGCGCCTGTTCAAAGATTTTCGCACCTACGTCATCGAAAAATAACGGCGACCCGCCAGATTTGAAATAGAATTATTCCTGGCTACAGCATTTGTCATGACCACGCTGCTGGTTCGTTGAGTGTTCGTTCTGCCTTCGTTCATCCTTCGTTCTGGCTGTTTGGGTTCTCTGAGCCGTCCGGCAAATTTCAAATAGTACATTTTTAATGAGTGACGTCCCATTCCGGTCTGGCCGTTCCTTACTGGCCTCCCGTAGCCTGCTGGCCCTCTACGGCCTGCTGGTGGTGGGCCTGCCGCTGGCCGGGCTAGCGTATGCGTTGCTGGGCAGTGTGGGGCTGGCCGGGCCGCTGGCCGCCGGCTTCACCGGGCGCTACTGGCAGGCGCTGGGGACCGATAAGGACCTGCTTTACGCCGCGCTCTACAGCGGGTGGGTGGCGGGGGCCTCGGTGGGCATTTCGACCGCCCTGGCGCTGCTGCTGGTGCTGCGGGCGCAGCCCACGCTGCGGCGGTGGCCGCTGCCGGGGCTGCTCTACGTGCCGCTGCTGATGCCGTCGCTGGTGGTCGGCTTCTACCTGTTTCAGCTGCTGAGCCGGACGGGGTGGCTCTCGCGCATCAGCTTCCGGCTGGGGCTCATTCCGCGTCTCGAATCCTTCCCCGAGTTGGTGCAGGACGGAGCCGGCATCGGCATCATCCTGGCGCATGTGCTGCTGACTTTTCCCTTTTTCACCCTGCTATTCCGGGCCATCTACCAGGAAACCCGGCTCGATGAGTACCGGCAGCTTACGCTCACGCTGGGGGCCAGCCGGGGGCAGTTTCGGCGGCGGGTAGCCGGGCCGGTGCTGCTGCGCCGGGCAGCCCCCACGCTGCTGCTCAGCTTCATTGCCACGCTGGGAGCCTACGACATTCCCCTGCTGCTGGGCCGCCCCTACCCCCAGATGCTGAGCGTGTACATCGCCACCCGCCTCCAGCGCTTCGACCTGCGCGAACTGCCCGCCGCCTACCTGGCGGGCTTTCTGGTAGCGGCCGGCCTGCTGGGTTTGATTAGCCTGCTGCTCCGGCTCATCCGGCAAACGCAGGTTCGCTAAAGACCTGACTTTTCTGTTTTTTCACCATGCGCTCCCGCCTGCTCATCACCCTGTTACTGCTGCTGTTCGGGCTGCCCTTCGGGTTGCTCGGGTTGCTGGCCGTGGGCGAGCATTGGCGCTTCCCGGCCGCGCTGCCGCCCGCCTACTCCCTAGATGCGTTGCGCAGCCTGCTGGCTGCAGACAACGACCTGCTGCTGGGCTTGGGCCGCAGCCTGCTGCTGGCCGGCACCGTGGCCCTGCTGGCCACGGCGGGCGGCTTCGGGCTGGCCCGCGCCATCACGCGCAGCCGCTGGGCCACGCGCTGGGAAGCGGCCAGCTACCTGCCCTACGCGCTGCCGCCGGTGCTGCTGGCCGTGCTCATCCAGCCGTTTGTTATCCGGCTGCATTTGTCGGGTTCGGTGGGCGGCGTGCTGCTGGGGTTGTTATTGGTGGCCCTGCCGTTTGCCACGCTGCTGCTGCGCAGCTTCTGGTCGGCGCAAATCACCGAGTACGAGCACCTGGCCCGCACGCTGGGCTGCACGCCCCGGCAGGCAATGCGGCGGGTGCTGCTGCCGCTGGCCGGGCCGCTGCTACGCACCACGCTGGTGCAGACGTTCCTGCTCAGCTGGTTTGATTTTGGTTTGACCAACGTACTCAGCGTGGGCAAGGTGCACACGCTCACGGTGCAGGTGTTCGCCTACGTGGGCGAAGCCAACGCGCAACTGGCGGCCGTGGCGTCGTTGCTGCTATTATTGCCGCCGGCTGTTCTGCTGCTGCTCAATAAATCCGCCCTGTTGCGCAAGCCGTAGCTTTCGGCTCCCAACCGCGCCGCCCTCGTGCCGCAAGCCCTGCTTATCCACCCAAACGCCTCCGATACCGGCCCCTACGCATGAGCGAATTGCTGACCGTTGCGCACCTGTCCAAGCAGTTCGGCCCCCATCCGGTGCTGCGCGACATCTCTTTTTCGCTAAACCAGGGCGAGGTGCTGGCCGTGCTGGGCCGCTCGGGCTGCGGCAAAACCACGCTGCTCAAAACCCTGGCCGGCCTGGAAGCGCCGGACGAAGGCACCCTCCTCTTGCAGGGCCGGGACTTAGGCCCCGTGCCGCCCAACGAGCGCCAGATGGTGTACATCTACCAGGAGCCGCTGCTGTTTCCGCACCTCACCGTGTTCGAAAACGTGGCGTTTGGCCTGCGCATCCGCAACGTGGCGAAGGCCGAAATCGACCGGCAGGTCCGCGAGCTGCTCGATGAGCTGGACCTGCGCGAGCACGCCCGGAAAGCCCCGAACCAGCTCTCGGGCGGGCAGCGGCAGCGGGTTTCGTTTGGCCGGGCCCTTATCATCCGGCCGCGCCTGCTGCTGCTCGACGAGCCCTTCGGCAACCTCGACGCCCAGACCCGCGCCGACATGCAGCAGCTATTCCTGCGCGTGAGCCGGCAGCACCAGATTACCTCCCTTTTTGTTACCCACGACAGCCGCGAGGCCCTCACCGTGGGCACTCGCTTCGGCTACCTCGACCAGGGCCAGCTCACCAGCTTCGCCTCGGTGGCCGGGTTTGTGCAGGATGCGCGCACGGCCATCCGCAGCGAGTTGGCCTTCTGGGAATCCATCCGCCACGCCTTGCCTTCGGGCCCGCCCACCGCATGAAAACCGATTTCAACCACTGCGAGTCCGTGTACTGGGTATTCACCCAGCTCTGCAACGACAAGTGCGACCACTGCTACAACAGCTCCGGCCCGCAGGGCACCCGCATCAGCGCCCAGGACTGCCTGCGCATCGTGCGCAACCTGCCCGATGCAGTGGACCGCCTGATTCTCTCCGGCGGCGAGCCCCTAGCCGACCGTGCCAAGCTCTACCTCATCCTTGATGCCGTGCAGGCCAAATACCAGGGGCGCACGCAGGTCATGCTCCAGACCAACGGCGACCTGCTCACCCCGGAAATCCTCGATTTGCTGATTGCCAAAGGCGTCACCCGCTTCGACATTGCCAGCATCGACCGCTACCACAAGCTGGCCGGCTCCCGCCTCATGACCCTGGCCGACCTTTTCGAAAGCCGGGGCGTGAACGGCGACGACCACGACCCGCTCATCGATAAGGAAAACCTACTCGTGAAGGGCCACCGCCTGAGTTGGGGCTACTGGGGCGCCACCGAAGACATGTGGCTGGGTGGCAACTGGGCCCGGGGCCGGGCCCTGGAAAAGGACATCTGGCTCAAAGACCCCAGCCATAATTTCTGCTCCATCCTCTCCGGGGCCAAGGGCTTTCTGGGCGGTACCGACCTGCCCCAGGAAATCAGCATCCAGCTCTGGAAAATCAACCCCTGCTGCCCCGGCACGAAGTTTCCCCTCGGCGATGCCCGCCAGGAAAAAGTAGCCGACGTGCTGCTCCGCGCCTCCCAATCCGAAATCATGCAGCGCCTCAACCAGGGCGAGCCCTGGAAAATGGGCGAGTCCATCGGCGTGAGTGAAGCCCACGCGCTGGCCCGCACTGAAGAGCTCCAGAACGTGTGCCGCTGGTGCGACGAGTTCTTTGAGCAGCATCGGCAGGCAGTGCCCGTGATGCAGGAGAATACCGTTGGGTAGGCGGCGGCAAAACTGATAGCCGCAAAACAAAACGGCCACCCAGATTTTCATCTGGGTGGCCGTTTTGTTTTGGTGGGAAGTAAAGGATTCGAACCTTCGACCTCTTCGGTGTGAACGAAGCGCTCTAAACCAACTGAGCTAACCTCCCGGAAAAAGGACAGGCAGAGCCTGTACTTCTGGCAAACTTGTTTAAACCATCGTTTAAACCGAGAATAAAACAGCCACTCAGATGTCAATCCAAGTGGCTGTTTATCAGTGTGGGGGATACTGGGTTCGAACCAGTGACCCTCTGCTTGTAAGGCAGATGCTCTGAACCAGCTGAGCTAAGC
>JAQBNT010000256.1 GCA_028288445.1 Hymenobacter sp. | reverse complement strand
TCGAGATGGTGCCGTTGGCGGCCGCGGCCGCGGCCGTCAGGTTCAGGGCCGTGCCCACGGTGCCGGTGCTCGGGGCGCTCAGGCTAACGGTGGGGGCGCTGGGCGTAGTCGGCGTGGTCGGTGTGGTGCCGCCGGCTCCGAGCGTGATGCCGTTCTGCGACAGCTTCTGCTTCCAGAAAGTCAGTTCAGCCTGCTCATCGGCCAGCGTCAGCGGACGGTCGGCAATGTGCGTGGTGCTCGTGCAGGTGGGGCAAGCGCCGGGGCTGGTGTCCTGGCGGTTGGTGTAGGGCGTGTTGCCGCCCTGGAAGAAGAAACCAATGAAGTTATTGGTCATGTCGTTGTTGAAGAACACCGAACCCGACTGCTGGTAGGCGTTCCAGAGGCCGGCGGCCGCGTAGCCGGCGGGCATCTTGGAGCCGTCGGGCAGCAGGCCGCAGGTCACCATGCGGTTGTTGTAGTAGTGGTTGTCGTGGCCCGAGGCGATGTTCATGGCCGCGCAGGTGCTCACCAACTGGTTGTTGTAGCCGTTAATAAAGGCCGTGGCACCGCTGGCCGACTGGGCATCGCCGTCAATCGTGATGCCCGAGCCCGTGTAGCTCGACCCCGTGGCGGGGTAGGGGTAGGCACCCTGTACGTAGTTGTCGTGCAATTTCAGCGGGCTGCCGGACGTGCCCGAGGAGTTGTAGAAGTTGATGTTGTCCTCCACCAGCGACTGGTTGGGCTCGTTAATCACCTCGTTCCAGGCCACTTCGACACCGGGCACGCTCAGCGCGCCGTTCACGCCCAGAAAGTTGCAATAGGTGCCGCCGCCGTTGCGATAGCGGCCGTCCAGGTTTTTCGACTGGTTGTAGCGGATGGTATAGGTCTGTGCGGTGGTGCCGTTGCCACCCCACTGATAAATGTCGATGCCCGTGGTGTGCTCGAAGTAGTTGTGCTCAACTACCAGCGACTTGGCCGAGTTCACTTCCACGAAGCGGCCGTGGCGGCGGTTGTCCACGGTTGGGGTCTGGCCGTAGGCCTTGTTGTTGCGGATAGTGAGGTTGTCCCCACCATTCTTACCGTCGATGATGTCGCCGGGACCTACCAGCACGCAGTTCTCAATAACAACGGGTTGCGTGGTCTGAATCGTGATAACCGGCACATCGGAGCTGGTGCTGCGGTAGTTGCCACTATAGGTACCGCCCTGCGTGATAGTGAGCGGGCCGGAATAAGTAACGTTAGGCGCTTGCGCCATTACCGGGTTCACACCAGGTGCTACCGCGAGGAAGCAACCAATGGCCGCAGAAAGAATACCGGTGAGCGGACGCGATACAGGGGAAAGAGCGAAGGTGTGCTTGAGATTTTTTTGCATTCTTAAAGAACTTGAAACGAAAAAAATGATTGGCATTGGCCCCTTCAACCCAGCCAAAAATCTATTTGTTCCAAGCCTTCTGATGCAATTCGTTATATATCATAAAATGCAATTTAAAATTGCTCATTAGTACGGAAGTACCCATGGGACGGGTTTCCCGGATTGAGAATAGGGCTTCAGTAAGCTGTTTGTAGCCAGGCAAACTTCATCAAAGTAGCCTCTGTAAAGCCCATTTAAACATAATAGGAGGCATTTGCATGCTTCTGGTTGGCTTTGGACTAAGGAGCCGGAGTTGGATGCATGACGAACTGTTGAGGCCTGTGCGATGCTTGTATAACTGATATATATGTTTAACTAAACTAAATATTTGAGCCGAATAAAATTTTCAATACTTTATAAAATACAATACGGATTAATTCGCTGTATTAAACATATGCAATATTTATATTTAAAGCTAAATCGGGTAATTCCCGGCGGTAGTTGAATTAATTTAAGACGGGAGATAGATTTACTTTGTCATAAATGAGGTCATTATGCTCCGTATGGACCCGCTGTCAGCACTGGCGGGCTGCTGAGGGCGCATTTTGGGCCGGGCCGGGCCGGTAACTGGCCCCATGTGCAGGTGCTGCGCCCGCAGCTTGCGCTGCCACAGCTTCCATTCGTCCTGCTCCGTTTGCAGGGTGATGGGGTTGGGGAGGTGGGTGGTGCCGGTGCAGGGCGCGCAGGCGTCGGGGCTCAGGTCCTGGCGGTCGGGCAGGGGAGTGGTGCCGCCCCAGTGCACGAACCCCACCACATTATTACTGACCTGGTTGTGGAAAAACACGGCGGGCGGCTGCTCGTAGGCATTCCAGACGCCTATGCCGGCGTAGTTGGCTACCAGCTTGGTGCCATCGGGCAGCAGGCCGCTGGTGACGATGCGGTTGTGGTGAAAGTGGTTGTCGTGCCCCGAGGCGATGTTGAGGGCGGCGCAGGTGCTCACCAGCTGGTTATCGTAGCCCTCCACCCAAGCCGTGGTGGTGATGGGCGCGCGGCCCGTGCCGTCCAGCGTGATGCCCGAGCCGGCGTAGGTGGCGCTGGTGGCCGGGATGGGGTAAGCGCCCTGGATGTAGTTGTCGTGCAGGCGGGCCGGGCTGGTGCGGGTGCCGCCCGAGTTGAAGAAGTTGATGTTGTCCTCGACCAATGACTGGTCGGGCTCGTTGATGACCTGGTTCCAGGATACTTCGATGTTGGCCAGGTTGGGCAGGCCGTTCAGGCCGAGGAAATTGACGGGGGTGCTGCCGCCGTTGCGGTAGCGGCCGTCGATGTTGCGGGCCGAGTTGTAGCGCACGGTGAGGGTTTGGGCGGGGGTGCCGTCGCCGTTCCACTGGTAGATGCTGATGCCGCTGGTGTGCTCGAAGTAGTTGTGCTCGATGCGCACGGATTTGGCCGAGTTTGCTTCCAGAAAGTGCCCGTGGCGGATGTTATCCAGGCTTTGGGCCAGGCCGTAGCCCTGGCAGTTCACGATGGTGAGTTGCGCCCCGCCCCGGGTGGCCTCAATGAGATTGCCGGCCCCGGCCAGCACGCAGCCGCTGAGCGTGACGGGCTCGGTGGTTTGGATGCTGATGCAGGGCAGGCTGGAATCGGTGCTGCCGAAAGTGCCCGTGTAGGTGCCGCCGTGGGTGATGATGAGTTGGGCCGGGCCGCTGGGGTGCCGCCCGCAGGCTGCCGGCAGGCTTGCGCCCGCTACCGTCAGGGCCACCAGCAGGAGGGCGCGGGCCGCCGGGCGCGGCCAATGTGCGGGCGGCCTCATGCCAGTGCTACTTTTTCCGATTCCCAGCGCACGGTTTTCTGGTCTTCAAACACCACGAACTGGTCCAGGGACTGAACGGGGTGGTCGGGGCCGTGCAGGTGGCAGAGGGGGACGCGGCCGTAGAAGGAGGCCCACATGGAGTAGGTGCTGAGGGGGCCGATGATGTAGTCGCAGCCGGCCATAGCGTACAGGTCTTCGAGGGGGTGGTCGGTGGAGCGGCCGGTGTCGAATTCGGCGAAGTCCTCGGCGGGGATGGGCTCGTTGGAGAATAATAGGAAGCGCACCCGCGTATCGGCGGGGAACAGGGCGCGCATTTCGCGCATGGCGCGCACGTAGGTGGCGTTGGTGTAGAGGTAGGCCCCGCCGTACCAGCCGGCGTAGTCGCCGCGCCGGATGTGCACGCCCACCAGCACGTCGGCGTGGGCGCGGTTGGAGGTTATTACTTCGGCCACGGCGTCGCGGTGGGGCTTGATGGGGCGGAAGAAGCGCCGCAGCAGGTCGGCGTGGCGGGCGAAGTTGGGTTTGTCGCGGTATTGCCAGCCGTGTACGATGAGGTGGCGCGGGCCGTGGGCCTGGGCCAGGTACTCGGCGCTGTTGAGGTCGACGTCGCCGGTGGGCACATCGCCCACGAGGCGCACGCCCAGCAGGCGGGGCAGCCAGGGCAGGCGCAGGAGCACGGGCGCACCCAGGCGCCATTGCAGCACGCGGTGCAGCAGGTCGGGCACGGGCTGGCCAGGGTAGAGGCGCACCGGCAGGCGGCCGAAAAAGTTGGTGCGCTGGCCCACGGTGCCTTCAAAATAAGCCGCGTAGTTCTCGAAAACCGGAATGGCCAGCTCATAGTCGTGCTCCACGGCATTGACTAAGAAGTGCGAAGTGAGGAGCAGGCAGTTGCCGAAGCCGTTGGGGTCCTGGGTAAGAATAACCATAGCGGGAGAGGGATTGGGGGTGAAGCGGTGGGGAGCAGTTGGCAAGCAGCGGGAACAGTCTCCACGGTAGCGGAGAAGGTCGGAACGGCAGCGGAGAAGGGCGGAACGGCAGCGGAGAAGGTGGGAAGGGTAGCGGAGAAGGTGGGAAGGGTAGCGGAGAAGGGCGGAAGGGTAGCGGAAAAAGGCGGAAGGGTAGCGGAGAAGGGCGGAACGGTAGCGGGGAGCATCTGCACGGCGGAAGGTATCTGGGTGGGGGGGGCTGGTTGTTTTGTCGGTTTTGATTAGTGCTGCGGTAGAGATGCTTCGGCTGTGCTCAGCATGACGACCTTTTTGCAAGCCAAACAGCTCAGGCTAATGCATGAAATACCCGGCCAGCCGGCGGGCGTAGCCGTTCAGCAGGAAGTAGGGCAGGTAGGGAGTGGGGCAGTTTTTGAGGGAGAAGTGCGTGAAATTGCGCAGGTTGCCGCCGCCCCGAATGCCGAACAAATGCTGCAAATAGCCGCGTAGGGTGCGCTGGCGGCGGGTTTGTTCCTGGCCACTTTCGTCGGGGTAGGTGCTGAGGCGGGCGTCGTAGTTGCAGAACACGGGGAAGCCGTGGCGGCGGGCTACGCTGGTGTAGTCGAAATCGGCGAGGTAGTGCGGCAGGCGCTTTTCATCGAAGAGGCCAATGGCTTCGATGACGGCCAGCGGGATGAGCAGGCCCCGGCCGGGCAGGTAGGTGACGGGGTGCAGGCCGTGGCGCTCGGCGGGGGTGAGCTCCTGGAGCAGGTCGTGGCGGGTGTTGGTGCTCCAGTCCAAGCGCTCGCCGCCGTACACGGGTTCGCCGGTGGCGGCGTCGAGCTCCAGCGCGCCCAGCACGGCGGTGGGGTGCTGGTCGGCGTAGGCCAGCATGCGCTCGATGAAATCGGGCAGGGCCAGCACGTCGTTGTTCATGGTGAGCACGCGGGTGGCCCCCAGGGCCAGGGCGCGGCGGATGCCGGCGTTCACGCCGGCCGTCCAGTAGAGGTTGCCGTCGCCGGTCACCACTTCCACCTCCGGGAATTCGGTGGCCAGGACTTCGGCCGTGCCGTCGGTGGAGCCGTCGTCAACCACCACGACGCGGAAATCGGTGCGGGTTTGCTGTCGAAGCGAGTTCAGACAGGCGCGGGTGTAGGGCAGGCGGTTGAAAACCGGAATGACGACGTACAGCATATAAAAGGCTTACAGGGGGAGGGTGAATGAGGCAGCGGCTAGGATGACAGGCGGGTTTGGACGACTTCGGGGTGGCGCTTGCGGCGGCGCAGGCGAGAGAGCGGGAGCTTGCGCCGCCGGGCCGGGGCAGCGGCTGATTCGGCCGGGGCCAGGTCCAGGTCGCGCAGCATGGTCAGCAGGCGGTCGAGGCGCTGGGGCCAGGTCTGGCGCAGGGCAAACTCGTAGCCGGCGCGGCCCATGGCGCGGCGGGCGTCGGGGTGGTCGTACACGTATTCCACGGCGCGGGCCATGGCGGCGGTGGCCACGGCCGGCGACTCGACCGATACCTTAATAGCGGCGGTATCGGGCAGGAAGGTGCGGGCACCCTGGTGGTTGAGCGTGATGATGGGCAGGCCCGTGGCCAGCGCTTCCATGAACTGCGAGGCGAATGAGTCGCGCAGCGAGCCGAACAGGAACACGTCGCTGCTGAGCATGGCGGCGTGCACTTCGGCCCACGGCACGCTGCCGCGCCAGGTCACGCGGCCCATGAGGCCGTACTGGGCAATCCAGCCGGGCACGAGGTCGCGCATCGGCCCATCGCCCAGCACGGTGAGGTGAAACTTTACCCGCTTATCGACCTGCGAAAGGGCATCGAGCACCAGCGGCAGGGCCTTGTTGGGGTATAACCGGCCCACCCAGAGTAGCTGCAACACGGGCTGCGGGGGCCGCGTTGGGAACTCGGCTGCCCGGAAGGCTTCCGACAGGCCGGTATCGAGGAAAAGCTCGACGCGCTTGGCTCCGAGCCGCCGGGCCAGGTTGGCCGATTCGTCGTTGGAAGCCAGCACCAGGGCGGCGTGGCGCAGGTTTTGGCGCAGGTTGTAGTCGAAGGTGGTGAGCACCCAAGTGAAGGCCGAGCGCAGGGTTTCGGTCTGGAACCAGTCGGGCAGGTACTGGCGGAAGGCGATGGGGGCTTTCTGGGCCCCGCCCACCGGGCCGTACACCAGGGGCTTGCCCAGCCGCCACAGCCAGGAGCCCATTTTCAGGCTGCTGTAGGTGGCGTGATGTACGAGGTCGAAATCCACTTCCCTATCCAGCCGCTGCGCCATCCGCCAGGCGGTGTATTGCCAGATGAAGTAGTGCAGGTACACGCCAAACTGCCAGCGGTACAGAAACTGCACCCAGCCGGGCACCTGCGGGTACAGGAACTGAATGCGGCCGGCCGCGCCCTCGTGGGCATTATTGGCGAGAAAGGTGGCAATGCCCAGCCGGCCATACGGCGTGGTGAGGCACCACACGCGGTGGCCGCGCTGCGCCATGCCCCAGGCCCAGTGGAAGCCGTTGCCGCACTCGCCGCCCTGGGCGGGGTTGCAGGCGTAGGAGGAGACGAGAACATTCATAACGATAATGCAGAAACAGGGTGAGGGAGGGTAACTGGGGTGGCCGCTGGCATGGCTAGGGGAGTAGCGACGGGGGGAGGCGGAGTAGATTTAGGGAGCAGCCGGGCCAGCAGCCGACGCACCGTAGCCCAGGCGCGGCCGGCCAGGTGTTCGCGGAAGTGGCGGGCGTCGCGGCGGGCGTCGCGCAACACGGTGGGCGGGTGGTGCAGCGGGAAATTCAACTCGTGCGCGGCGGGGTGGGCGTCCTGGTCGTGGGGGTCGAAGGTGTGGGTGGCGTCGTCGCCGAAGCCGATGTTGGTGACCAGGTTCACGGCCGGGATGATGGTGAGGCCGCCGTTGCAGGCCACCGCGAAGTGCCACTGGTAGTCCCAGATGTGGGGCGGCTGCGGGCCGAGGCGCACCGCCTCAAACTTGCGCAGCCAGTACCGCCGCTCCAGCCAGGCGGGGTAGATGTTCTCCAACTCGCCGCGCCGGCGCAGTTCGGTGAGCAGCGTGAGGTAAACATCGAAGTGCCGCCAGGCGCGCCGCCAAGTGGCCCAGCCCCAGCTGTGCACCCGCCCCGAGAAATGGTAGGAATCGGCCTCGGGCGCGGCCGGTAGCCGGGCCTCGCGGGAAAGGTTGTTGCCGCTGATGTGCATCACGCGGGTATCGTAGCGGTAGCGGCGCAGCAGCTGGTCGCAAAAGCTGAAAAAGCTGGCCGTGGGCAGGCAGTCGTCTTCCAGAATAATGCCCTCGGGCTCTTGCCGAAAAAACCAATCGATGGCCGTGGCCGGCCCCAGCCCGCAGCCCAGGTTGTCGTCCCGAAACAGCGTCTGGACCGTGCAGGGCCAGTCTATTTCGGCTTCTATCAAGGCGCGGGTTTCCTGGCAGAGGGCGGCATCGGCCGGGCGGCCGGGGCGGGGGCCGTCGGCGGCCACGTAGAGGCGGGCGGGCTGGGCCAGGCGCAGGGCTTCCAGCACGCGCCGCGCCGCCTGCGGGCGGTTGAACACGATGAGCAGCACGGGGGTGTCCAGCTCAGGGGCGGGCGAGGTCGGCGGCGTTGGCATGGCTAGGGGTGGCGAATGAATCGAAGCGGGGCAGGAGCTGACGGGCGGGTTGCGGGGCGGCGGGGGCGGGCGCGGGCACCCGGCCGGGCTCGGCGGCGGCGGCCAGGGACAGGCCCAGCAGGCCGAAGAAATACAGCGGCCAGTCGTAGGAAATGCTATACACCAGCGAGCTGATGCTGTACACGATGAGCACCGCCGAGGTGGGCGGCAGCGGGGCGCGGCTCAATAGGCGGCGGCCCAGCAGCACCAGCGGCACCAGCACCGTGAGCAGCAGCCCGAGGATGCCGAAATAGAACAGCCGGTCGACGTAGAAGCTGTGGAAATGGTGGCCGGTGCCATCGGCCCACACCTGCACCTGGCCGCCGCCATCCTCGGCCAGGGTGTAGAACTGCACCGGCAGCTCAAAGCCCTTGAGGCGCATGCCGGCAATGGGGTATTCTTCCAGATACGGCTGGTAGGCTTCGAACTGCTTCAGCCGCCAGCTGCCGGTGCCCTGCTTGTCGGGGTGGATAATGTCGCCGATGCTGGACTCCAGCTTCTTCACCACTTTGGGGTCGCTGAGGGCCACGAGGCCGCCCGAAATCAGCACGAACAGCGGCAGCAGCACCATGGGCAGCAGCCGGGCCGAGCTGAGGCGGGCACCTTCCACGCGGCCCAGCATGAGCAGCACCGCGTTCAGGGCCAGCGCCGCGCCCATGGCCACCCACACCGAGCGGTGCTGCAAAAAGATGACCAGCGCCGCGCCCATAAAAAACAGCAGCAGCCGCATCATGCCGCCCCGCGTCAGGTACTGGTTGAGGTAGTAGAGCGTGGGCAGCAGCAGCAGCATGGCCGAAGTGGAGGCAAAGCCGCGCTCATTGTCCAGAAAGGCCGACAAACTCAGCGCATCGGGGTGGTACACGGCCAGGTCGGCCAGCAGGCCCAGCATCACCGTGCCCATCAGCAGGCCAAACGGTGGCGGCCCAAACCGGCGATAGAACGCATAAAGGCCAAACACATGGCTCAATATTAAAAACTTGGCGAAGACGTGCGGGTATACCATCCACGAGTTCCAGCCGGCATACGACTCCAGGGCCAACCCGCCCAGCACGGCTACCACCAGCAGAAACCAGCGCCGCATCAGCGGCTGCATGTACCGGAAATACAGCACCGAAAAGCCGAGCGAGCTAGCCAGCAGCAGCAGCGTGAACTGCGCCAGCAATGGCGAGCCCTCGTCGGCCAGTGCAAACTCCGTAAAGGCGCGGTCCGTGACGATTATCCCCAGCACCGGCAGCACGTACAGAAAGCGTAGACTTAGCTTCATATAAGGGGTGGGGGAGTTTTGAGAGGTAGAATAAGAAGTGAATTGGACGGTCATGCTGAGCGCAGTCGAAGCATGATTTGATTCGACGTTCTTTCAAACAGTCTCAGCAAGCCAGCGCCGGCGAGCCCTCCCGGGCTTCCTCGTACACGCGGTGCGTGTCGGCCACGGTACGGGCCCAGGTGAAATCGCGCACCCGTTCCTGGCCGCGGCGGACGAGAATCTGGCGCAGGGCACGGTCGTAGAGCACGCGGTCGAGCTGCTCGTGCAGGTCGTCAGCATCGTTCGGGGAAAAGTACAGGGCGGCATCCTGCGCGATTTCCGGGAAGCACGAGGCGTTGCTGAGCACCACCGGGCAATGCTGCCCGAAGGCTTCAAGAATGGGAAATCCAAACCCCTCATACAGCGACGGAAACACGAAAGCCCGCGCCCGGTGGTAGAGGTGGTGCAGCTGGCCATCGGAGAGGTAGCCGAGCTGGTGGACGCGCGCGGCCACGCCGGCCGCGCGTAGCTGGGTCATTTCCTCCTCGGTGAAGGGGCCGCCGCCGGCGCACATCAGGTGCAGGCCCGGGTACTCGGCGTGCAGCATCCCGAAGGCCTTCACCAGGCAGCCGAAATTCTTGTAGGCCCGGCGGCTGCCGATGAACAGCAGGTAGTCATCGGGAGCCACCACGGATTCCTCGTAGGGGTAGTGGCGCACGGCG
>JAQBNT010000240.1 GCA_028288445.1 Hymenobacter sp. | reverse complement strand
GTTGGGCAGCACCTTTTCGTTGAGCTCGGCAATCTTGGCTTTCACGCGGCCCAGCACCTCGGCCGGGTTTTCGCCCTTGCGCATAATCACGATGCCTTCCACCACGTCGCTCTGGTCGTCGAGGCCGGCCTGGCCCACGCGGGGGGCGTTGCTTTCCGTCACCTGGGCCACGTTGCGCACCAGCACAGGCACGTTGTTGATGTCCTTGACGATGATGTTGCCGATGTCCTCGGGCTTGGTGAGCAGGCCGATGCCACGCACCACGTAGCTCTGCGAGTTCTTCTCAATCACGTCGCCGCCCACGTTCAGGTTGCTCTTCTGCACGGCGTCGTACACCTCCAGCGGCGTCATGTCGTACTTGGCCAGCATGGCAGGGTTCACGCTGATTTCGTACACCTTACGGGTGCCGCCGAAGGCCGCAATGTCGGCCACGCCGGGCACCGATTTCAACTGCCGCTCCACCGTCCAGTCCTGAATGGCGAGCAGCTCGTTGGTGCTGCGACCGGTGCGGCTCTGCACCGTGTAGCGGAAAATCTCGCCCGTCGGGCCATATGGCGGCTGCACGTGCGAGTCACAGCCGACCGGCAGATTCACCCCGCTCAACAGATTGTTCACCTGCTGCCGGGCGAAGAAATCCTCCACGTTATCCTCAAAGTTTATCTTCAGCACTGAGAGGCCAAACATGCTGATGCTCCGCATATTGCTTTTCATCTGCACCGAGTTCATGGCTACCTCGATGGGCGTGCTCACGAACCGCTCCACCTCCTCGGCCGAGCGGCCGGGCCAGAGGCTCACGATAATCATCTGGGTATTTGTGACGTCGGGAAACGCCTCGATGGGCGTGTGGACGTAACTGTAGGTGCCGCCCGCGACAAGCAGTGCCGTCATGAAAAAGATGAAGAAGCGGTTCTTCAACGAGAAGGCAACAATGCCGGAAATAAACTTATTCATGCCAGTGCGGGGTGGGAAGTGGGTAGCGAACGGCTGCCATTCCGGCTGAATTGAATCGAATTCGACCGGAAAATGAGAATCTGGTGAAAAGTTGATGAGAAAACAATGAGTGTTTTATGAAGAGCAGAGCACAAAAAAGCCCGCTGCCTTATCAGGCAGCGGGCTTTTTTATGTAGCGCGGACTCTGCGAGTCCGCGCCTGAGCGAGCAGTCGATACGCGGACTCACAGAGCCCACGCTACATCAATGCGCAGCCACCGGCTCTACATACCCCTTCTCGCCGGGCAACGGCACGTACTTGGTATGCTCCGAGCGATAGAAGCGCTCAAACACCAGCGGGAATACAAAAAGCGTGAGGATGGTACCCGTAATTAAACCACCGATTACTACAATGGCTAGCGGTTTGGAAGTTTCGGAGCCGATGCCCGTCGAAATGGCAGCCGGCATCAGGCCGATGGTGGCCATTAGGGCCGTCATCACCACGGGACGCACCCGCGAAATCACGCCTTCGTTGATGGAATGGTCGAGTGTGTGCTTCTTCACCAAGTTCTGCTTGAAGACGGATATCAGAATTACGCCGTTCTGAATACAGATACCAAACAGCGCGATGAAGCCGATACCGGCCGAAATCGAGAAGTTGGTGTGCGTGATAAGCAGCGCCGCAATGCCGCCGATGATGGCAAACGGCACGTTGAGCAGCACCAGCCCGGCATCTTTCAGGTTGCCGAACAGGATAAACAGGATGAAGAAAATGAGGCCCAGCGAAATGGGCACCACCTGCGAGAGGCGCTGCTGGGCGCGGCGCTGGTTTTCGAAGTCGCCGGTCCACTTCTGTTCGTAGCCTTTGGGGAGCACGACGTGGCGGTTCACCTTTTCCTGGGCTTCCTTGATGGTAGAACCCATGTCGCGGCCCCGGATGCTAAACTTCACGGCGGCGAAGCGGCGGTTGTCATCGCGGTAAATCAGGCTCGGGCCAGTCACGGAGCCGATGTTGGCGATTTCAGTGAGCGGGATGGTCTTGCCCGATTGCGTGGGCACCATCAGGGCCGAAATTTCGGTGGGCGTCTGGCGGAACTGGGGCTCGTAGCGCACCCGGATGGGAAACTTGCGCTCGCCCTCATACAACTGGGTGGCCTCCTTGCCGCCCACCGCCATTTCCAGCACCGAGGCGGCGTCAGACTTGCTCACGCCGTAGCTGGCCATGCGGCGCTCGTCGAGGTCGACGTGGAACTCGGGCTGGCCGATATTGCGCAGCACGCCCAGGTCGTCAATGCCTTTTACTGTTTTCAGCACCTCATATACTTCGCGGGCCTTGGCCTCCAGTGTAGCCAGGTCGGTGCCGTAAATCTTCACCGCAATGGAGCCTTTTACACCCGAGGCGGCTTCCTCCACGTTGTCGGTGATGGGCTGCGAGAAGTTGAAGTCGACGCCGGTAAACTTGTCGAGTTTGGACTTCATGCGCTCCACCAAATCCTCGCGGTAGGCCTTGGATTTCATCTTTTTCTCCACCTCTGGCGTGTGCTTGAGCTGCACCAGAAACTCGTTGTTATAGAAGCCCGTGGGGTCGGTGCCGTCGTTGGGGCGGCCGGTCTGGCTCACCACGTCGCTCACTTCGGGGAAGCTCAGGAAGTCGCGCCGCATCTGGTTGCAGAGCTCGTTCGATGATTCCAAACTGATGCTCAGCGGCAACTGGGCCCGCACGTAAATCGAGCCCTCGTTCAGTTCCGGCAGGAATTCTGAACCTAGGAACGAGAAGGAATACAGGCCCACAGCCGTTACCACGAAGGCGATGATGAGCGTGGCCGTTTTGCGAGCATAAGTGAAGCGGAAGAAGCGGTTGGCCCCGTTGTTCACGCCGCGCACGAAGAAGTTGTCCTTCTCCTTCACGTTCTTTTTCAGCAGGATGCTCACCAGCACCGGCACCAGCGTGAGCGTGAAAATCAGCGCGCCCAGCAGGGCGAAGCCCAGCGTCCAGGCCAGCGGGCTGAATACCTTGCCTTCCACTTTCTCAAAGGAGAAAATCGGCAATAACGCCGTGATAATAATGGCTTTGGCGAAGAAAATCGATTTACCCATGTCACGGCCCGACTTCTTAATCAGCCCGAGTTTGGAGAGCTTGTTGAACCGCTCCATGCCCATTTCGTGGGCCTTGTGGTCGAGGGCCACGAACAGCCCTTCCACCATCACCACGGCCCCGTCGATGATGATACCGAAGTCAATGGCACCCATGCTGAGCAGGTTGGCGCTCATACCGCGCAGCCGCAGGCAGATGAAGGCAAACAGCAGCGCCAGCGGAATAATCACCGACACGATGACCGTGGTGCGCCAGTCGGCCATGAACAGGAACACGATGAGCGTGACCAGCACAATGCCTTCCATCAGGTTGTGAATCACCGTCTCCGTGGAGAAATCGATGAGCTGCTGCCGGTCGTAAAAGGTTTTCATCTTCACATCGGGCGGCAGGATTTTCGAATTTAGCTCGTCCACTTTATCGTGCAGACGGGCAATGACTTCCGAAGGGTTTTCGCCCTTGCGCATCACCACGATGCCTTCCAGCTTGTCGTCCTCCAGGCCCCGGCCGACCTGGCCCAGGCGCGGCAGGGCGCTTTCGGTCACGCGGGCCACGTCGCGCACCAGAATCGGCACGCCGTTCACGTTCTTAATCACCGTGTTGGTGATGTCGGAGATGTTGTTCAGCAGACCGATGCCGCGCACCACGTAGTTCTGTTGGCCCTCGTTTATCACGTCGCCACCCACGTTGATGTTGGAGCGCTGCACGGCGTTGTAGAGGTCGAGCGGCGTGAGGCCGAAATCCTGCAACTTGCCGGGGTTCACCGAGATTTCGTAGTCCTTCACCTCGCCACCGAAGCTGTTCACGTCGGCCACGCCGGGCACGGCTTTCAGGTTGCGCTCAATCACCCAGTCCTGCAGGGTTTTGAGCTCGCGCACGGTTTTGGTTTTGCTTTCCAGGGTGTAGCGGTAGATTTCGCCGGTCGGGCCGTAGGGCGGCTGCACGTCGGGCGTGATGCCGTCGGGCAAATCCACCTCGCGCAGCAGGTTATTCACCTGCGGCCGGGCAAAGGCGTCGTCCACGCCATCGTCAAAAATCACCTTCACCACCGACAGGCCAAACAGCGTGGTGCTGCGCACCGAAGCCTTTTTCTGCACCGGGTTCAGCGCAATTTCGATGGGCACGGTCACGAACTTCTCCATCTCCTCGGCCGAGCGGCCGGGCCACTGCGTGATGATGGTGATTTCGGTGTTGGTAACATCTGGGAAGGCCTCGATGGGCGTGTTCCGGTAGCTCACGATGCCCATCACCACCACCACCAAGGTCATGAGGAAGATGAAGCCTTTGTTCTTGAGCGAAAAGGCAATGATGCCTTGAATGAACTTATTCATTTTCAGTTTCTAACAGTTAAGAAACGGTGAGTTATGGGCAGAATTAAAAGGCAGTACCGACCCGGAGCAAGGCGAAAATGCGCTTGCTCGGAGTCAGTCCCGGTCCTGTCTAGTTAGTCGTTCAACTCATCGTAAACCAGCAGCTGGTCTTTGGCAATCACCACATCGCCGGGCTTGAGGCCGCTGGTGATGTAGCTGTAATCGCCCACCGTTTTGCTGATGGTCACGGGCCGGGTTTCCACGTGGGTGCGGTCTTTGAACACCATCACGAAGTTGCGGTCCTTGTCAAAAACGACCGATTTGGCGGGCACGGCCAGGGCCTTCGCCCCTTCCGTGTTCTCGACGCGCACCTGGGCGTACATTTCCGGCTTCAGCAGGTAACCAGGATTCTCAAGGCGCACGCGCACCTTCATCACCTTGCTGTCCGGGTCGAGCACGTTGAACACCTTGTCAATCTTGCCCCGGAAATGCTTGTCCGGGTAACTCAGCGTGGTCACATCGGCCGAGTAGCCTTCCTTCACCTTCGAGATGTCCGACTCAAACACGTTGGCCATAATCCAGACATCGTCCAGGTCGCTCACCGTGAACAGGTTGCCCACGTTGTCGTTGTTGAACTGCTCGTGGTCGGTGGCGTTTTTCTCGGTGATGAAGCCCGAAATAGGCGCCCGCAAGGTGTACATGCCATCGGCCCCGATGCCGTAGACGCTGAGCTGCTTCACGTTTTTGCCCACCGTGCCGCGAGCTTTGGTCACCTCGGCGCGGGCCAGCACCACGTCGCGCTCCGAGTTCAGGCCGGCTTTGAACATGTCCTCGGCCACGGCTAGGTTCTTGCGGGCAATGTCGAGGTCGGAGCTGGCGGCGGTGGTCTGGTTCTGCACGTCGGCAATCTCGCCCGATTTGATGACGGCCAGCACCTGGCCCTTGGTCACCTTGTCGCCGAGCTGCACTTTCAGCTGCTCCACCACGCCGCCCACCAGCGGATACACTTTCACGGTTTTGTCGCCGTCGGTGGCAATTTCGCCGGTCAGCACCAGCTCGTCCTGCACCGGGCGCAGGCGCACGGTATCCAGCACAATCTGCTGCATCATGGTGTCGGACAGGCGGAAGCCCTCCTTCTTTTCTTCTTTGACTTCGGGTTTGGAGCAGCCAACCAGGGTTACGGCGGTCAGCAATGCCAGAAAGGAGCGGTTCATTAGGAGGCAGGTGTTAGCCAGTGGCCTTGGGCCAGCAGCTTATGATATTTTCAGGATTAAGACAGATGCCCGGGGCTGGGCTGAGACTATTCGGCGCGGAAAATGGGCTTGCCCACGGCGAAGTTCAATTGCTCGAAAGCCCGCACGCGGTTGGCCCGCAAGGTATTCAGCTGCACCAGGTTATTCTTATAGGACTCGAAAAAGTCGAGGTACTCCACCACGCTCAGGATGCGCTTGGCGTAGCTCTGCTCGATGCCCACCATCAGCCGCGCAAACGGGGCCGTGTCGCGGTCAGTATTCTGGAACAGCTCATCGTTACGGGCGGCCAGCTGGTAGGCCTGGTGTACCTCATTTTGCACCACCAGCTGCTGCTGGTCCACCAGCAGCTTGCTGCCGGCAATCTGAGCCTTCGCCGCCTGAATATTGCCCTGGTTGCGGTTGAAAATCGGCACGGCAATGCCCAGCGTCAGCGCCTGATAGTTGTTGATGTAGGAGCCGGCCTTGTCGTAAGTGTAGCCCACGGCCAAGTCGGGGGTGGCCAGCTTTTGCTGGAGGCGCAGGTTCAGGTTTTGCTGCTCCACGGTGGCGCGGCGGGCGTTCAGGTCGGTGCGCAGCACCAGGGCCGTATCGGCCAGTTGCTGCTCAGAGTAGTTTTTAAGGCTCAGGTCACGGAGCTTGGTTCCTTCCACCACCGGCACAAACTGGGTGCCCGTGGCATCACGCACCAGCACATGCAGGTCGGTTTGGTCCGAAGCCACGTCATTGAGCAGGTTCTGCCGCTCGCTTTGCAGGGTGAAGAGAAAAGCCCGCAGGCGAATCACCTCCTTCAGCGCAATGTTGCCCTTCTCAAACTGGGTCTGGTACAAGCCCACGGTGCGCGTCAGCGAGGCAATTTCGGTGGCGTAAGCCGTTAGGGTGCGCTGCTTGAAATACAGGTCGTAGAACGTAGTGCGTAGCTGGTAGCGCAGGTTGCGCAGCAGGTCCTGGAGGTTGTACTGCTCCACCACGGCCCCTTGCTGGGCGGCCTGGCCAGCGGCTTTGCGCCGCCCGGCCAACGAGAAAAGCTGCTGCACCGTCACCACGGCCTCACTGCCGGCGGTACCTTCGGGCACGGTGGGGCGAGAAATGCGGCGGCGCAGCACGTCCTGCTCCACATAAATGGTGGGGTTGTCGATGAGACGGGCCTGCACGGCCTGGGCCTGCGCTACCGTCACGTTGTATTGCTGGGCCAGCACGGCCAGGTTGTTTTGGAAGAAGCGTTGCTCGGCAGCGGGCAGCGTCAGGCGGATGGTGTCAGTTGGGGAGGCTTGGACGGCCACCGCGCTTTGGGCGGCTGCTGGCTGAGCGGCCAGGCACCACGCCCCAAAAAGAACCAGAAAAGGAAAGCGGGACATAATTGGCGTTGATTTCCTGACAAAGGTGCCAGCACCTGTATGAGGATAAAATGAATGTCCCAATTACCCCTCCAACGCCCTCTAAACCTCGGTGAACCCCCCTTTTTAGGCGGGCCAGCTTTTCGCGTACCGGGCGGCTACCACATCGTTTGCGTCAGCCCGGCCACTCCACCGGCTACCTGCACCGCCAGCAGATACCCCTGCACCAGCTGTACAGAAACCGCTGGCGGCACATGAGCCAGCAGGCCCAGGGCGGTGCTGCTCATTCCCAGGGACGCTGTAATTATCAGCAGCGCCCAGGAAATAATCCGGCCTTCCCAGTTCCGACCCTTGGCTGGCTGGGTGCCGGCCGTCAGGCCCAGGGTATCAGCCACGGCCCGCAAGTCCAGGGGCAATAGAGTGCTCAACTGGTTTTTAAAGCTGATTAAATTCGCCGAAACCGCTGCCGCCGACATTCGATTATGCTCGGCATACTGGCCCAGCAGGCCCGGCAATACCGCTCCCACCAGCGTCAGCAAGGTGCTGGCCGTGGTGCGCTTCACCTGCGCGTAACGGCTAACCGAAGCGGCGATGGTTTGCCAGGAATTTCCGAATAACACCAGCAGCAGCGTTTCGCCCTGCATCATGGCGCTGCCAGCCTCCTGGCCACTGCCCAATATGCCCAGCATTCCGGTCACGCTGCCCAGCCCGTACTGCGTCGTCTTATAGGCGCGGCTGCTCCATTCAAAAAGCAATTGGGCGTCCGAGGTTTCGGCTTGCCGGGCCATGCCGCCCATCATCACGGGCAACACGCCTTCCACGGCACGCTTTATTCCGTTTTCGCCCTCACCCAGGCGGGCGGCCAGGTGGTTAATCAGCTCCCGGGGGAAGGCCTTGGTGATGGCAGAGAAGAGCGCAGACATGGCAGAATAGGAAGATGTGGTAGAATCTTTCTCTTATTATAGATGCAAAGTAGCTAAATAGTAATAGCATAAACATTATGTACGCGGCAGAACTCAAAATTAGCCCGACCAAACTCAACAATTGCCTGCTGAATGAAATAAAGCCATTGCCCTGTTCATGCGCACGCAGCTAGATTTATACCACTATCCCGTATTGCGCCGATAAAAAAAGCCCGACAGTTCGCCGGGCTTTTTTATCGGTTACCTAACTGCTAGTCGTCCTCGTAATCGAGCCCGAGGCAGCTGTTCAGCGCCTGGAGCAACTCGCTGGCGGCGTGCTGCTGGCCAGCGTTACGGGATACTTTCAACCCGGTGCGGTACACTTTCTCAGCTTCTTCTTTTTTGCCAAACTGCTCCAACAGCTTGCCGGCGTGGTAGTAAGTGCCCACGTAATCGGGGTGTTCGGTTAATAGTTTGTGATAAAATTCCCAGGCCCGCTCCGGCTCCTGAGCGCGGTATTCGGTAGCCAGGGCATATATGGTGAAGGCATCGGTGGGGTCGTCGGCGTAGAAAGCCAATAACTGTTGCAAACGCGTGGCGGGAGTGTTCATCAGGGCGGGAGTTTTGTTTACCTTTGGGGCAAAATTGCGGCTTTTCCGCCGCATATCCCTCGCTAAAGATTGGCTGCCGGAAACCGGCAAGCTACTATAGGTTGTTATGCATGCAGCCTTTTTCATTCGATTTCGTCACCCTAATCCCGCTTAGATGAAGTTTCTGGTTTGTATTTCCAACGTGCCCGACACGACCACCAAAATTGCCTTCACCCCCGATAACAAGGAGTTCAACAAGGCCGGGGTGCAGTTCGTGATTAACCCCTGGGATGAGTACGCCCTCACCCGCGCCATCGAACTGAAAGAAGCCGCCGGTAGCGGCACCGTCACCGTCCTCAACGTGGGCGAAGCCGACACCGAGCCGAACATCCGCAAGGCGCTGGCCATTGGGGCCGATGATGCCATCCGCGTCAACGCCGCCCCGCAGGACGCCTACTTCGTGGCCGAGCAAATTGCCGCCGTTGCCAAGGAAGGTGCCTACGACGTGATTTTGATGGGCAAGGAAAGCATCGACTACAACGGTTTCCAGGTGCATGGCATGGTGGGCGAGATGCTCGGCATTCCCACGGTGGCCCCGGCCATGAAGCTGGATATGAGCGGCAACACCGCCACGCTGGAGCGCGAAATCGAAGGCGGCAAGGAAATCGTGACCGTGAACACGCCCTTCGTGGCTTCGTGCCAGCAGCCCATGTGCGAGCCCCGCATCCCCAATATGCGCGGCATCATGACGGCCCGCACCAAGCCCCTGAAAGTGGTGCCCGCCGTGGGCGAGCCCGCCCGCACCACCGTGGCCGAGTACGCGCTGCCCCCCAAAAAGCAAGGCGTGAAGCTCATCGACGCTGAGAATGCCGGCGAGCTCATCAAGCTGCTCCGCAACGAAGCCAAGGTTATTTAATGAAAAATGAAGAATGAGGAATGAAGACTTGCTTGTAAGCCGCCCTTCGATTTCTCATTCTTCATTCTTAATTCCTCATTCTTCATTAAGAAATAATGTCTGTATTAGTTGTAGTTGAATGCGCCGATGGCGAAGTAAAAAAGTCGTCGCTCGAAGTGGCCTCTTACGGGGCGCAGGTGGCCGCCCAACTGGGCACCACCGCCACCGCCATTGCCGTGGGCGAAGCCAATGAGGCCAACCTGGCCAAGCTCGGCGAGCAGGGCATCACGAAAGTGCTGTTCGACGCCGAGCCCCGCCTCAAGGATTTCGTGAACAACGCCTACACCAAGCTCATTGCCACGGCAGCCGAGCAGGAGCAGGCTAAAATCATCGTGCTCGCCAACAGCAACATTGGCGCGGCCGTAGGCTCGCGCCTGTCGGTGCGGCTGAAGGCCAGCTTGGCCACCAACGTGGTGGAGCTGCCCAAAACCGACGGCGGCCAGTTCACGGTGAAACGCGGCGCGTTTTCGGGCAAGGCGTTTTCGGAAGTGGTGCTGAGCGGCGACCGCAAAATCATCGCCGTGAAGAAAAACTCGACCGAAGCCAAGCACGATGCCGGCAAAACGGCCGAAGTGACCGGCTTCGCCGCCCAACTGTCGGATGCTGACTTTGCTGATGCACCCACGCAAGTGGTGATGCAGGACCAGGCCGGTGGTGTACTCCTGCCCGAAGCGGAACTGGTGGTATCAGGGGGCCGCGGCATGAAAGGGCCCGAGAACTGGCACCTCATTGAGGACCTGGACAAGGCCCTGGGTGCGGCCACGGCCTGCTCCAAGCCCGAATCGGATGTGGACTGGCGCCCTCACCACGAGCACGTGGGCCAGACCGGCATCACCATCTCGCCGAACCTGTACATTGCCTGCGGCATTTCGGGCGCTATTCAGCACCTGGCCGGCGTGAACAGCTCGAAGGTGATTGTGGTCATCAACAAAGACCCAGAAGCGCCTTTCTTTAAAGCGGCCGATTATGGCATCGTGGGCGACGTTTTTGACGTATTGCCCAAGCTAACCGCCGCTGTGAAGGCCCTTAACTAAGGATTTTGTGCAGGCATTGGGGACTCGGTCCGGTGGTTTTCGCAAGAAGCCCCGGCCCGGGTCCCCAATCTTTTTTCGGCATTTCCGGTTTCTACGGCAGGTTTTGGCCGCAGATGCCCGGACTTTTCTTTATTTGCACGTACATCCTGCCTACCGGCATCGGCCGGCCCCTTCCCTCCTTTCCACTTCCAAGACACCCAGTTCCTTATTCCCTTGAAAAAAATCCAGCTTGAAATCCTGGGGCTTTCGTCCAGCCAGTCGCAGTCTGGCTCCTTCGCGCTGATTTTGGGCGAGAAGGGCGGCAACCGCCGCTTGCCCATTATCATTGGCATGTTTGAAGCGCAAAGCATTGCCATTCAGATAGAAAAGATTAGCCCCAATCGGCCCCTCACGCACGACTTGTTCAAATCATTTGCTGAGCATGTGCACGTGGTAATTCTGGAAGTCGTGATTTCCGACCTCAAAGAAGGCGTTTTCTATTCGCGCATTGTGTGCTCTGACGGGGCCACGACGTTCGATATTGACGCCCGGCCTTCCGACGCCATTGCCATTGGCCTGCGCTTCGGCGTGCCCATTTATACGGTTGAAAGCGTACTGAGCGAAGCCGGCATCATTCTTTCCGACCTCGACGAAGCTGAAAGCGAAGCCGAGGAGGACGACGAAGACGAGGACGATGAAAATGACACCGACTCGCCCCGCGCCAGCCGCCCCCAGCCCGAGCCCCGCGAGCCCAGCGGCCAAGTTTCACTGGATGAACTGACCAAAATGCTGGCCCAGGCCCTCGAAAAAGAAGACTACGAGAAAGCCGCCAAAATCCGCGACGAGTTGAACAAGCGCAATGGCTAGGACCACAGATTTGATGGATTAAGACGGATTTTTTGTGGTTCTGCCTTCCCGTTTCTGTTATTGATGCTTTTTGAAAGCGCTGCCTCTATTCGGGGCAGCGCTTTTGTTTTCTTTGCGGCTATGAATGAATCGAACGACTCTCTGAAATACCCCATTGGCCGGCCGCAGCTGCCCACCGGCCCCCTCGCCTCGGCCGAGCGCACGGCGCTTATTCAGCAGTTAGCGGAATTACCGGCTCAGCTCACGGCCATGGCCCGCCAAGTAGGCGGCGAGGGGCTGCAACGCCCCTACCGCCCCGGTGGCTGGACCGGCCGCCAGGTAATCCACCACGTCGCGGATTCGCACATCAACAGCTACGTACGCTTTCGCCTAGCCCTAACGGAAGATAACCCTACCATTAGCCCCTACGACGAGCAGGCGTGGGCCGAACTGCCCGATGTGGCCGCCACGCCAATAACCGTGTCGCTGACGCTGCTAGAGGCGCTGCATTCGCGTTGGGTGACACTGCTGTACCACCTCACGGAGGAACAGTGGCAGCGCACGTTCTACCACCCCGGCAACCAACGCAAGTCTACCCTCGACCAGGCGCTGGCGCTTTATGCCTGGCACGGCCAGCACCATTTGGCACATCTGAAAATGCTCCTGCCAGCGGGATAAATACCCTTGTACCAAAGAAAGAACGTCATGCTTAGACCACGCTCAGCATGACGTTCTTTCTTTGGCGGCATCTGAAATTCAGATGCCGCCGCCGGATTCGCTTTCTTCGGCGAAAGCGGCCATGCCGCCTTCGGTTTCTTCGTCGACGCGCTTGGCGGCGCGCACGAGGCTGCTGCTGAAAATGAAGTCGCGCAGCTCCGGGACTTTGGCGTTCAGGATTTCGTCTTTGGTGCCGTCCCAGAGTTTTTTGCCCTGGTGCAGGAAAATGATGTGCTCACCAATCTCAATCACCGAGTTCATGTCGTGAGTTACAATGACGGTGGTGATGTTGTATTCGTGGGTGATTTCGTGAATCAGATTATCGATTTTGATGCTGGTGGCGGGGTCGAGGCCGGAGTTGGGCTCGTCGCAGAACAGGTAGGTACACTGCGGCGCGATGGCGCGGGCAATGCCCACGCGCTTCTTCATGCCGCCCGAAATTTCGGCGGGCATCTTGTTGCCGGCATTTTCGAGGCCTACCCGCTTTAAGCAGAATTCGACCCGCTCGCGCCGCTCTTCGGGCGACATTTCGGGCGTCAGCATTTGCAGCGGGAATTCCACGTTCTGGGCCACCGTCATCGAGTCGAACAGCGCCGAGCCCTGGAACAGCATTCCGATTTTACGGCGGATTTCCTGACGGATATCGATTTTGCTGTTGGTATACACCGTGCCATCGAAGGTGATGGAGCCGATGTCAGGCTTCATCAACCCCACGATGCACTGCAGGAGCACGCTTTTGCCGGTGCCCGAGCCGCCAAGCAGCAGGTTACACTTGCCCGTTTCAAACACGCACGAAATGCCTTTCAGTACGGGCGTGCCGTCGAAGGATTTTTCGATGTTGGATACTTCAATCATTTTGGGTGAGCTTCAGGCTTTAAGCTACAAGCTATAAGCCAATGGTAGTTTACTTAAAGCTGCTGCTTAAGCTCCCTTAAGCAGCTTGTGGCTCAGAGCTTGAAGCTTAAAAAATCAGAGCAGTAACGCCGCGAGGGCGAAATCGGCAATGAGGATGGCGATGATGGAATTGGTCACGGCACCGGTGCTGGCCGCGCCTACTTCCAAAGCCCCGCCGGTGGTGTAATAGCCTTTGAAGGCCGAAATACCCGACACCAGGAAGGCAAACACTACGGCCTTGATGAGGGCAAAAACGATGTTGTAGGGAATAAAATCGGTGCGAATGCCTTCGATGTAGTCCTGGGCCGTCATGACGCCGGTGAGGGTGCCGGCTAGGTAGCCGCCCAGAATGGACAGCAGCATGGCCAGAATAACCAGCAGTGGGAACATGAGCAGCGCCGCCAGAATGCGTGGCAGCACGAGGTATGACGTGGAATTAATACCCATTACCTCCAGCGCCGACACCTGCTCGGTGATGCGCATGGTGCCCAGGCCGCCGGCGATGCTGGACCCGACTTTGCCAGCCAGCACGATGCTGGTGATGGTGGGGGCCAGCTCCAGAATGGTCATTTCGCGCACCATGTAGCCGATGGTGGACTGCGGAATGAGCGGATTGGTAAGGTTATAGGCAATCTGGACGCAGGTAACGGCCCCGATGAAGGCCGACACGATGGACACAATGACAATGGAATCGACCCCGATGAGGATGGCTTCGTCGATGGTGCGGTTCCAGAGGACGCTGAACCGCTCCGTGCGCGTGACCATGCCCCGCAGGAAGAGGACGAACGAGCCGAAAGTTTTAAGCATGGGAATTTGTTGAGGAATAAAAACCGAAGTTTGGGCGCGGCGGTTGCCGCAGGCGAAACCTCAGCGGCTTCGCCACCTTACGTAAATCAGATGAACAGAGCCCAAACGAGCGAAAAATTAATTGTCGTTACCGGCGGCAGCAAAGGTATTGGTCGCGCCGTGGTATCGCGCTTTCTGCGGGCGGGCTACCCGGTGGCCACGTGCGCCCGCTCGGCCGATGACCTGGCCGCGCTTACAACCGAGTTGCGGGCCGAAGTTCCTGGGGCGGTGCTCCACACCCTGCCCGCCGACCTCAGTCAGCAGGCCGATTGCGCCCGCTTCGCGGCCTTCGTGCTGGGCCTGGGCCTGCCCGTGGAAGTGCTGGTGAACAACGCCGGGGCCTTCATTCCCGGCCGCTTGCAGGACGAGCCCGCCGATGGCTCCCAACTGCGCCAGATGCTGGCCGTGAATTTACTGAGTGCCTATGATGTAACGCTGCCGCTACTGCCGGGCCTCATTGGGCAGGGCCACGGGCACATTTTCACGGTTTGCTCCACGGCCAGCATCACGGCTTACCCGAATGGCGGTTCCTACGGCATTGCCAAGCACGCGCTGCTGGGCTTCACCAAAAACCTGCGCGAGGAGTTGAAAGCCAGCGGGGTGCGCGTGACGGCCGTTTTGCCCGGCCCTACCCTCACGGCCAGCTGGGCCGGCGTGGAGCTGCCCAAAGAGCGGTTTGTACAGGCCGAAGACGTAGCGGAGGCGGTGTTTTCAGCCTTTTCCCTATCTCCGCACGCCGTGGTGGAGGAGTTGCTGATTCGGCCGCAACTGGGCGACTTAAGCTGAGCCGCGGGGCTATTCGGCTTTTTTGCTGCCGTTACCGGTTATTTTAATGTCGGTGAACGTGGGGGCACCGCCGTAGTACAGCGTGCCATTGCCGGCCACAGTGCCGGCCAGTGCCTCACTGGCGCGCACATGGGCGTCGCCGTCGCTGTCGCGCGTCAGGTTGAAATAGCAGCGCTGGGGGGTAATGCCCTGGGCAAAAAGCCGGCCCGAACCGCCCAGCGTGAAATTCATGCCTTCGGTGGAGCCGCGTACCGTCATGTCGCCTAGCTCGTACTGGTCGAGAAAGAGCTGGCGGGCTTTCACATTGAGGTCCATGTCGCCGGCCCCGATGAGGTGAAAGAAGATGGTGTCCTGCGCAAACTGGCCCACGGTGCTGGTATTGCCCTGCCCACGCAAAAACACGTTAAGAATGCGCGGTACGTGCAGCGTTACTTCGCGGGGCGTGTCGTAGCTGCGCGCCCAGTTGCAGGTACTGGTATTGTTAATTTCCAGCGCGTTGCCTTTGCGGGTGAGTACAATGTCGCTGATAAGGTTTTCGCCGGCCCGCACTTCAGCGTAGGTTTGGGCATCCTGCACGAGGCGCAGGTCCACATTGTCGAAGGCCGTAACGGTGACCAGGCCGGCGTCTACCTCGCGGCGCTGGGTGACGATGGTGCCGGTGCTTTTCAGGCAATCGGTGCCGTGGCCAGAGCCGCAAGTGCTCAATCCCGCCAGCAGAACCAGGCCCAAACCGATGCGGCCCAGCCCGCGCAGTACCCCAAACCCTCCCAGGCCGCTAACTTGCGGCCGCAAACTCGTATTGCGCATATTCAGCCTTACTTTTCCCAAAGATAAATGGACCTCACCGGTAAAGTTGCCATCGTCACGGGCGCAAGCAAAGGAATTGGCCGCGCCACCGTCGAAGCTCTGCTGGCGCGCGGGGCCGCCGTGGCCGGCTGGGCACGCTCCGCGCCCGAAGGCTTGGCGCACGACCGGTTCCAGTTTTTCGAGTGCGATGTGCAGGACGAGCACTCCATCACCGAAGCCTTCACCAACACCCAGCGCGAGTTGGGCCCCGAAATCCATGTATTGGTAAACAACGCCGGCCTGGGCATCATGGGCGAAGTCGACGGCTTCAGGACCGAAGACTGGAAGACGATGTTCGACACCAACGTGCTGGGCACTTTTCTGTGCACCCGCGCCGTGCTGCCGCAGATGAAGCGCCAGCACGCGGGCCATATCGTGAACGTGGCCTCGCTGGCCGGCACGGCGGGCACGGCCGGCATGTCGGGCTACTGCGCCACCAAGTTTGCGGTGCGCGGCTTTTCGGATGCGTTGTTTAAGGAGTTGCGGCCGGCGGGCATTCGCGTCACCTGCGTCATGCCCGGCTCGGTCGAAACCAACTTCAACGGCAAAGAGCCCGGCGCTACGCCCGACCCCCACAAGATGCAGCCCGAAGACATTGCGGCCGCCATTGTGCATGCCATCGAAGCGCCGGACACGACGATGATTTCCGAAATTCAACTGCGCCCGGCGCAGGTCAAATAACATGGTAGAAATCGAGCACCTGACCAAAACCTACGGCACCCAAAATGCCGTGGACAACATCAGCTTCACGGCGGGTAAGGGTGAAATAGTGGGCTTTCTCGGGCCGAATGGCGCGGGCAAAAGCACCACCATGAAAATTGCCACCGGCTACCTCCCTCCCACCGCCGGCACCGTGCGCGTGGCCGGCTACGATGTGCTCACCGACAGCCTGGAAGTGCGCCGCCACGTGGGCTATCTGCCCGAGCACAACCCGCTCTACCTCGACATGTACGTGCACGAGTACCTTGAATTCATCGGCTCGGTGCACGGGCTGCGCGGCCCCGGCCTGCGCGCCCGCGTGGCCGAGCTGGTGCGCCGCGTGGGCCTCAGCCGCGAGCAGAACAAGCAAATCGGTGCGCTGAGCAAGGGCTACCGGCAGCGCGTGGGCCTTGCCCAGGCCCTCATCCACAACCCGGACGTGCTCATCCTCGACGAGCCCACCACCGGCCTCGACCCCAACCAGATTCTGGAAATCCGCCAGCTCATCCGCGAGGTGGGCGAGGATAAAACGGTCATTTTCAGCACCCACATTCTCCCCGAAGTCACGGCCCTATGCTCCCGCGTGCTCATCATCAGCCGGGGCAAGCTGGTGGCCGACAGCCCGGTGGCCGAACTGGCCGCCCGCGCCGCCGGCGAGACCGTGGTGCGCGCCGAGTTTGAGGGCGTGGTCGATACTGCCAAGCTGACTAAGCTCCCCAACGTGCGCCACGTCGAGCTGGCCCCCGATGGGGCGGTCCTGTTGCGCACCGCGCCGGGCACCGATGTGCGCGCCGCCGTGTCGCGCCTGGCCGGGCAGGAAGGCTGGATTCTGCTGGGGCTGCGGCAGGAGCAGCAGAGCCTGGAAGAGGTGTTTGGGGAATTGACGAAATAACTATTTTAGTCGCCTGTCATCCTGAGCTTGCGAAGGACCTTATGACGGGCGAACGGCTTGCAGTAACTTATTCGGTTTAGTCAACATCGACTTAATTGAACTGATGTGATAAGGTCCTTCGCTGCGCTCAGGATGACAAACGATAAAAAATGCTTACCATTCTAAGAAAAGAATTCAACGCCTTCCTGAACTCCCCCGTGGCCTACGTGGTGCTAGGGGTTTTTCTGATTGCGACGGGCCTGTTCGTCTGGGTTTTCCCCGATAGCAGCGTGCTCGATTACGGCTACGCCGACCTTCAAACGCTGTTCAACCTGGCCCCGTGGATTTTCCTGTTCCTGATTCCGGCCCTCACCATGCGCACGTTTGCCGAGGAGAAGAAGGCCGGCACCATTGAACTGCTGCTCACCCGGCCGCTCACCGACGGGCAGATTATCGGCGGTAAGTACCTGGCCTGCCTGCTGCTGGCCCTGCTGGCGCTGGTGCCCACGCTGCTCTACTACTACTCGGTGTACAAGCTGGGCAGCCCCGAGGGCAACATCGACTCGGCCGCGACGGTAGGCTCCTACCTGGGGCTGGCACTGCTGGCCGCGGTATTCGCGGCCATTGGCATCCTGGCCTCGGCCCTGACGCGGGACCAGATTATTGCCTTTCTGGTGGCGGTGGTGGGCTGCTTTCTAGTGTATTCGGGGTTCGATTCGCTGGCCTCGGTGTTGCAGGGTAGCTCGGCTTATTACGTGAGCCAAATGGGCATTGCAGCGCACTACCGCGACCTGAGTAAGGGCCTGGTCGACTCGCGGGATTTGGTTTATTTCTTCAGCGTGGTGGCGGTGGCGTTGCAGGCCACGCGTCTGGCTTTACGGAGTCGTAACTGGTAATGGAAAATACGTTGACGAATTCGCCGATGGCCGCTCCGGTGCCGGCTTCCCGCAAGCAGCGCGACCTGCTGCAGTTTGCTGCGATAGTGGGTTTGCTGCTGCTGTTCAATTTCACGGCCCAGCGCTTCTTTTTCCGGCTCGATTTGACCGAGGAAAAGCGCTACACTATGTCGGACGCCACCAAAAAGCTGCTGCGCGACCTCAAGCAGCCAGTCACCGTCACCGTGTACCTCACCGGCGATTTCCCACCCGCCTTCCGCCGCCTGGAGCAGGGCGTGCGCGAAACCCTCACCGAATTTCAGGTGTACGGCGGGGCCAACCTGAACTACATTTTTATCGACCCCAGCGCCGGCAGCACCGAAGCCGCCCGCAACGCCTTCTACCAGACCCTCTTCAAGAAAGGCCTGAAGCCCACCAACCTCGGAGCCACCGAAAACGGCAAGCGCGTCGAGAAAATTATTTTCCCTTACGCCGTGGTAAGCGTGGGTGGGCACGATAAATCGGTGCTCCTGCTCCGCGGCAACCAGGCCGCTCCAGCCGAAGTGCGCCTCAACCAAAGCATCGAAGGGCTGGAATACGAGCTGGCCAGCACCATCCGCACGCTGGTACCGGCCCTGCGCAAGCGCATTGGCGTGGTGGAAGGCCACGGCGAGCTGACCAATGTGCAGGCCGGCGACATGCTCGGCAGTTGGCAGCAGCAGTACGACGTGCTTCGCGTGACGCTGAGCAAGGTGAAGGACAATGACCTGAGTACGCTCGATGCCATCGTGGTGGCCCAGCCAAAAACGCCCTACTCGGAAGACGACAAGTTCAAGCTCGACCAGTTCATCACGCAGGGCGGCCGGGCCATGTTCTTCGTCGATGCCCTGCGCGTGGACCTCGACAGCGTGGCCCGCAACGGGGTGGCGCTGGCCACGCCCTACAACCTCAACCTCGACGACCTGTTCTTCAAATATGGCCTGCGCCTAAACCAGAACCTGCTCCTCGACCTGAACAGCGGCCAGATTCCGCTCGTGACCGGCATGGACGGCAACAAGCCCAAAATCGAGCCCATGCCCTGGCAGCTCTACCCGCTCATCAACAAGTTTAGCCCCCACCCCATCACCCGCAACCTCGACGCGGTGTACCTGAAATTCACCGGCAGCCTCGACACCGTGAAGGCCACCGGCATCCGCAAAACCCCGCTGATGACCACCTCGCGCTACACCCGCGTGCTGCCGGCCCCGGTGCCCATCAACTTCAACGACGCCCGCTTGGAGCCCAACCCCAAGCTCTACCAGAAGGGCTTCCAGCCGGTGGGCTACCTGCTCGAAGGCCAGTTCACCTCACTTTTCGCCAACCGCGCCCGCCCCGGCACCCTGCAATTCCAGCCCGAAAAGCCCGCCAACGCCAAGCCCAGCAAAATCATGGTGCTGGCCGATGGCGACTTCATCCGTTCCGAAGTCGACCCCAAAACCGGCAACCCCTACCGCCTGGGCTTCGACCGCCTCGCCAACACCGAATTCGCCAACCGCGAGTTGGTCCTGAACGCTACCGACTACCTGCTCGACGAAACCGGCCTCATCGCCGTGCGCGGCAAGCAAATCACCCTCCGCCCCCTCGACAAAGTGAAGCTGGCCGAACAGCGCCGCCGCTGGCAATTGCTGAACCTTGGCGCGCCACTGCTGCTGCTGGGCATATTTGGAGCTGTGCGGGCGTGGCGGCGCAAGCGGCGCTACGCGTGGTTTGGGGCGTAGAGGCGGCCATCTCTTCGGCTACTTCGCCCTGCAATGGCCAGTGAAGGCCGAATTGCGTTTTTCAGGGGCTTCTGGATTTCCAAAGGTGTCTGTAAAACGTTTTACAGAGGTCTTTGCATTTGTCGAGGTGCTTGTAAAACGTTTTTCAGGCACTCATGCATTTGTGTAGGTGCCTGTAAAACGTCTTTCGGGCATTTAGGCTTGTTATTTCCCAACCGCTGGACAAATTGCAGCTGGCCGAACAGCGCCGCCGCTGGAAGCTTCTGAATCTCCGCGCTGCTGCTGGGCGCGTTCGGGACCGTGCGGGCGTGGCAGCTCAAGCGGTGGTATGCGGGGTTTGCGAGCTAGCAACAAATCCTCAAATGCTCACTGTGTCAAATTGAATCGAAAAAGAATCAGGGCTTTTTGATGCTTGATACACCTTTGTCAAAGGATATTTTCTTCTGACAATGTCTTTTATCTTTTCACTAGTTACTTCTTCACACTTGACACCAAGATAAACAGACTTCAATTTCGAAGCATCAAAGTGCTTTTTCCTATCATCTTGGCTGACAAGGCCATCAGCAATACACCTCATTTCTTGTTCGTATTTCCAATCCAATGATTTTGTGAAAATCATATTAGCAATAGCATCATCTGCATTATTGTGAAAGTTCAGTTTAACAAGCATTTCTGAATAGCATACATCTAACGGATGGATGCCATAAGGATTCTCGCTGTCAGAACTAAATTCCAAACAGAAGCCGCGGTGGCTATTTGCATAATGCGCCCACATCAATATAGAGTCATTGATTCTGGAGAAGCAGCATACCCCAATGTCCTTGACTCGCTGTTTAAATCGTTCGACAGCTCTTTTATTGAAGTCTTTGTTGGTACGGCTAGAAAAGTCTACTAAGTCAAGTGAGCAATCGAATGGGTCATTGAAATAGGAAGGTGGAGACAGGTAAATGTAACCATCTTCCAAACTAGAAAAATGATGGTCTTGTGTCCCAAAATACTTGAAAAAGCTTTTGGGGTAGCCACTTTTCCTCCTGATGTATTCGAGCTTTTGAAACGTTGTTGCATCTCGCTTACTTACTTCAAGAGTTGATGAAGAAGTTCTTTGGTCTCTGTTCAGAATTTCGTCTACAATGTCTAGTTGCTCTATGGAGAGTTTAGTTGTCGGCTTGTTTTCGACATAGTGTCCTCTGCTAGCTAATGCGTCTGTTATTTCCTGCATCGACACATTTAAATCCTTCGCAGCCTGTTGGAGTCTTTTTGGGTATTGCATTGGTGGAAAATGTTACTTCGTCTTGAAAAGTTAAGTCGAAGTTCAGAATGAGCTACCAATTATTCTGACATCAAATTATCTATCCTGCTCATTCCATTCTCCTTGGCCGCGCCCCTTCCAAAGCCCAACCCCACCCCCTATCTTTGCCCTCCCCCAACCAAAGCCCTAGCCTTCGCACCATGAAATTCATCGTATCATCCTCCGCGCTGCTCAAGCAGCTGCAAAGCATCAACGGCGTGGTTACGAACAACCCCGTGGTGCCCATTCTGGAGAATTTTCTATTTGAGATTGAGGCCGGTAAGCTCACCATTACGGCCTCTGACCTGGAAACGAGCATGATTACCGAGCTACCCGTGGAGGCCCGCGACACCGGCCGCATTGCCGCGCCCGCCCGCATCCTGCTCGACACCCTCAAGAACCTGCCCGACCAGCCCGTAACGTTCACGTTGGATGAGGAAACCTACACCATCGAAATCAGCTCGGCCAATGGCCGCTACAAGCTGGCTGGCGAGAACGCCGCCGACTTTCCCCGCGTGCCGGTGGTGAAGGGCTCGGCCCCGATTGAGATGCCGTCGTCGTCGCTGGCCCGGGCCATCAACAAAACCATCTTCGCGGTGAGCACCGACGAGCTACGCCCGGCCATGACCGGCATTCTGGTGCAGCTGGCCGACTCGCAGGTAACCTTCGTGGCTACCGACGGGCACCGCCTGCTGCGCTACCGCCGCCAGGACGTGGGCGCGGGCCAAACCGCCAACCTCATCATCCCGCGCAAAGCCTTCAACCTGTTGAAAGGCACGCTGCCCTCGGAGGCCACGCCGGTGAAAATCGAGTTCAACCAGAGCAACGCCTATTTCTCGTTCAACCAGATGCGTCTCGTGTGCCGCCTGATTGACGAGCGGTACCCGGACTACGAAAACGTGATTCCGGTGAGCAACCCCAACAAGCTCATCATCAACCGTTCGGAGTTACTGAATTCAGTGCGTCGCATCAGCATCTACTCCAACAAAACCACCCACCAGGTGCGCCTGCGCTTGGCCGGCTCCGAGCTGGTGGTTTCGGCCGAAGACCTGGATTTCAGCAACGAAGCCAAGGAAACCCTCACCTGCCAGTACGACGGCGAAGACATGGAAATCGGCTTCAACGCCCGCTTCCTGCTCGAAATGCTCTCAAACATCGACTCCGAGGAAATCACCCTGGAGCTGAGCACGCCCAACCGCGCTGGCCTCCTCATGCCCACCACGCCCGACGACAACGAAAGCATCCTGATGCTGGTGATGCCGGTGATGTTGAACAACTACGTCTAACTTTTTGCCTCTAAAACTGTCATCCTGAGCGTAGCGCAGGACCTTATCATCGCCGAACGACAGTCGTTCTGACTTGATAAGGTCCTGCGCCACGCTCAGGATGACACATTTTACCCAAATATGAAAAAATCAGAAATACGTTTCAGCATTGCCCTCGACGATAAAAAAGTCCCCGAGGCCATCAGTTGGTCGGCCACCGATGCGGGGCCGGATATCCACTTCGCCAAAGCCATCAACATTGCGCTTTGGGACCGGGAGCAGGCCGGTACCATGAAAATCGACCTCTGGACCAAGGACATGCCCGTGGACGAGATGAAGCGCTTCGTGGTCGATAATATCGGCTCGATGGCGGAGAACATCGTGACAGCTACCGACGACAAGGAAATGGCCAATAAGATGCGCGCGCTCTGCAAAGAGCTGTCGGAGTATCTCGACAAGCAGGAACAAACTCAGGAGCGCCTGTAGCACATCACATGCTTTAGCTTGTGCATTTTGAAACAGCAACTCAATAAAAAGCCCCGCCGGAAATATCCGGTGGGGCTTTTCTTATGTTGAGGAACGACCTGAAGCGGGTACTACAATTTAGCGGGCGTTGCGGCCCAGGTTACCGGCGGGGCGGTTGGTGGGCCGGGTGCTGGTCGGGGCAATAGAAGCGTCATTAGCGCGGCCCGGCGATGGGTTTTGCACCGAGTTGGTAAGCAGGATACTAGCCGACTGGCTGGCGAAGTCGCGGTCCGTTTTATTATAGACCCCGCGGGAGCCGAAGTAGCTGGTGTACTGGTCGTTGCTGAGGAAAGCCTGGAATTCCCGGTCCCGCTCTTTGCAGACCCCGTTGCACTGCTCGTCAATCAGCTTTTGGTTGCCAGCGTTTTGGCGCTCAATTGTTGCCATCTTGGCGATTTTATCGGCATTCACGGCGCGAAGCTTGGTAGCCTGATAGTTGTTCAGGTGCAGGTCGCGTACCATCTGCTCGCTGAGGCGGTCGGCGCGGGATTGCACGGGATTGAGGCGGGGGCTGAACTGGGTTTTGTCCTGCACGGCCACGGTGCTATTCGGCCCCTGCTGAGCAGCAGCAGAACCGGCCAGAAGTGCCAGGAAAAGAGAAGCAAAAGCGGTTTTCGTAGTCATCGTCGTAGGGGTTTCAGTTGCACACTTACGCAAGGACCGGGCCAGCCCTGGGCGGCGCAGTCACCGATTTCAACGCAAAAAAGCGCGGCACGGTTCGGAATTGCTGTCCCAGCATTATCCCAACGCTATATTCTACCACTTATTTTTCCACATCATCGACTCTACCGGTTTGTCGGTTTTGTCGTTGTATTTGGCGTTTTCCTTGCGGTTGTACAAGGTATTCACATTGCCCTGCACAGTAAAATAAATTAGCTGGCCGATGGGCATATTCCGGTAAATCCGCACGGGCATTGACACGCTGATTTCCAGTGTCCAATGGTTGCAAAAGCCTACGTCGCCCTTGCCAGCAGTGGCGTGAATATCGATACCGAGGCGGCCCACGCTGCTCTTGCCTTCCAGGAAGGGCACAGTAGCGTGGGTTTCGGTATATTCCTGCGTCACGCCGAGGTAGAGGCGGCCCGGCTGGAGCACGAAACCCTCTTCAGGGATTTCAAAGGTGTCGATTTCGTTGTGCTTGCGGGCGTCCAGCACCTCATCGCGGTAGGTGGCGAGGTACTTGCCGAGGTGCACATCGTAGGAGTTGGTGCCCAGGCAGCTGCGGTCGTAGGGCTCGATGACGATGGTGCCTTTTTCGATTTCCGCGAGGATTTGCTGGTCGGTAAGAATCATTGAATGGGGTGGTAATAGGCAATTGGGGTGGCCGGTTTCTGATAGGGTTCAGCCAGAAATCAGTCGTCGTCGTGGCGGTACGGGCCGGCTGGCTCGCCTTCGGCTTCCTCGTCTTCGTCGTCCTCGTACCGGTCTTCGCGCAGGCCGCCGGGGTTGCGGTTGGGCCGCAGGCGGCTGGCGAGGCTGCGGGGTTCGGGCTCCGGCTCTGGCTCGGCACTGAGGTTATTGATGCGGCGGTTCAGGGCCGGCAGTACGTTGGTAATTAGGTGGAAGAGCATGCCGGCACTGGCCAGGCTCAGCAGCAGGGTGAGGTAATCGAGCCAGTCGTGGTGCGGAGCTGGGCCGGCCGGCACCACGGGGGCGCTGGTAAGTGGAGCCTCGTCGTCGGCTGCAGCGGCGGGGGTGGCTTCCGGCTGGGGGCCGTCGGTGTCGTTGGTGGTGAGCGGAGCCGTCACGGGGGCTTCGGGCTGGGCACCGTTATCGGCAACGGGCACGGTGGGGCCGGCCGCCGCGCCGGAGTCGTTGAACTGGGCGCTGGCCTGCTGAATGAGGCGCTGCTCGGCCCGGATGAGCGACACCCGCTCATCGCGCGGCAGGTTGTGGATGAAGAACTCAAAGTTCTTGTCCAGCAGCACCGATTTCAACTGCTTATCGAACTCCGCCAGCGTGAGCGGGCCGTTGCCGAACCGGTTTTTATACCGCTCGGCAATGCCGTTGTAATTAAGAAATAGTTGCTTTAGGCCCGAGTTGCTCCCGAAGCCATCGAAGGCGCGGCGGGCGGCAGCGGTGCGCAGTGTGAGCGGAAACTTGCCCCGGGTGAACGACTTATCGTACACAGTTTCCATGGTGCGGAAATTCAGCTCATCGACGGTTTTATCGAAGAGGCGCTTGTTGGCTTGGGCGGGCGTTTCGGCGTGGGCAAACGCCGCAAATAACAACAGCAGGCTTAGCAGACGGAATTTTAGCATCGGGCAAAGGTCGCAGATTTAACGCGCGTTACAAGCCGTGGGCTTCTTTCAAGGATTCGCGGCAGGCCGTCAGGTATTTTTCCACCAGCTCGTCGGTAATGGCCGTGGATACGAATAGGGCCTCGAACTGCGAGGGCGCGAGGTAGATGCCCCGGTTCAGCATGGCGTGGAAGTAGCGGCCGAAAGCGGCGGTGTCACAGTGTTTGGCATCGTCCAGATTATTCACCGGCTTATCAGTGAAGAATAAGCTGAACATGGAGCCCACGCGGTTCACGGTGTAGTTCAGGCCCAACTCAGCGGCAATCTGGCGGGTGCCGTCGGCGAGGCGGGCGCTGCTGGCTTCGAGGGCGGTGTAAAGCTCGGGGTACTCGTGCAGGTAGCGGAGCTGGGCCATGCCGGCGGCGGTGGCCATCGGGTTGCCGGAGAGCGTGCCGGCCTGGTAGACTTTGCCGGCCGGGGCCACGCAGTTCATGATGTCTTCGCGGCCGCCGTAAGCGCCCACGGGCAGGCCGCCGCCGATGATTTTGCCCAGCGTCGTCATGTCGGCCGTGATGCCGTAGAGCTGCTGCGCGCCGCCCGGCGCAAGGCGGAACCCGGTCATCACCTCATCAAAAATGAGCACGATGCCGTGTTGCGTGCAGAGGTCGCGCAGGCCTTGCAGGAAGCCTTCGGCAGGAATTACGAGGCCCATGTTACCCACCACGGGCTCCAGGATGAGGGCCGCTATTTGGCCGGGATTGGCGGCGATGAGGGCTTCGACGGCGGGCAGGTCGTTGTAGGGCGCGGTGAGGGTGTCCTGGGCCACGCCGATGGTTACACCGGCCGAGTCGGGCTCGCCGGCGGTGAGGGCGCCGCTGCCAGCGGCAATCAGGAAGGCGTCGCCGTGGCCGTGGTAGCAGCCTTCAAACTTGATGATTTTGGCGCGGCCGGTGTAGCCCCGCGCGGCGCGGATGGCCGACATGCACGCCTCGGTGCCGGAGTTTACGAGGCGGACTTTTTCGATGCTGGGCACCATTTCCCGAATCAATTCGGCCATTTCGACCTCGCGGTGCGTGGGCGCGCCGAAGCTGAGCGAGTTAGGCAGGGCCGCGCGCACGGCATCGAGCACCACTTCCGGCGCGTGGCCAAGAATCATCGGCCCCCAGGAGTTGATGAAGTCGACGTATTGGTTGCCGTCCACGTCGGTGAGCCAAGCTCCGTGGGCGCTGGCCATGAATACCGGTGAGCCGCCCACCGAGCGGAAAGCGCGCACCGGCGAGTTTACGCCGCCGGGAATGAGGGTTTTGGCACGTTCGAAAAGGGCAGCGGAAGTGGTGAGGTTGAGCATGTAATAAGGAAAGTTTTTACGCCTGTTTGCTTTTAAAGCAAGTCAATTAATTAAAGGAACGTCATGCTTCGACTGCGCTCAGCATGACAGACGCCTGCACATTCAGCCATTAGCGCATCACCTGATACTCCAGGCCGCTGAGCTTGATGATGGGTACTATCTGGTTGTCGTGCGCGCCGCCGGGGTAGCTTTCGCCTTCAAAAATGGCACCCGTGGCTTGCGGCGCGGTGGACAAATTGGTTTGAAATGCCGGGCCGTACTGAAACAGCACGTTGCCGAAATACAGCAGCATCTCAAAGCCCTGGCTGGCAAAAACCGACGGCGGCAGGTGCTGGCGCTGCAAGTACAGCTGCCGGAACCGGCGGAAGCCCAGCCCCTGCTCGTCGTAGTATTTGGGCTGGATGAAGTAGGTGGCGGGGCCGTTGAGCTGGCTCACGTCGAGGCGCGGGTTGTCGAGCCAGGTGCCGGGAGCCAGCACGCCGGGACGCGTGGCGGCGGGCTGCTGCTGCACCAGCCGCAGCGCGTAGGGCCCGATGCGGCGGTTATCGGACACAACCACGACGTGGCTGGCGGCGGCCAGCTCCGGCCCGGCAAAGGCTGCGGCGAGGCTCTCGTCCACGTCGGGATTGAAGCGGCGCAGGGCGCTGATTTTGCCGCCCTGCTCTTCGAACGTGGTCTTATATGCGGTGGCAAAATCGGCGTCGTCCTTGCTGTCCTCGTACAGCACGAGGCCCGGCCGGCCGGCCCCAAAGGCATTGAGGGCAAACTGCGCCGCCACCCGCCCCTGCGTGGCCGAGCTGGGTGCAAACAAGTAGTGCCAGGGGTTATCCAGCACCAAATCGCCGTCCTGCGAGAGCGGGTTGACGCAGATAATCTGGTGCTCGCGGGCGTAGCGGCCCAGCAGCTTGGCCCCCGATTTATAGATGGGGCCGATGAGCAGGTCCATGCCGGCCAACTCGGGCAGGGCCAGGGTTTGCTTCAGGGTGAGGGTGTCGGCCCCGGTGTCGTAGGCGAAAAGCTGGATGGGGCGGCCGGCGCGCTGGAGGCTGTCCTGGGCCAGGCGCAGGCCGGCGTAGAGGTCCGTCACGAACTGGTTTTTGCGCTGGGTTTGCCAGCTCGGGTCGGCCAGCTCGAAGGGCAGCAGCACGGCCACGTTGTAGCTGGTTTTCTTCACTGAAACCGGCCGGGGGCGCGGCGTATAGTAGGCGCGGTCGAGGCTGAACTTGGCAATCAGCTCGTCGAGCTGCGGGCGGTCGGCATCGGTGAAGGCCCCGCCGACGATGAGGTGGTCGGCGTAGGCGCGGGCCAGGGTGGCGTCGTCGGGGTAGCGGCGCAGGTTGCGCTGCCAGGTGTTGCGTTCCCTGATACGCGGCAGGTAGGCGGCCTTCATCGCCTCGCGCTCGGCTACTAGCTTATCAGCGGGAAGTTGGGTGAGGGTTTTGAGGGCGGTGTCAAAATCTTCCTGCTCAAACGAAACCTGCGCTTGCAGAAACAGCGCATCGGGCATGTTCGGGTAGGCTGGGTACTCGGTGCGGAGCAGGTTGAGGAGCTGCTCGGCCTCGGGCCACTGCTTGAGGCGGGCGTTGGCCACGGCGGCCAGGTAGGCGGCATCGGCGGCGCGGGCGAAGCGGGCGGTGGGCTGGGCCAGCGGCTCCAGCTGCGCGAGGGCGGCGGCGTAGTTGCCCTGGTCGAGCTGGGTTTTGCCGCTGCGGTAGCGCACCCCAGCTTCGGCGGGCGGCACGGCGGTGGGCTTGGGCTTGGCTGGCTGGGGCTTGGCGGGTAGCGGTTTGGTGGGCGGGGCGATGGCCGGCTGGGGCTTGGCCGGCGAAGCGGTGGCCGGCTTGGCAACCGGCGGCTTGGCAGCGGGCGCGGGGCTGGCTGGCTTGGGCTTGGCCGGCGTTTGGGCCAGCGCGGGGCTGGTGAGCAGTAGGCCGGCCGCCAGCCACCGGAGCGGCCGCCGCAGCGAAGGAATAAACGTCATTGAACCAAAAAACATGCTTGCCCCTGTGGTAAGCAGCGCAAAATTAGCCATAAATGCCGGGGGCGGGCACGCAGCCCGCCGGGTGACGCGTTGTCGTTTGCCCGGAATCGAAATAACCATTGCCCGGCGCTTCGGCATTAACTTTAACCTTATGCAAGCAACCACCCTTTCCAGCCAGCCCTTCACCCGCGCCCGGCTCACGCTGGTGTTCGCGCTGGCCGCTTCCGTGGCCCTGAGCGTCCTGCTGGTAGCCGGCCGCGTGCTGATGACGGGCCGCCTCACGTTCCTGTTTATGCTCTGGAACCTGTTTCTGGCCGTCGTGCCGTTTGCGCTCAGCACCATGCTGGGCACGGCCAGGGGGCCGTTGCGGGCGCGGATGCTGGTGCCGGTGGGGGCGGCGTGGCTGCTGTTTTTCCCCAACGCGCCCTACATCCTCACCGATTTGTTCCACCTCGACACCCGCCCCGGCGTGCCGCTCTGGTACGATTTGGCCCTGATACTGAGCTGCGCCTGGAACGGCCTGATGCTGGCCTACGCCTCCCTTTCCGACATGCAGCGGCTGGTGCAGCAGCGCCTGGGCACGGGCGTCAGTTGGGCTTTTGCCACGGTGGCGCTGCTGCTCAGCAGCTTCGGCATTTACCTGGGCCGCTACCTGCGCTTCAATTCGTGGGATGTACTCACCAACCCGCTCACGCTGTTTTTCGACATCGTGAACCGGATTCTGCACCCGTTTTCCTTTCCCGGGACGTGGGGCGTGACGCTGGTTTTCGGGCTCTTTTTGATGGTGGGCTACGGCACGGTGCGGCTGATGGGGCGCCCGCACGAGCAATAGGCTTCGCGCGGCAGTCAGTGGTTTTCCACGGGCTCTTTTGGGTCCCGTTAGTCCCGCGCTCGGGCTACGGTCATCCAGTACCACAGGCCCGGCAGGACAACTACCAGGCCCAGAGCGACGGGCATAAACCACGCGCCCAAGCCGGCCGTTTTTACGGTAGCCGTTTGCCCGGTTTGAAACACGAGCAGCAGAAAAATGAGCACCATCCCGATTTTCAGGCCACGGGCCAGCCGGATGGCTCCCCGGTAGTGGCCCAGCGCATTGGCGGGCGTGATTTCGGCCGGATAGTTTAATACGTGCGGGAATTTGCCGGCGGCCGAGAGGGCGGCAAACAGGACGGTGGCTACCAGCGGCAGCAGCAGCAGGCTGCCCTTTTCGCCGTAGCGGTCGGGCACCCCGGCCCCATTGAAGTGCACCGGAATGGTGGCGGGCAGGGTGAAAAAGCTCCAGATAGTAAGCGCCCAAAGCAGCACCAGCGCGCTCCCGGCCAACAGCTCGCCGGCCCTGTCGGCCGGCGTTTGGGGCACGTCAATTTTCGGTCTTGCTTCCATTCTTCGGTTAAAAAATGACCTGCGTTTTTTGCTTAACCATCTATCGCAGCGGCCAGTGTTTCATTACCAAAGGTGTTCAGGAATTTGCTGCTAACGCGGCCAGGATGCGCAGCGTTTTATCGTCCGGCGTCCCGTGGTAAAACTTATCCAGCACCTGTTGAAAAACCGGCCTGCCGCCCACCGATGCAAACAGCGTCAGCGAAGACTTCAGCTTCAGGTCATCGGGACTGCCGAAAATATTGTGGGCATCAGCGGAGGCCAGCCCAAGCAGCGCGTGGCATATTTCCAGCAGCCGGGCACCTAAAACGGGGTGCGCCAAATAATCCTTCGCCTCCTGAGCATCGGCCAAGGCGTAGAACCTGGCCGTTTCACTCAGGCCCAGGCCCTGGATTTGGGGAAAGATGAACCACATCCAATGGCTGCGCTTGCGGCCGCTTTTGATTTCGGACAGCGCGGTTTGGTACGACGAGGCTTGAGCGTCGAGGAAGCGTTGCAGGTTGGTTTTGGTAGCCATTTTTATATGAATTGCTGAATGTTTTTTGAGAAGACTGGATAGCTCAATTACGATTTCCGGCCGATTGCAGCCAATTCTCAACCTGCTGCCATCCCGCAGTCTCAAGCCGCGCCGTAGCTTCGTCCCGTAGGCGCGGTGCTACTCCCGGCCTTGCTTCTGACCATGACCCAACGCATACTCGTCGGCCTGCTGGCCCTGCTGCCCGGCCTGGCCCTGGCCCAGCGCCACACGCCCAAGCCCACCCCACCCAAAGCAGCCGGCCCGTACTTCCAGCAGGAAGTCAACTATTCCATCGACGTGGCGCTTGATGACAAGACCAACGTCCTCACCGGGCGCGAGGAACTGACTTATATCAACCACTCGCCGGAGGCCCTCACCTTCATCTGGTTCCACCTATGGCCGAATGCTTATAAAGATAACTCGACGGCCTTTGCCAAGCAGCAGCTCCGCAATGCCAAGCGCCGGTTCGAGTTTGCCAAAGCCGAGGACCGGGGCTTTATCGACGGGCTCGACTTTAAGGTGAATGGCCAGGCGGCCAAGCTCGAATTCGACCCCGAAAATGCCGACATTGCCAAGCTGGTGCTGCCGACGCCGCTGGCGGCGGGGGCCACGGCCAGCATCAGCACGCCGTTTCGGGTGAAGATTCCGGCGTCGTTTTCGCGGTTTGGGCACGTGGGGCAGAGCTACCAGATTACGCAGTGGTACCCCAAGCCGGCGGTGCTGGACCGGCGCGGCTGGCACCCCATCCCCTACCTCGACCAGGGCGAATTCTACTCCGAGTTCGGCTCCTTCGACGTTACCATCACCCTGCCCACCAACTACACCGTGGGGGCCACCGGCGAGCTGCAAAACCCCGACGAGCGCGCCCGCCTGGACGCCCTGGCCGCCGCCACCGCCGCCAAGAAAACCGCCCAGGATTTCGGCACCGACCTGAAATTCCCGCCCTCCGATGCCACCACCAAAACCCTGCGCTACAAGCAGGACCGCATCCACGACTTCGCCTGGTTTGCCGATAAGCGCTTCAACGTGCTGAAAAGCGGCGTGACGCTGCCCTCGGGCCGCACCGTCACCTCGTGGGTGCTCTTCACCAATAAGGAGGCGACGCGGTGGATAAAGGGCCTCCAGGACGTGAACGATGCCCTCACCTACTACTCGCGCTGGGTAGGCGAGTACCCCTACTCGGCCGCGACGGCCGTGGATGGGGCCCTGAGTGCCGGCAGCGGCATGGAGTACCCGATGGTGACCGTGACCATGCCCGAAGCCATCGTGCACGAGGTAGGCCACAACTGGTTCTACGGCATTCTGGGCTCGAACGAGCGGGATTTTCCGTGGATGGACGAGGGCGTGAACACCTACGAGGAAGGCCGCGTGAGCGAGCTGGATACCGTAAAGCCCAGCGGCCTGATAGCCCTCGCCCAGAAGCCGCTCGTTGCCCGCACCTTCGGCCTTGAGCAGCTGCCCCGGGCCGCTTTCGAACAGGTGCCCTACCAGATGCTGGCCAGCCGCGGCCTCGACCAGCCGGTGCAAGGCCCCTCGATGGCCAGCTACACGATGGTGAACTCGGCCGTGGTGGTGTACCAGAAAACGGGCTCGCTGCTGAAGTACCTGGCCGGCTACCTCGGGCAGGCGAAATTCGACGCGGCCATGCACCTGTACTACGAGCGGTGGCAGTTCAAGCACCCCTACCCCGAGGACATGCAGGCCGTGTTTGAGGAAAGCACGGGCCAGAAGCTGGGCTGGTTTTTCCAGGGCATGCTGACCAACACGCAGCACTACGACGCCGATTTGCAGACCCTGGCCAGCTTCAACGACGTGGTGAAGGTGCTGGTCCGCACCGATTCGCCCACGCCCTGGGCCGTGCCCGTGTCGTCCGTCGATGCCAATGGCAAGGTGCTCGAAACCCTCTGGACCGCGCCCTTCGGCAACACCGACCCCAACGCCGAGGAGGAAGCCACCAGCCAGCTCAACTTCAAGCGCGCCAACGTAGCCGCCCTCGTGGTGGATGCCAACTACGTCACGCCCCAACTCAACCGCCGCAACGACCGCCTCACCCTCGCCGACCATCCGTCCCGCTTCACCCCCATCCGCCTGCGCCCGCTGGCCAGCGTGGAGCGCTGGGACAAGGGCACCATCAACTGGGTGCCGGTGCTGGGGGCCAATACGTCGGATAAATTCATGCTCGGCGCGGCGTTTTACAACAGCCCGCTGGCCCCCAAGCGCCTGCAATACCTGGCCATGCCCCTGTACAGCTTCAGCCGAAACGAGCTGAACGGCATCGGCAAAATCCAGCTCAACGTGCTGCCCCAGCACTTTTCGCGGCAGGCCACCATCGCCTTCGGCGTGCAGCGCTTCGAGCGCTACATTAAATACGAGCCCAGCGTGAGCCTGGTGTGGCCCCACGCGCCGGGCGCGGGCCCGCAGCAGCGCCTCACGCTGGCCAACACCATCGTGGCCGATGAGGACCTCGACCGCACCGGCGTGTTTCAGGCCGTGACGTACGTGGTGGGCCACGCCAACGCCTTGCAGGGCTGGAGCGCCGGCGTGGATTTGAACCGCATGATTGCCAGCAGCGCCGACGATGCCAACAACCGCCAGTCCCTGCTGCTGCGGGCCAGCGCCACCTATTTCCGCTTCTACTCGCAGCGCCGGCGGGTGCAGGCGCGCCTGTTTGGAGGGCGGTTTTTGCAGCAGCCCAGCGGCCCGTCTTTCGTGCTGGGCCTGAGCGGCAGCCCCGATTACCGCCGCCAAACCGCCTTCCTCGACCGCCAGCAGATTTCGCCCACCTTCGCCGCCCAGTACCACCAGACCGACGACCGCGACGGCGCGTTCAAAGCCTTCCTGCCGGTGTACAGCACCAGCTGGCTCAGCACCCTCAACCTGCAAGTCGACTTGCCGGTGACGCGCCTCGCGGTATTCGCCGATTTCGGGGTCAGCAGCACGCCGCAGACGGATATCGGCAATCCCGGCAATGCCCGCAAAACCTACTACGATGCCGGCCTGGTGATGCCCGTGGTGCGCGACATCCTCAGCTTTTACCTGCCCGTGGCTGGCTCGCAGTACGCCAACGGCCTTCCCGCCAGCCGCCAGGATTTTACCGACCGCATCCGGTTTGTCCTGAATCTGAACACGCTCAACCCCTTCCGGCAGCTCGACGAGCAGCTGGCGCGGTAGCTGCGCGGGCATCTTTGGTTTCAAACCATGCCACCCCAAACTTGGGGCGGAGGATTTGGGACCAAAACCGACCACCCCAAACTTGGGGCGGGACATTTGAGGCCAAAATCAGTCACCCCAAACTTGGGGAGCAGCATTTGGAGCCAAAACCGGCCACCCCAAACTTGGGGAGCAATATTTGGAGCCAAAACCTCCGCCCCAAACTTGGGGCGAAGGAATTGGAGCCCAAACCCTCCACCCCAAGTTTGGGGTGGCCATCTTTGCCTCGCTGCCCAAGTCGCTAACCGTAGTAGCTCTGCTGGCCGCTCACCCTTTCGCGTATTTCCCGATGCCCATGCAATGGCCCCGCCTGCTCTCGCAGCGCCGCTTCCCCGACCAGCAGCTGCCGCCCGCCAGCGCCGCCCCCGTGCGTGGGGCCTTCGTGCAGGACTACGACCGCGTGGTGTTCAGCTCCGCCTTCCGGCGCTTGCAGCGCAAAACCCAGGTGATGCCCCTGCCCGAAACCGATTTCGTGCACACCCGCCTCACCCACTCGCTCGAAACCGCCGTGGTGGGCCGCTCGCTGGGCCGCCTCGCCGCCCGCCATTTAATGGAAGCCGATGCCGAACTAGCCGCCCAATTGCCCAACCTCGACCAGGACTGCGGCGACATTGTGGCCGCCGCCTGCCTGGCGCACGACATCGGCAACCCGCCCTTCGGCCACTCCGGCGAGGACGCCATCAGCAGCTACTTCCTCAGCCCCGCCGCCGCGCCGTATCTGGCGCAGCTCACCGCCGCCGAAGTGGCCGATTTGCAGCATTTCGAGGGCAACGCGGCCGGTTTCCGCATCCTCACGCACACCTACGCCGCGCACAGCACCGGCACCGCCGGCCTGGGCCTCACCTACGCCACCCTGGGCGCGTTCACCAAATACCCCAAGCCTAGCCTGGTCACTGAAACCGCCCAGGTCGGCGGCGCTTCGGAAAAGAAATACGGCCATTTCCAGACCGAAAGCGCCCGCTTCCAGCACGTGGCCGCCGAGCTGGGCCTGCTGCCCAAAGATGCCGCCGCCGGCTTCTACCACCGCCACCCGCTGGCCTTCCTCGTCGAAGCCGCCGACGACCTCTGCTACCGCATCATCGACTTCGAGGACGGCCTCAAGCTCGGCCTCATCGCCCCCGAAACCGGCCTGCCGCTGCTCAAGCGCATGCTTAACGACCCAGCCGGCCGCGTGGGCAGCGTGCAGTGGCACGACTGGCGCGAGGAGCTGGGCTACGTCCGCGCCCGCCTCATCGGCAAGCTAGTGAACGAGCTGGCCGCTCTGTTCGCCCACCACGCCCCCGCCATCCTGCGCGGCGAGTACGACCAGTCCCTCATCAAAGAGCTTAGCTGCTGGGCCGACCTCCAGGAAGTGCAGCGCCTGAGCATCAACCAGCTCTACCGCAGCCGCCCGGTGCTCGAAATCGAAGCCGCCGGCTTCGAAGTCCTCGGCGGCCTGCTCGATGCCTTCCTCTGCGCCGTGTTCGACCACAGCCAGGGCCACCGCAGCCGCAAGCTGCTCCTGCTGCTCCCCGAGCAGTTCCGCGCCGAAGGCCACCAGGCAGGCGTTTCGGCTTATGAAAAGATTTTGCTACTGACTGATTTCGTAGCTGGCATGACCGACCAGAACGCCCTGAGCTTGTACAAGACCATCAAGGGCATTGAGTTGCCGAAGGGGTTTTAAAATATCACTTCACCGTCGGGTCCATCGGGTGCTGGGCCATAAATACAACTAACATTATCAATCCCAGGCCCAAGAATAACCCACCACTGAACAGTAGCGCGCCAGTCCAAAGCACTATTCGAACACCCCTGGTTATCGTTTGCGCTTTAATAAAACGGTGCGCGAGCCAGATGCAGACACTAAATACTGCGAAGGCAACAACTGGAATTAAGTAGTATTGCGTCTCTATTGACATTGCTTCATTAATGCACCAAAAGCCGCTCCAGTAACCCGAAGCGGCTTTTTGATGCTCTACTATTTTGAGGCTTAATTTTTCAGCGAATCTATTTCCCCCTCATGCACCGCCACCAGATTCTCCAGCAGCGCCTCCAGCAGCTTGCGCCCCTTCCAGACTGATTTCAGCTTGGCGCGAATCTGCTCTGCGGTCTGCACGAATTCCTGCTCCCCGGCCTGCTCATGCCCTTCGTCAGCCATGAGCTGCTCCACCATAGCCACCGTCATCTCAGGGTGAAACTGTAGCCCAATCACCCCGTCGCCCCACACAAAACCCTGCGTAGCCGTCGCCGCCGACATGCCCACCCGCACAGCGCCCGGCGGCACCGTAAACGTATCCATATGCCAGTGCAGCACGGCC